>CAJWLO010000011.1 GCA_913043235.1 uncultured Fidelibacterota bacterium
ATTGCCCCCAGATTAGCATTGCCGCAACGTTCTCCAACACCATTCATGGTCCCCTGAACATGACTAACACCTGCAACCACAGCCATTATTGTATTTGCTACAGCTAAGCCGCTATCGTTATGAGCATGAATCCCAATATTTTTATCAAATTGTTTTACAACATCTTCGGTTGTTTCCCTGATAGTTTCTGGCAAAGATCCACCATTTGTATCACATAGTACCAATGTATCCGCACCACCATTTTGAGCAGCTTTTAGCATTGTAATGGCAAACGAAGGTGATGCTTTATATCCATCAAAAAAATGCTCTGCATCAAAAATAACACGTTTACCTTCTTTCACCAAAAGGGCAACAGAATGTTCAATTAGTTCAGCATTTTCTTCTTCATCCAACCCAAGTCCTTTTTCAGAATGAAGCTGCCAGGTTTTTCCAAAAAGCGAAACTACAGGAGTTTCAGCTTTAAGCAGTGCGTTCAAGTTTGCATCAGATTGAATTTTATCCGGCCACCGAGCTGTCGATCCAAATGCGCAAATTTTTGCCTGTTTCAGCTTTAATTCCTTTGAACGTTTAAAGAATTCCTGGTCTCTGGGATTACTTCCAGGCCACCCGCCTTCAATGATATTAATACCAAATTTATCTAGTTTTACAGCAATCCGCAGTTTATCATCAACAGATAAATTCACCCCTTCTCCCTGCGTTCCATCACGCAGTGTTGTATCAAACAATTCAATCAATTTTTGTTTTCCTTTCATAATGATGTAAACAGCCATGGCTGTAACTGCTGGTGGTTTGCTTCAAATGATTTAATATCCGCACTTTTGGATAGTGTTATTCCAATCTCATCCAATCCATTTAACAGCGCATCTTTTCTGAACCCTTCCAGTTTGAATTTTGTCTTCTTTCCTTTAGGGTCTGTTAAAGTTGCATCTTTCAAATTCACCAATAATGCAAACTCATTTCCCTGTGTAGTTTTTTTATAAAGAGATTGAATTTCATTTTTAGTAAGTGTGATGGGCAAAATACCATTCTTGAAACAATTATTATAAAATATATCAGCAAAACTCTCTGCAATTATAGTCTTAAACCCATAATCGACCAGGGCCCAGGGAGCATGCTCCCGACTTGATCCACAACCAAAATTTTTCCCAGTCAATAAAATGGTTGCATTTTTATATTTATCTTGATTTAAAACAAAATCTGGATTCAACGGACGGTTACTACAATCTTTTCCTGGTTCTCCGTAATCAAGATATCGCCATTCATCGAACAAATTGGGGCCAAAACCAGTGCGGTGAATGGATTTTAAAAATTGTTTTGGTATGATAGCATCTGTATCAATATTGTCACGATCCAAAGGTGCAACTAGTCCGGTAAATGTTTGAAATTTTTTCACCTTAATTGTACCAATCAGTTGTCACATTAACAAAATGACCTTTTATAGCTGCCGCTGCCGCCATGGCAGGGCTTACCAGATGTGTTCTCCCGCCCCTGCCCTGTCGTCCTTCGAAATTGCGGTTTGATGTAGAAGCACAACGTTCTCCTGAATCCAGTTGATCAGCATTCATTGCAAGACACATGGAACAGCCAGGTTCCCGCCATTCAAACCCTGAATTCAGAAATATTTGATCCAACCCTTCTTTCTCGGCCTGATGTTTAACAGGACCTGACCCAGGAACTACCATGGCCAGCTTTATTGACTTAGCAACTTTTTTGCCTTTTACAATATGGGCTGCTTCACGCAAATCTTCTATTCTTGAGTTCGTACAGGACCCTATAAAAATTTTATCCAATGCAATATCATTGATGACTGTTCCTTGTTCTAAACCCATATAATCCAACGCTGATTGAATAGATCCATTTTGTGAATAAGGGATTCTACTATCTATATCTATAACCATCTCTGGCGAAGTCCCCCAAGTAACCATTGGATTGATTTCTTCTGCGTTTATTTTCACAATTTTATCAAAAACTGCATTATCATCACTCTGTAGTGACTCCCAATAATCACTTGCTTTATACCACAAATCACCTTTTGGAGCAAAAGGTTTTCCGCAAACATATTTCAATGTTGTATCATCGACTGATATCATGCTGGCACGTGCTCCCGCTTCGATGGACATATTGCAAATAGTCATTCTACCTTCCATCGATAAAGATCGAATTGCCTCCCCGGAAAATTCAATTACATAACCTGTTCCGCCCGCTGTACCAATTTGTCCAATAATCCTCAATATCATGTCCTTTGCTGTCACACCTGGTTTCAATTGACCATTTACCTCGATCAACATATTCTTTGATTTTTTCTGGATTAGACATTGGGTAGCTAATACATGTTCAACTTCCGATGTGCCAATACCAAAAGCCAAAGCACCCAAGGCACCATGGGTTGATGTATGGGAATCTCCACAAACAATAGTCATCCCTGGAAGTGTCAAACCCTGCTCAGGCCCTATAACATGTACAATGCCCTGGTTTGGGTTCTCCATATTGAACTCCTTGATCTGAAAGGAATCACAATTAAGGCCTAAAGTATCAACCTGCAATTTTGAAATAGGGTCGGTAATGCCTTTTTCTCGATCTTTTGTGGGGATGTTATGGTCTGGAACAGCTATATTTGTTTCAGTTCGCCATGGTTTTCTTCCTGCTAATCGCAACCCTTCAAATGCCTGGGGAGACGTTACTTCATGAATGAGATGGCGGTCTATATAAAGTAAACTTGTACCATCTTCATTTTCTCGAATTAGGTGGCTCTCCCAAAGTTTATCGTATAATGTTTTTCCGGTCATAATTATATTCTATTATACTGTCTCACTGATCGTTTCAAAAACTTCATTCATATCTTTCATGGCTTCATAATGATTCAATGCCTGAAGGTACGATTTTGCACTAGCCTTGATTGTATCTGTAGATACACCTTTTCCTGTATAAGCGCTTCCATTAATTTTTAAACGAACAGTGACTTCTCCTTGGGCACCTTTTCCCGCTGTGACGGAACGAACCTGGTAATGTTCTAATCTCGTCTGGCTCTGGAAATCAATAGCACGATTGATCGCTCTGAAGCAAGCATCCACAGGACCATCACCAGTGGCAGATTCCTCATAGGTTTTTCCTTCACTTTCAATACGTACAGTGGCCGTGGCAATAGTTGCTGTGCCTAGATTAACATGAAGATAATCTAAAGTGTAAAATCCCTGCTCGCTTTCAGCTTTATCCCCCATCAATATTCGCAGATCTTCATCATAAATCTCTTTTTTCTTATCGGCTAGGTCTAGGAAACGTTCATAATAATAATCCATTTTATCCTCGGTCACTTCATAACCTAATGCCTTAAACCTTACAGAAAGTCCGTGACGCCCTGAATGGCGGCCTAGAACAATTTTATTATTCCTTATTCCAACAGATTCCGGAGTCATAATTTCGTAGGTATCTCGGTTTTTTAGCATTCCGTCTTGATGGATTCCAGATTCATGAGCAAAAGCATTCTCTCCAACTATCGCTTTATTTGGCTGAACTAGCATTCCAGTAAATCCTGAAACCATTCGGCTAGTATTATATATTTCTTCAGTTTTGATATTGGTATAATAATTCCAGTAATTGGATCTTACATCGAGCGCCATAACAATTTCTTCCATGCTGGCATTGCCGGCACGCTCTCCAATTCCATTAATGGTGCATTCTACTTGACGGGCACCGTTGGCGATGGCATTGAGCGAATTGGCCACAGCGAGTCCAAGGTCATTATGGCAATGAACACTGATTACAGCCTGGTCAATATTTATTACCCTTTTTCTTAATTCTGCAATTTTTGCGCCAAATTCTTCCGGCATAGTGTATCCGGTTGTATCTGGAATATTTATTGTTGTGGCACCAGCGCTTATAACGGCTTCCACAACTTCAGCCAGATACCCAATATCGGTACGCCCAGCATCTTCCGGAGAAAATTCTACATCATCAGTAAATGTCTTTGAATACTGCACCGCCTCGCAGGCCATATTTAAAATAGTGTTCCTCTTTTTTTCTAATGATTTTCCATATCGATCTGCTCCAAACTTACCCTTAAGATGAATATCTGAAGTGCCAATAAAGGTATGGATTCTGAAACGATCCGCACCATTCAGTGCTCTTTGGCAAGAATCTATATCGGCATCTACTGTGCGAGCTAGGCCGGTAACAATCATATTTACAGAATCGGCAATACGTTGAACCGCTTCAAACTGCGCTTGGGATGAAACCGGAAAACCTGCTTCAATTACGTCCACATTTAAACGTTCCATTTGTTTAGCAATTTCCACTTTTTCAAACACATTTAAAGATGCACCTGGCGCTTGTTCTCCATCTCTAAGTGTTGTATCAAAAATGGTAACTTTTTCATTCATAATTATTCCTTCACTGTTTCCTCTACGATCGATGGTTCACTATAGTCCACATTTTCCTTAAAACTTTCAATAATGCAATCTCGCATTTCAGACGTGCTAACTGCCGTTGAATCATGATGTACAATATCAGCTGTCCTGATACCCGCATTTAGAACTGTATCAATGGCTGTATTTATTTGTTTTGCCGCCTGAGGAAAATTCAATGTGATCTCCAGCATCATTGCCACAGAACTAATCATAGCAATAGGGTTTGCTATATTCTGGCCTGCAATTTCAGGTGCTGTTCCATGAACTGGTTCATAAAGGGCATGATTTTCCCCAATACTGGCGGAAGGAAGCATGCCCAGACTACCGGTAATCATGGCTGCAATATCACTCAGTATATCCCCAAACATGTTTTGGGTTAAAATGACATCAAACTGTTTTGGATCTCGAACCAGTTGCATCGCAGCATTATCAATATACATATCTGTAAGGGGAATATGGCTATATTGCATATGCACATCATGTACTATGTTCCGCCAAAATTGGGAACTGTCTAAAACATTAGCTTTATCAACAGAGGTAACATGACCATTGCGTTTATCTGCTAATTGAAAAGCAACATGGGCAATTCGTTGTACTTCGTTTTTTCTATAACGAAGAGTGTTATAACCTTCCTTGTTGTTGTATCCTCGTGGTTCACCAAAATAAATACCTCCAGTCAATTCCCTGACTACAAGCACGTCTGAACCAACAATCACATTCTTTTTTAATGAAGAAGCATCAGCCAATGGTTCAAATATAATAGCTGGGCGAAGATTTGAAAAAAGGCCGAGAGACTCTCGAAGTCTTAATAGCCCCTTTTCGGGCTTTTTTTCTTGTGGAAGATTATCCCATTTTTGGCCTCCTACCGCACCTAAAAGTACCGCGTCTGACCTTTTACATTTTTCTAAAACAGCATCAGTTATAGGTTCTCCATAGACATCTAATGAAGCACCGCCAACTAATTCCTTCTGCAGCTCGAATTCCAGATTAAATTGATTGCCCACAACATCTAATATGGCCAAAGCAGCATCAATTACTTCAGGACCAATACCATCACCTGGAAGAATCGTTAATTTGGTCTTGTGCATTGTACTTTTTCAAATAATCTAAAGATTTTCCGGCCGCAATTGGCGTAACTGTTTACCAGCAACCCACATTTCTTGGTTATTCACCGCTGCCAACTCTTTTTCCAGTGTATACCGGTAATCCGACTTTGAATTGGATTCGATAGCACGTTTAGCTTCTGCACCGCTGATTACCTTTTGATAGCATTCTTCAATGACTGGTTTTAACGTATCTTTAAATTTAGGAGCCCAGTCCAGTGCCCCCCGCTGAGCCGTAGTTGAACAGTTGGCATACATCCAATCCATCCCTTTTTCCGATACAAGAGGATATAAACTCTGTAATGCTTCTTCTATAGTTTCATTATAGGCTTCCGATGGTGAATGACCATGCTCTCGCAAAACTTCATATTGTGCTAGAAATGCACCCTGGAGTAAACCCATTAACACACATCTCTCACCAGTTAAGTCACTATGCACTTCTTTTGCAAATGTGGTTTCAAACAAATGGCCAGAGCCAATCGCAAAGGCTGTTGCTATACATCGTTCTCTGGCTTTACCGGTAAAATCTTGGTGCACAGCAAAAGAAGCGTTAATACCACGACCGGCCTGAAAATGAGTACGAACCGTTAATCCACTACCTTTAGGAGCTACCAGAATAACATCAATACCATCTGGGGGGACAATTCCTGTATCATCATTGAAAATAACACCGAATCCATGTGAAAAATATAGAGCATCACCTTTATGTAAATTCTCTTTTACCATAGGCCAAGATTGTATTTGTCCCGCATCTGACAAAAGGAATTGAATAATGGTTCCTCTTGCAGTTGCTTCTTTAATCGAAAATAAATTTTCTCCTTCAACCCAACCGTCTTTTAGGGCTTTCTCCCAACTAATTCCTTTTCTAAGACCCAATATTACATCGAAACCTTGGTCCCGCATATTTAGCCCTTGTCCACAACCTTGCGGTCCATATCCTAAAATGGCCGTAGTTTCATTTTTTAGAATCTCTTTACATGTTTCAAAAGGATAATCAGATCGTTCAATTATTGTTTCTTTGTATCCATTAATGTTGAGTTCTTTCATTTTTTTCCTATTGATTAATGATGATTAAAATAAAGCATCGCTTATTTGCTGCGTTGCCCAACTTTTTTGCCTACTGATTTCTTCTAAGTCAACTCGGTGTTCATCTTGACCTGATTCTACCATAGCCATTTTTCCAGAACGCATGATTTCCATAATATTGAACTTTTTAAGTTTTTTAATTAGATTTTCTACTTCTTTCACATCTCCAGTCGCTTCTACAATGTAGATTGAGTCACAATTATCAATAATTTTTGATCCACTAGATTCTATTAATTTTGTTAAAGCTATAAAATCATCAGGCTCAGATTTTACTTTTAACAAAGCATATTCCCTTATCACACTTGGTATATTTGTAATATCCTTTACTTCAGAAACACAATCTAATTCAATGAGATTTTCTATTATAAGCGACTGATTATAATGGTCTGTGTGATTACAGACAATTGTAACTCTTGTTATACCCCTGACTTCGCTGTTACCTGCTGTAATACTTTCAATATTATAATTTAGTCTATAAAAAAGTCGAGAAATTTGGTTTAACACACCTGGCTCATCTTTCAAATATGCAATAACTGTTTGTTTCATTTTTAACTCTTTAATTAATTTTCAATATTCAAATTTTATCATGATAAAAACTCATTAGATCTAGTTTTCAACTAATCTTTTTTTAGTCCAGTCTGGATCTGATTTTGTCAAATCCGGTTGATGATTTTGATTACTACCTGCTACCATAGCCATTTTCCCAGAACGCATCACTTCAATTACATTATGTGAATCAAATCTGCTTATCATTTCTTCAACTTTGGTCTCATTTCCAGACAACTCAAGGATCATAGTGTCTTCTCCTTCTTCGAGAATTCTACAGTTATTGCTTTTGACCACAGTTTTGAAATCATTAGATCCTTCAATAATTTTTATTTTTATTAGAGCATATTCTCGTAAGTGACACTCAATATCCGTCGCATCGACCACATCATAAACATCAATTAATTTTTTTAAATTATTCACAACTATTTTTTGTTTGGTCTTATCTGGTTCATTTAATACAATTGTCATACGAGTAATACCCGATTTATCTGTTCTTCCTGCAACCAAGCTATCAATATTAAAATTCCGTTTACGGATCATACTGGATACTCGATTTAGTACTCCAGGTTCATCTTGAACATAAACAATTAATGTCTGTTTCATTGTAGGCTCACTTACATTTCTGATTCTTGGAATTGATTATGTACTGGTCTACTAATCATTTCATTAAGATCAGCACCTGCTGGAACCATTGGATAAACCATGTCATGCTGCTCCACAACAAATTCAATTAAAGCTGGACCATTAACCTTTTTTACTTCTTGAACAGTGCTGGATATCTCGGATCTCATTTTGACTCGGAAGCCTGGAAGGCCATAAGCATCTGCAATTTTCATATAATCCGGACTACTTATAGGCGTCTCTTTATACCTTGCATCGTAAAACAGCTGTTGCCATTGCCTCACCATTCCTAGATAACCATTATTAATTATAGCAATCTTAATATCAGCATTTTCTTGAACTGCTGTTGCTAACTCGGTAATAGTCATTTGTATAGAGCCATCTCCAACAATTACCCAGATTTCCTTATCCGTTTTTGAAAAACTTGCACCAATCGCAGCCGGTAAACTGAATCCCATTGTCCCTAGGCCACCAGAGGTTAATAATGTATTTGGTTCTTCATGCTGAAAATACTGCGCTTCAAGCATCTGATGCTGTCCAACATCTGAAACAACGATAGCATCACCTTGAGTTTCCTTCCAAAGATCATAAATTACCTGCGCACCATAAAGAATATCTGACTGGGTGTTAATAATATCCCTTTCTAATGATTCGCTTTGCCAAGCCGTTATCTTTTTTAACCATTTATCGTTTTTCTTTTTATTTAGCATTGGGATAAGTTGCTTTAGCACAGAACGTAAATCGCCGAAAATTCCAACATCAACACGCACATTTTTATTGATTTCTGCAGGATCTATTTCAATATGGATCTTTTTGGATGAAGGAGAATATGTTTTAACATTTCCTGTTACTCGGTCATCAAATCTCATGCCGCAAGCAATAAGAAGGTCTGCTTTTTGGATAGCATTGTTGACAGCAAATTCACCATGCATACCCATCATGCCCATATTCAATGGATGACTGGCAGGGACAGCACCTGAGCCTAGCAAGGTCCACCCAATTGGTATATCACAAATTTCCGCTAATTCAATTATTTCCTTTGATGCGCCGGAAAGCAAAATGCCATGACCAGCAAGAATAACAGGTTTATTGGCTTGTTGGATCAAATTTACTGCTTGTTTTAGATCTTTTAACTCTGCTTTTTGAAGAAAATTATTTCCAGGGATAGTTATAGGATTCTGAGGATATTTAAATTTAATTATCTGCGTTTGTATATCTTTTGGAATATCAACTAGTACAGGACCTGGACGGCCAGACCGAGCAACAGCAAATGCCTCTTTAATGGTAGATGCCAAGTTATGAATATCCATGACCAAATAGCTGTGCTTGGCAACAGGAATAACGACACCTGCAATATCAGTTTCCTGAAACGCATCACTTCCAATCGCAGCCCGGGGCACCTGACCCGTAATGCACACTATGGGAACAGAATCCATCATTGCAGTGGCTATCCCAGTTACCATGTTGGCAGCCCCAGGTCCAGAAGTGGCCATAGCAACGCCTACCTTTCCACTGGATCTTGCATACCCATCTGCCATATGGGTAGCTCCCTGTTCATGCCGGACTAGTACATGGTGTATTTTATCACCATATTTATTCAGTGCATCATATGCGGGTAATATGGCACCTCCGGGATAACCGAATACCACATCCACACCTTCTTGAATAAGGCATTCCCAGATAATTTCTGCACCGGTTAACTCTTTTTGTAATTTGCCCATAAAAATTCCTTTTTATTCTAATACAGCTCCCCTGTTTGCCGAAGTAACCATCCGGGAATAACGGCCTAGATACCCATAGGTTATTTTCGGTATAAAAGGTAGTAGATTTTTTAAGCGATCCTGTATTTCCTCATCGCTCAAATCCACATCCAATGATTTTTCAGGAATGTTGATTTTGATCTTATCACCTTGTTGAAGAATAGCAATAGGTCCTCCATCTGCTGCTTCTGGAGATATATGTCCAATGCAAGCTCCTCTTGTCCCACCTGAGAATCGGCCATCGGTTATTAAAGCAACCTTATCACCCAATCCCATACCCATAATAGCACTTGTTGGGGAAAGCATCTCGGGCATTCCAGGACCTCCTTTTGGCCCTTCTGTACGGATCACAACTACATCACCTGGTTGTACTTCATGGCTTAAAATACCATCCAATGCTTCTTCCTGTGATTCATAGATTCGGGCAGGTCCAGAATGAACCAGCATTGATTTATCCAAAGCAGCAGTTTTCACTACTGATCCATTTGGGGCTAGGTTGCCAAACAATATTGCTAGTCCTCCTTGCTCAGAATAGGGATCTTCAAGTGTCCGAATTACAGTTTGATCTTTAATTAAAGCACCTTCGATATTTTGTCCAATTGATTGTCCTGTTACCGTTAAACAACTCAAATTCAGAAGATCATTCTTTTTTGATAATTCATTCAAGATTGCGGAAATACCGCCTGCACGATCCACATCTTCCATATGAACATTCTTAGTAGCAGGGCTAACCTTGCATATGTACGGTGTTTTATCAGATAAATTATTTAATTCTTCGAGTTCAAAATCTATTCCTGCTTCCACAGCAATAGCCAGTGTATGTAAAACTGTGTTTGTGCTGCCTCCCATGGCCATATCAAGGACAAAAGCATTTCGAATAGTTTCCGTTGTAATGATATCAAGTGGTTTAATATCCTGATGAACCAAGTCTACAATTCGATTTCCTGCTTCTTTAACCAATTCCATGCGTCCTTCATCTATAGCAAGTATAGAACCATTTCCAGGAAGCGCAATACCAAGGGCTTCCATTAAACAATTCATGGAATTGGCTGTAAACATTCCAGAACAGGAACCACATGTAGGGCATCCTTCCTTTTCAATTTCGGTTAAATCATCTTCTGAAATCATACCACTCTTAACCTGACCTACCCCTTCAAAAACAGATATTAAATCTACTTTTTCCCCATTTAACAAGCCTGCTTTCATCGGTCCTCCTGATACAAAAATAGTCGGGATATTCAAGCGCACTGCAGCCATAAGCATTCCTGGCACAATTTTGTCACAGTTTGTTATACACATTAGGCCATCTAGTCTGTGTGCTTCTACTACCGTTTCAACACTATCAGCAATTAGTTCCCTGCTGGCCAAAGAATAACGCATTCCAATGTGCCCCATAGCAATACCATCATCTACACCGATTGTATTGAATTCAAAGGGCACACCGCCAGCTTCACGTATAACATCTTTGGCTATTTTCCCAAATCCTTGTAGGTGTACATGGCCGGGGATTAAATCAGTGTACGAATTGGCAATACCAATAAATGGTTTCTGAAAGTCTTCATCAGACTGAATTGCACCCGTAGCCCGAAGCAGGCTCCGGTGAGGGGCATGTTCATATCCTTTTTTTACCTGGTCTGATCTCATCAGATTCCTTTTTTTAGATGATAATGAATACCATGAAAATATTTCTGCCAATCTTGCTGCCGGTTCAGATGTTTCAGGGGTGGAATAAATGATTGAGGAGAGTCTCACTCACCATTCTCACCGCCTGAATATTTTTAGTTCTTTCTAGGCGACCAGAATGGCGACAGTAATAATTAGTACTAGAATTAAAATATTCAGGTACTCAATAATAGATGCTAAAAGAATAGCCGGTGAATAAACAATTAAATTGCTAAAAATCCCAGAGGGATGTATTCCAGCGACGCTGTAGTTGTCTTTTCTTTTTTTATCCATTATTTCGTACCGGGCTTTAATGAAAACCCGGTATTTTTATTATTGTGTATCCTTGATAGTAAACATTTAATATATTCTGTCAAACACTAAACTTGTTTAATTATAATATTAAATTTGTTTAATATATTATTCTTTGTAATCTGTCAACTCCCTTGCCGAAGGGTCTAACACATTTGTCCATCTGGGCATCCAAAAATGGGGAATCAATTCCCCATTGTCCCCAAAAAATTCTTGAAACACCTTTCGATAATAATAACTCTCTTTTAATTGCGGGGTACAATGTCTAAATAATCTCCTTTCACGAAAAAATTCATCATCGCTGATTCTTTGATCAACAAAAGTTTGAATGATTTTATGCCATGATTTTTTTTGAGAGCTGACCCCATCTGAAAAAGCACATTTACGCCTCCATAGTACTTCATCAGGTAATAGATCCTGGTGGTCAAACGCTTTCCTGAGCAGGTGTTTCTCTAATCTTTGCTCTCCATCAAACACTTTCATCTCGGCAGGAATCGATAAATAATATTTAACAAAGGCCTTATCCAAAAAGGGGGTTCGTGCTTCCAAACCATTGGAGCTAATACTACGATCCGATCTTAAAACATCAAAATAGTGCAATTCTTCTACGAGGCGTTCACTTTCGCTTTGTAGCACTTCCAGTGAGGGGGCATTTTTTAAATATACATATCCGCAACAAACTTCATCACTACCATCACCATTGAAGATTACTTTGCAGTTGGTATTTATACTTATATATTTAGAAACTAGATAATTCCCCACACTAGCTCTAACTGTAGTCGTATCGTAGGATTCAATATTATAAATAACAGTATCAATGGCATCTAGGAAATCTTTTTCGGAAATTGTAATCTGGTGATGCTTTGTGCCTAGGAAATCAGCCACGATTTGTGCATACTCCAAATCAACACTGCCTGGCATCCCGATTGAAAATGTATTTAACTTCTGTCCATTATTGTAACGAGAAACCAGACTCGTTATTAGACTTGAATCTAATCCTCCAGATAATAAACAACCGATCTCTCTTTCCGACATAAGACGTTTTTTCACAGCATTGATGATCAAAATTCTAATCTGATCGCAAATAACATCTTCATTCTTATCCTGAATCACAGCGCCATTGTAGGTAAAATAACGGTTAAATGTCTCTGGCACATCGGAGCACCACCAGGTCCCAGGAGGGAAAGGCAATATAGTATCACAGAATTGGATTAGAGGTTTTGCTTCAGAAGCAATAAATATTTCTTCTTTAATTCTTCCCATAAACCCTGGGCGAACTCCAATAGGATCTCTGGATGCAAATAACAGATTGGATGATGCATCATGTAGCACAAACATAAATACACCATCAAGTGCATTAACCGTCTTTTCTATACCAAATTTTCTATACATATATAGAATAATTTCACAGTCTGATCCAGTTGTTAAACTGAATCCATACTTTTCAGCAAGATCCTTATAATTATATATTTCCCCATTACAAATCAAAGTTAAGGAATCATCCAGGGGATGTTTCATAGGCTGATTACCAGACTCGGTGGTACCTACGATTGCCAATCGGTGAAAAGCAAATAATACATCATCAGCGATTTTATTATAATGGGTATTATCTGGTCCCCGATAACCAATCAGATTAACTGCATCCTGCAAGTCTGACCAAGCATGAGTTCTTCCTTTATAGGAAAATATACCGCACATCTATTTTATCTACTTTCATTTTCATTTAATAGGCACAGGTTCGCAATCTTCAAGGACTTTAATAAAGCTATATAATGCTGTTAGAAAATTTTACTAATTCTTATCAATTGATGGGTACATTGAAACTAAAAAAAGTATCTTCAAGAAAAACAGTCATTAGATACTATAAGATCCGTATCTATTGCAATAATACACAAGTCTTGTTTGTACCCATGCTAAATCATCTAATCCATATAATTTAATATTTTAAGTATATTCCTTACAATATAAATGAATTTGAATACAAATTCACATAATTATATAAATATTAAATTCCCTATATAATCTTTCGACTTGACTTTATTAATGCTTATTCAATAGTATAAGTACCTTCTATTGTTATTTGAAAATTCAGCACAGGATTTTATCCAGAAAGGTTGAGGGCACAGGCCCCATGATACCTTAGCAACCAGGAAAATATTTCCAAGGTGCTAATTCCTGCCTTGGCGTATAGCCGAGGAAAGATAAGAGCATGCAATGCTGAATCTTATCCTAAATTTAATTCTCCCACATTTTCATAGATTGAAATCCCCATACCAATTCATACCGCACCACACATCCAACCCAAACTGATAAATTAAAAAAGGAGCTCTCTATGAGTGAATTATCTCAAAACTTTGACACATTGCAGATTCATGCCGGCCAGGAACCGGCAGCCGGAACAAATGCACGGGCGGTGCCTATCTTTTCATCCACTTCCTATACCTTTAATGATACTGATCATGCAGCAAATCTTTTTGCGCTGAAAGAATTTGGTAACATTTACACCCGGATTATGAATCCAACCACGGATGTTTTTGAACAACGAATGGCTGCCTTAGAAGGTGGTGTAGCTGCATTGGCAACTTCTAGTGGACAAGCGGCACAATTTCTGGCATTGCAGACACTTGCCAAAGCAGGAGACAACATTGTTTCATCCAGTTATCTGTATGGTGGGACCTATAACCAGTTTAAGGTTTCATTTCCACGGCTTGGAATTGATGTACGTTTTGCTGATGGTGATGATCCATCATCCATTGAATCTCTAATTGATGATAATACAAAAGCCATATATCTCGAAAGCATTGGCAACCCTAAATACAGTGTACCTGACTATGATGCAATATCCAATATTGCCAAGAAACACGGTGTACCAGTGGTTGTCGATAACACTTTTGGTATGGCCGGATATATCAACAAACCATTCGATTTTGGTGTCGATATAGTTGTCCATTCTGCTACTAAATGGATTGGTGGTCACGGCAATACCATTGGAGGAGTAATCGTTGATGCTGGTACATTTCCTTGGGATAACGGCCGATTCCCGGAATTCACTTCTCCATCTCCTGGTTATCATGGCCTAAATTTCTGGGAAGCCTTTGGACCAGATGGAGTTGTTGGTGCAAATGTAGCTTTTATCATAAGGGCACGTGTAGAAGGTCTTCGTGATTTCGGACCTGCACAACACCCATTTGGCTCTTTTCTATTGCTGCAGGGATTGGAAACGCTTTCCTTAAGAGCTCAACGCCATGTGGATAATGCCATGGAGCTGGCTAGATGGTTACAGGGTCAGAGCAACGTGGATTGGGTAAGTTACCCAGGGCTTCCAGATCATCCATCCCATGAGACTGCTTCTAAATATCTCACCAATGGCTTTGGTGGTGTACTATCTTTTGGTATTACAGGTGGAATGGAAGCTGGTAAAACCTTTATAAATAGCGTTGAACTGGCCAGTCATTTGGCAAATGTTGGCGATGCTAAGACACTGGTAATTCATCCAAATTCGACCACACACCAGCAATTAAGTGAAGATGAAAAGTTGGCATCCGGGGTTACAGATGATCTGGTCCGTGTTTCTGTTGGTCTGGAAAATATAGACGATATAAAAGCAGACATTGGTCAGGCCCTGGAAAAAGCAAAAAACAGTTAATAAGAATATTACGATATAGGGATAGTGCTATCAAGGCCTAGCCTTGATAGCACTATCCAAATGGAGCGGTTCATGAAAATTGCTGTCTTAAACCTCATGCCAAATAAAGTGGAGACAGAAAATCATTTGCAAAAAAGCCTGGGTCAAAATGATTATGATATAGAATATACGTTTCTCCGGACTGCTACCTATCAATCCAAAAACTCTGACCCTGCATACCTAGAAGCTAATTATAAGATTATTGATGATATCATCTCAGAAAAATATCATGGATTTATCTGTACAGGTGCTCCCGTAGAAACCCTTCCTTTTGAATCAGTGATATATATTGATGAGTTAACTCAAATTATACAATGGGCTCGAAATAAAACATACTCATCCTACTACATATGCTGGGGTGCGAACGTGGCACTATATCATTTCTACGGAATTGAAAAAATTCTGCACGAAAAGAAATTTTCAGGGATTTATGACCATGATATTATTGCTCCTGGTGCAAATCTAATGAATGGTTTAAATGGTATAATCAAAATACCAGTCTCTAGATTTGCAGGAGTAAGAAGGGCTGATATTGATGCAGAACCGGATTTAGAATTACTATTGTATTCGGAGGAATCGGGTCCATGCCTTATTTCCAGTAAAGCACATAATGAATATTACAATTTTAATCATTTTGAATATGATGCAGATACCTTGTCTAAAGAATATCATCGTGATATAAAAAATGGAATGGAAATAGATATGCCTGTAAATTATTTTCCAAATAATAATCCTCAAAATGAACCCGTTAAATGCTGGGGAATCCATGGAACCCTATTTTTTAATAATTGGTTACAGAATATGTATATTTATTCAAATTCAAAAAAAGCATAATAGAAGTCTGTATCGAATTTGCTTTAGGAAAAAGTATCTTTCTTACCTTAATTCTGAACTGATTTACAATATATAGAATACTTAATTTTAAGATATAATATATATATTCGAATATTTAGAGAGGTTACAGTTGGCATTAGAAATATTAAAATTCGGTGGATCATCTATCGCAGATGCAGAAAAAATTCGCCAAGTGGCCAATATTATCCGGGATAAGAAAAGTAGGGGCGAGATAGTCATTGTGATATCTGCTTTTGGTGGTGTCACAGATACATTGAAAGATCTAGCCGATAAAGCTGCTTCCGGCAAACCCAGAGATCAAATGTATGATTTACTGATCAAAAGACATAGGGAATGCATACATGATTTGAATTCACAAATCAATAATGATTACCAATATCATCTTGATGAATATTTTATACAATTGGAATCAGATCTTTCATCGATCGCAAAAGCAAAACAAATCTCATCCCAATCGCAGGACAAAATCCTATCCTATGGAGAATTGTTATCTACAACAATTTTAGCGCAGTATTTATATCAAATAGGAATCCCTGCTGAACAATTAGATGCAAGAAAAGTCATATTAACCGATAACAATTTTGGGCATGCATACGTGCATTACCAAAAATCATACGACCGAATAAAGACTTATTACAAAGAGTGTACCAAAGTCCAGATAGTCACCGGTTTCTTAGGAGCCACTGAAAATGAAATAACAACTACACTAGGAAGAAATGGTTCAGATTATACTGCTTCTATCTTTGGTGCAGCATTGAATGCAAAAGTGATTGAAATCTGGACCGATGTTGACGGAATTCTTTCCGCGGATCCTAATATTATAAAAAAAGCAAAAGCTATTCCCAGCATGACTTATGAGGAAGCAATGGAATTGGCGCATGCTGGAGCAAAAGTCATTTTTCCCCCTTCCATGATACCAGCCCTTTATAAAAATATACCCATTTTTATCAAAAATACATTTGACCCAGAACAATCAGGTACAAGAATAGGAAAAGACCGTGCAGTTTTAGATGAGATTGTTGTGGGAATATCATCCTTATCCAATATCTCGCTAGTACTGCTTCAAGGAGCGGGTTTGGTAAGTCTAAAAGGTACTATAGGACGTATATTCTCAACTTTAGCAAAAGAAAACATTAATATAATTCTGATCTCAATGGCATTCAGTGAACATTCTGTCTGCTTCGCCATAAAACCAAAGTATAATACTGTTGCATTGAGAGCTTTAAAAACTGAGTTCGAAACTGAGATTAAACAGAAAAAAATTGATAGAATCAAATTAGAAAAAAGTTTATCACTTGTTGCTGTCGTAGGCGAAGGCATGCGCCAAAATCCGGGAGTTTCTGGTCGGGTCTTCTCAACTCTTGGCAGCCATGATATCAGTATCATCGCTATAGCTCAAGGATCATCAGAGCGAAATATATCTTTCATTGTAGATGATGCTGACGTATCTAATACCTTAAGGATTTTGCATAATGAATTTTTTGAAAAAAAAGAAGATTTTCTGGATATCTACCTAGTGGGTACGGGCACCATTGGTAGTGAATTATTAAATATCATCAGTCAGCATAATATGAATAACATACGAATTTGTGCTCTTGGTAATAGCAAAAAAATGCTCCTTGGTAATGCTGCAATTAATCCTGTCACTGCAATAGATAATTTAAAAAAAGCTTCTGATCAATTTGTTTTAGATAAGTTCCTAAAACATAAAAATTTTGGATTAAACAGTAAAGTTTTTGTTGATTGTACTGCCAGTGAAACCATCGCGAAACAATATGCGGATATACTAAACAATGGTTTCTCAGTGGTTGCAGCAAATAAAATCGCAAATACTTTGGGTTATGATTACTACCGTGCTATGCGAAAATCTGCCAAAGAAAGAAACGTTCATTTTCGGTATGAAACCAATGTAGGTGCAGGTTTGCCTATTATTAATACGCTAAAAGGGTTGCTGGTAGCAGGGGATGAAATACTCGAGATCCAGGGTATATTGTCTGGCACATTAAGTTATTTATTTAATAGTTTTGATGGTCAAACTCTTTTCAGTTCATTAGTCAGTTCTGCTAGGGATAAAGGGTTTACTGAGCCGGACCCTAGGGAAGATTTAAATGGCATGGACGTGGCCAGAAAAATGCTAATATTAGTTCGAGAAACAGGCGCTAAGTTGGACCTGGATGATGTTTCTGTGGAAAGTTTGATACCGGAAGCATTGGGTCCAGACTTACCTGTGGCGGAATTTTTAAATCAATTTTCCAATTTTGATTCATTTTTCCTTGATCGTCTTAATAAAGCAAAAACTGAACAGAAAGTACTGCGTTACTTAGGAACTTGGGATGGAAGCAAGATTAGAGCTGGACTAGAAGCCGTGGATCAAAAAAGCCCGTTTTATCATCAGTACGGTAGTGAGAATCTTATCATGTTTAAAACTAGAAGATACCATGATGTACCCCTGGTTATCAAAGGATACGGTGCCGGTGCCGGCGTTACCGCCACAGGAGTACTTCAAGATATTCAAGCATGTATCAAGAATTAACATGAATCGAAAAATTCAAGTAAGCATCTTGGGAGCTACTGGGATGGTTGGACAGAATTATATACGCTTACTGGAGAATCATCCCTGGTTCCAGATAGTTGACGTGGCTGCTTCTCCTCGTTCAGCTGGAAAAACATATTCTGTCGCAGTCGGCCAAAACTGGCTCATGCCAGATCCAATACCTGTATCTGTTTCTAATTTGGTTATTCGGGATGTGCGAGATTTTGATTCTATTCCAAAAAATTTAAATTGTGTTTTTTCTGCCATGGATCTGCTAGAGAAGGAAAAAACTAGAAATTTGGAATTTGATTATGCGAAAGCCGGATTTCCCCTAATCAGCAATAGTTCGGCTAACCGGTGGACTAATGATGTGCCCATGATTATCCCGGAAATCAACCCTGATCATATAGATGTTATCCCAATTCAACAATCCGGACGCGGGTTGCCACCTAATGGATTTGTAGCAGTCAAGCCTAACTGTTCCATTCAATCCTATCTGGTTGGACTGCATGCTTTGGAAGAAGCGGGTTTTCCTGTGGACCAAGTGCAAGTTACTACATTGCAAGCTCTTTCTGGCGGCGGACATGCCACAATTTCTAGCCCTGAAATGGTAAAGAATGTTATTCCCTACATTAAAGGAGAAGAAAAAAAAACTGAAAATGAGCCGCTAAAAATACTAGGCCACATAACAAATGAAGGCATTAAAAATACGGGCAGGATAAATATATCAGCTACCTGTACTAGAGTTCCTGTCATTGATGGACATATGGCTGTAGTTTATATTCGATTCAAGGATAAAAAAACATCTATTGATAGAATCAAATCCATCTGGAGAAAATACAAGGGAATACCACAGATTGAGAACCTCCCTACAGGTCCAGAGAAACCAATCATTTATATCGAAGAGGAAAATCGTCCCCAGCCTAAATTGGACCGAGATTTGGAAAATGGTATGGCTGTTACAATTGGCCGATTAACCCAAGATAAAATTTTCGATTTTCGATTTGTAGCTCTTTCTCATAATACAGTTAGAGGTGCTGCCGGCGGTGCTATTCTAATGGCAGAATTGCTGGTAAAAAAAGGATATATCCATGCTTAAAAAATCAATTAGAGTTCGTGCAACCGCTTCTGTAGCAAATGTTTCCTGCGGCTTTGACTGCATTGGTTATGCAATTGCCGAACCATCAGATGTTATAACAATAACAACAAAGAATAAACCTGGAATTGAAATAATCATATCTGGACCTAAAACAGATTCCATTCCAACCAAACCTGAAAAAAATACCGCAGGTAAAGCTGTTTTATCGTACTTAAACTCAATCAATCAGGAGCAGGGATGCGCAATAGAAATAGAAAAAGGAATACCTCCTGGTAGTGGAATTGGCTCTAGTGCCGCCAGTGCTGCTGCTGCAGTGGTTGGAATTAATGAACTGATGGGTAACCCTCTGACGCTGGATGACCTTCTGGTCCATGGCATGGCTGGAGAAGCAGTAGCATCAGGAGGTTTTCATGCAGATAATATTGCACCCGCTTTATTTGGTGGAATGATCCTGATCCGTAGCTATGACCCTCTTGATATCCTGAATTTACCTGTACCGGAAGATTTATTCAGTACTGCAGTATTGCCAGACTTTGTAGTTAATACCAAAGATGCTCGGAGAATGCTGCCAAAACGAGTACCTCTAAAATCTGCTGTTGCACAGGCTGGCAATCTGGCAGGTTTTACCCTGGGATTGCAAAAAGCTGATTTCGATTTGCTGGGCCGATCTATGGTAGATCTTTTCGCTGAACCAGTACGTGCCGAACTAATTCCTGCCTTCCATATTGTCCAGAAGGCAGCTATGGATAATGGCGCTATCGGCTGTGGAATATCTGGTTCAGGGCCAGCATTATTCGCTTTATCTGAATCCGAAGATGCATCCAGGAAAGTTGGTACTGCGATGGTGGACGCTTTTAAAAAAAATGGTCTAAACAGTATCGCATATTCATCACCTATCCATAAAAAGCACCCGGAAATACTAGACTAAATCTATGCGGTATTTTAGTACCAACCGACAAAGCACTGCTGTTGGTTTTAGGGAAGCGCTATTCCAAGGTTTAGCACCTGATAGAGGGTTATATCTTCCAGAATCATTCCCTGAGTTTAACCGTACTTTTTACCAAAAAAAAATGACCTATATTGAACTGGCTTCTGAAATGATCCAGCCTTTTGTATCTGAAAATATTTCTTCAGGGAAGCTCTTAGATATTTGTAGGGCTGCTTTTACCTTCGATATACCTTTGGTTTACTTAATCGATAATATTTTTGTGCTGGAGTTATTTCATGGACCAACCATGGCTTTCAAAGACTTCGCCGCCAGGTTCATGGCCCGCTGCATGGAATATTTATTATCAGATGAAATCACAATACTGGTTGCCACATCTGGCGATACTGGTAGTGCTGTAGCAAACGGATTTTTTGGCCTGGATGGAATTCAGGTTGTAATCCTTTATCCTTCAGGTCGAGTAAGTGCAATTCAGGAACAGCAATTAACCACCTATGGCGGCAATATAACCGCCCTAGAAGTAGAGGGTACTTTTGATGATTGTCAGCAAATGGTAAAAGAAGCATTCCTTGACCAAAACCTCAATCAACAATGCTCACTGAGTTCTGCTAATTCTATCAATATTGCCCGTCTTCTACCCCAATCTGTTTATTATGCCTGGGCCTGGAAACAGATTGGAACTGATCAATCAATTGTCTTTAGTGTGCCCAGCGGAAATTTTGGTAATCTTACTGGAGGCATCATTGCTAAACATATGGGACTACCTGTAGAAAAATTTATCGCCGCGACAAATGCGAATGATGTTTTCCCTAAATATTTAGAAACTGGTGAATTTAATGCTATGCCATCCAAACAGACTATATCCAATGCCATGGATGTTGGCATGCCCAGTAATTTTGATCGTATCCTGAAAATCTATAATGAAAATGTGAACAAACTTCGACGCGATCTTACAAGTTGGAGTTTCCAAGATAATGAAACGAAATATGCCATAAAATACACAAAGGATAAATTAAATTATCTTGCGGATCCGCACACAGCTGTAGGACTATCTGGTATAGAAAAATACAGACAGGAAGTAAATAAAAATCTCACGGGTATAGCCCTGGCCACAGCACACCCTGGTAAATTCCCCCAGGTGGTCGAACCAGTTATTAATGAAAAAATTGTCATCCCTAAACAACTTCAAAAATCAATGGAAAAAGAAAAAAATAGCATTATTATCCCTGCTCATTATTCTTACTTAAAAGAATTTTTAATTCACAATTAGGAAAAAAATGAAATTTGAAACAAAAGTACTTCATGCTGCAATTAAACCAGATCCAATTACTGGTTCCATCCTACCGCCACTACACCAGACTGCTACTTACGTTCTCGAAGAAGTTGGAAAAGATAAAGGTTTCGATTACACACGTTCAGCCAATCCTACACGGCAAATGATGGAAGAACATCTGGCTGCACTTGATAGCGGAAGATATGGAGTTGCATATTCCAGCGGCATGGCTGCTGTAGATAGTTGTTTGAAGTTATTAAAAGCTGGCGACCATGTGATCTGCTCTGATGATGTCTACGGCGGTGTATCGAGGCATTTCAACCAAATTTTGGTTAATTATGATTTACACTTCACCTATGTAGATACATCTTTTCCTGAGAATATTGAAGCTGCAATCCAACCAGAAACAAAAATGATATGGGCGGAAACGCCCACCAATCCCCTGCTCAAAGTCACTGATCTGGAAGCAGTGGCAAAGATTGCTAAAAATCATGATCTGATTTTTGGAATAGATTCTACTTTTGCGACACCGGTATTCCTCCGTCCTCTAGAATATGGTGCCGATTTGGTAATGCACAGTACCACAAAATATCTGAGTGGACATAATCAATTAATTGGTGGAATAGTTATTACCAATAGGGATGATCTTTCTGATCAGCTCAAATTCGTCCAGAAAACCATTGGTGCTGTACCAAGCCCTTTTGACTGCTGGCTCACTTTATTGGGTATTAAGACCCTGGATTTACGTATGAAAAAGCACGCGGAGAATGCTCAAGCCGTTGCTGAATATTTAGAAAACCATCCGAAAGTATCTAAAGTAAGCTACCCAGGACTCCCATCTCATTCGATGCATCATGTTGCCAAAGAACAAATGAGCGGTTTCAGTGGCATGATCTCTTTTGAATTGACTGGTGGTATACCAGCAGGGAGAACATTAATGAATTCTGTTCAGTTGGCACAGTTGGCGGAAAGCCTGGGTTCAGTGGAAACTATGATCACCCATCCAGCAACAATGACCCATGCTGAAGTACCAAAAGATGAACGCCTGGCAAGAGGCCTTACTGATGGTTTGGTTCGTATATCTGTGGGAATCGAAAATATGGATGATATAATCTATGATCTTGAAACAGCGCTGGAGAAATCATAGTTGTAAGATTACTTAGCAGGTTGGTTCTTGACTGAAGTCATATCATGAAATGATGCAGTTATTATTTAATCTATATAATCAATGTTATGATACTCAGTACATTGTACACGATGGCATGAAATACAGCAATTACCAAAAAATTCTAAACTATATGGTTGGTAGATACCATTACCAATCACCCAATAAGGGAATGTTGCGATCCCTATTAATGGGATAGTAGTTTCATTTAAATTATTAGAATTCGATATTTGATCTTTATTGAATGTGTAAAATTAAATAGATCATTAAAAACTGATTAAGATCAATAGCACTCCAATCCTTTTATGATACTCAGTTATTTTTTTCAACCATAAATTATCTTTACGGTGAATGGAGATTAGATTACATTACCTATTTAAGATTTCACCTTTTAACTTTTCTTGATAGCTTGGGTCAAATCCCAATGAACATTAATTATAATCTAATTCATATAATATTCCTCATAATATTAATACCAGGATGCTTTGAAAAAAATATTGTTTCCTTATCTTTAATAATCACCAATAAAGGAATTGCTTACTTTGATAAATACCCATTCACTGGAATAGGTACTGATAGTTATAATAATAATCAAAAAAAGATACAGATTATTTATAAAAATGGTAAAAAGCATGGGAAAAGTTATTCTTGGTATCCTAATGGTCAGATCAAAGAAAAAGGCACATATAAAAAAGGTAAAAAGATTGGGACACATCTTGGGTTCTGGCCAAATGGAAGTCTAAGGTTTAAAAAGAATTATACGATAGGACTTTTAAATGGTGAACAAAAACAGTGGCATAAAAATGGGATATTAGCACGCCTATCAAGTTACAAGGAAGGTAAAGAACAAGGGCAACAAAAAGGTTGGCGTAATAATGGTGATTTAAGATATAATTACCAAATTATCAATAATAAAAGATATGGATTCATGGGTTCAAAAACATGTGTTCCAGTAGAGATGTAAGTGAATTATTATTTTATTGTTATTGTTGTTATTTTTTTATCATGCTCCAATGAGAATAAAGAGACATTTCATCTACCGATCTATACGCCTAATGACCTAGACCCCAATTGGATAGATAGTTCATTACATGGTTCAAAATCTTCCCATTTTGTTCCAGAATTTTCATTTACAAATCAATTAGGTAATATTATTGATTCAGAAGCAGTTAAAGGGAAGATAATTGCAGTTAATTATTTCTTTACAACTTGTCCAAGTATCTGCCCCACATTAACTGAAAATATGAAACGAATTCAGGAAAAGTTTTTAAACGATATGGATATAATGATTTTATCTCATACGGTATACCCTGAGCATGATTCTCCGAGTGTCTTAAATGCATACGCTGATTTATATGATATTAGATCGGAGAAGTGGTATTTGTTAACCGGTGATAAGAGAAAAATATATGATATGGCCAGAAAAGGACATTTTGCGCTAAAAGGTGATTCAAGTGATGATTTAGATGCGTTTATTCATACCGAAAATTTTGTCTTAGTAGATAAGAAATCAAGGATCAGAGGTTTTTACAATGGTACCAATCCTCATGAGGTAAATAGAATGATAGAGGATATTTTTCTTCTCAAAAAAGAGACTGCAACATTTTAAACCAAATATATTTATAATAGGAAAAAAGAATGAAAGCAATATTTAAAATATTACTCTTGATCATAACAATCCTAAATGCGCAGAACGACATGACAGTTCTATTCCAATATTTTGATGAATCAGTTGATATATATGTAGAAGAAGATGAAATTGTAATTAGCGCTGATGGTGTCCCATCTCATTTAAGCCCTTATTTTCCTGAAACATATAATAATAGTGAAAATGGGTTATATTATTTTGAAGATCAAAATAATGATGGTATCAACGATTGGTATATAGACCCTCATAACGGAATGAATGTTAACCCTAACCAGATTGGTCTTCAGAATTATGAATTTCGTATCCCTCTCAATCCAGTTATAAATCCTCAAGGTCCAACTGATACATTTCTAGGCGCAATAGGTGTATCTCTGAATGGTGTACCCTTATACAACGAATATGAAGGACCTGTAAATCAACTTGACCCACAAACTATTCTTAGTTTTGACCTTGCTCAAGGTCATCCTGCTCCTGGAGGAGTATACCACTATCATTTTCCACCTGAGTCGCTTTTTGTAGAAACTGAAGATAATTTTATTGGTTTTGCGGCAGATGGTTTTCCCGTTTATGGTCCAAAGAATATGGATGGATATAATGTAGATAATCTAGATGATTATCATGCTGAATTTGGACCCACACCCGATTTTCCAGATAGTATTTATCATTACCATACCAACTATATTTCTCCGTACATAGTTGGTGCATTTGCCGGATCTATTGGTACTGGATTTGGTGCTGGCGGTGGTGGCGGTGGTGGCGGTGGAATTGTTGATTGCGGGGATGTCCCGCCAGGCATACCTTGTTGTGGTGATGGTATATGCGAAGGGCCCGAAAATGATAATAATTGTCCGGTGGATTGTGCCACACTAAATGAAGGGCCATCCCTACTAAATTTTTCTATTGATGCAGATACTGTAAATACAAGCCAAGATTCAGTTAGCGTTGGATATATATTAGAAGCTGAAGATAATGAAAACTACTTATTGAACTATAGCCTTCGTTTAATTATCAATGGAGGTATTGTAAATGGTGGAGAAATGATAGAAAGTGCTGGTGATTTTATTGATAGTTTAATGTCTTCATCTATATCTGGTACAATAGAAATTCCTATGGGATCAACAGAAGGTGATTGGAATATTAGAATAATATTAAGAAATGATCTTGGTACTGTTACCAATATTGGACCAAATCAACTTGAAAACCAATATTTTCAAAATTATATCCATATTAATAATGCAGAGCTTGGTCAAGATACATTCCATAGTATTCCAAAAGAATTTTACCTAAATCAAAATTATCCAAATCCTTTTAATCCTTTGACAACAATCAACTTTTCAGTCGCAACCCAATCAGAGGTTAAATTAACCATTTATAATATCATGGGTGTCGAGGTAGCTATTATATTAAATGATGCGGTCTCAATTGGTACTCATTCTGCTTCTTGGGATGCAAAAGACCAATCTAGCGGAATTTATTTTATACATATGCAAACTGATGTATACAGTTCATATAAAAAAATAATGCTTATAAAATAAATTATTATAGTTGTGAGTATTAATCTATCTGGACCATTATTTCATTATGTCTAAAAGGTGGAAGTATCCAGGGAGAATTATATTGGGCGACCATAAAATTTCCCTTCAAATTATAATTTTCTTTTACTACCCACTCTTCTAATTTATTATGATATCGTTCCACTCTGGATTTAGTTGCCCAGCCACCAAATGATATAACGGCGACCTGTCCCAAATTTCGCTCCAATACCTGAACATTTGAGTTATCTGGCTCTGGTAGGATTTCTATCTTGTGAGACTTTGGCATCACAAAGGCTATCTCATAAGAATCTTTTACATCAATCGGGCTATTTGAAATTACAGGTGCTGTCATCGCAATCTCTATTCTCTTACTATTCCCACCAAATATATAGTTTGCCACTCTTCTAAATCCTGTAGATGTCGCTTCTTTAAAATCAGCATCAACCAATGTTCTAGCAATAACCATCGGTGCATATTCACGTACCTCAAAAGAACCAGATTTCTTTAAAAGTTTATATTCAGGAGTTTCTAGTTTTGTATTAGATAAACCTCTTATCATATTCATGCAAAAAAGGGCAACCACTAATAAAATAATTGTAATAGCAATTTTGTCCATACTATAAATGTAACAAGATTAACAATTAATTACGTTGCTTTAATCGTTTGAGAATTTTCCGTAGTGATACCTAAGCCGTAATTTTGCACACACATACGTCAATTAGCATCGATGAATCTTTACTTATGATTGTGATTTGTGATAGCCTGTACAATCTTATCTGCACCAAGGATCGTTATATTTTTTATTTGATTTTTTTCAAATATAAGCTTTATACAATTACAAAAAAGGCGTTATTGGACGCTTTTTTATTTTTCTATTTCCTTTTTTAATTTAATCGCAGGTAGTTTCAATCAATGCAGCACAGACTTGATAAGGATCCATATTTGCTGCAGGGCGGCGATCTTCCAAATATCCATAACCATCATTGGCAGTACCCATAGGAATACGAATGGAAGCTCCTCGATCACTCACACCATATCGAAACTCGTGGATTGAACAAGTTTCATGAAGTCCGGTCAAACGCTCTTCATTATGTGCACCGTAAATAGCAACATGGGCATCATGGTTTTTACCCAATGCTTCACAAGCCGCTTCAATTAATTTTATTCCTCCCTCTTCACGCATTGCTTTGGTGCTGAAATTCGTATGTGCTCCAGCTCCATTCCAATCGCCCTTAACGGGCTTAGGATGTAGTGTCGCACTTACACCATAGTCTTCTGCAATACGGTACAAAAGCCAGCGACTTATCCATAATTGATCAGAAACATCGAGCGGACCTAAGGGGCCTACTTGGTATTCCCACTGTCCAGGCATCACTTCTGCATTAATACCTGAAATTTCTAAGCCCGCATCAATACAAAGCTCTAAATGTTCTTCGACAATATCACGGCCGTATACTTCATCTGCACCTACACCACAGTAAAAAGGGCCCTGTGGAGCAGGGTAACCACCCTCAGGCCATCCTAGGGGGACACGCCCCTGAAAGAAAGTATATTCTTGTTCAATGCCAAACCAAGATTCCTGATCTGCATATTTTTCTGCAACACCACGCAGATGAGCACGGGTATTTGATTCGTGAATTGAACCATCAGGATTCATAACTTCACACATTGCCAGCAGATTATCTCCTCCACGGATTGGATCCTGTATATAGGAAACAGGTTTCAACATACAGTCACTGTTTTCTCCAGCGGCCTGCATTGTGCTGGATCCATCAAAACCCCAATCAGAAATATCAGAAAGGGAACTTATCGGGCCTTCAATTATTTTAGTTTTGGACCTAAGTTTCTGTGTTGGTTGGTGACCATCCATCCAGATATATTCAACTTTAATTTTGCTCACTTTATTTTCCTCTCCATTTCCTTTAATTTGGTTTAGGTTAAGACTGGAATGTTCTGAATTAATTTATACGAGGACAGAATAATCTGTGTTTCTGTACGTGCAACACCAGGCCAGCTTTGAATATCGCGTAATAATTCCTCAAGCGTTTGGGAATTACGGGTAACCACCAACAAGGTATGAGATCCTTTCCCGGTTGTGCTGAAACACTGCACAACTTCCGGAGTTTGATCAGCCGCATCTGTAAATTTCTGGTAATTAACCGATGATTCAGATACAACTGTAATGAGCGCTGAAACATCCAGATCCAACTTCTTAGGATCTAAAACAGCATGGATGCCCTGAATAATACCTGATTCCTGTAATTTCTTTATTCGTTCAGTCACTGTTGGGATAGAGATATCCAATTCATCTGCTATATGACTAGCTGCAATACGGCCATCTTCCTGCAATAATTCTAAAATTTTCCGATCTGTATTATCAATTTTCATTAAAAATCCCACATGGGACCTTTCATATTATTAATTATAATACAATAATAATAATAATATTTTATTATATATTTAAATATATTTTATTATTATTAATAAATATATACTATTATTTTCATATTATTCAAAATTATATTTATTAATTTAGGGAATATATGATTTTTATATAGTAGCTGTTGTAATCAGGTTAACCAAAACATTATTCCTTGGAACTAATGAAAGCTTACTTTATAGGTAATTGGTGTCTGGTCTTATAGGCAGATAAAATTACCTGAGTCTCTGTACGAGTTACATTAGGCCAGCTTTGGATTTTACGTAATAATTCTTCCAGAGTTTGTGAATTTTCTGTGGCAACCCAAAGCATTAGCGAGCCCATTCCTGTAGTGCTGAAGCATTGGATCACTTCCGGAGTTTCTTTCACTTTTTCAATCACATTTTTGTATTTATCAGATGAAGATGAAATTACCGTGATGATTGCTGTTACATCCAGTCCAACAGATCTAGGATCTATGATGGCCTGAAAGGCCTTAATAACAGATCCATCCTGTAGCTTGCGAATTCTTTCCGTAATGGTAGGAACAGTTAAATTTAATTCATTGGCGATTTGGCTGGCTGTTTTCCGACCTTCCTGCTGCAGACTAATTAAAATCTGTCGGTCAATATCATCAATAGTCATACATATATTAGTAGTTGGAGCACTCTTTTAATTTAATCTGGATTTTAAATAGATAAAACATTGATCTGAAAAATATCAAATATATGTCTTATCTAAATCAGAGTTGACAGGTTTATCCGAAATTAATTGTTTTCTGTTTCATGCACATTGCAATCACTATGGACTTCTGATTTCAATGGCTTAAAATGTATGTGTTCATCTGGAATAAAGAAGCTTGCCAATATTTCAAGGATAAGAAATAACAGGGCAATTATCGCCGTAACATAAGCATCTTCACTTATTGCCGATACTACTTCAATCAGATGTCCAGCACCATGAAGTCTCAAAACCCAGCGCAGGATATTTAAAAAGTGTTTTTTGATAACCATTTGTAGTTAAAATTTTAATCTTTTGGTGTTACCAAGAAGGTATATCCATTGAGGACAGTTAATTAGTTCAAGAAGATGTCAAATCTTCGCAAATGGAAGCAATCATTTTCGAAGGTAGTTTTACATTATAATTGTATTCGTTATAATCTATGATTAATTCAACCGGGGCCCCTTCATCAAAAAAAGAATTTTTATCACTTTTATTAAAATGAAATTGAATATAGTGTACTGCACTTATTCTATCTTCTTCCTCGCGGCCATCTTCAAACTGTGCATAGATTTTTAGATCGCCTTTTTTTATTAACATATTTTTTCCAGTTGTAAGACCAATGAATTGATTCAACATTGGTCGGATATTTTTCGCCTCCCTAATCTCTATAAATAGTGTAGCACTTAAACTATTCTTTTGAGGCAGTAAAGGGTTATAGATATCTAGTTCACTCTGAATCTGTTGACTCTTAACCATTCTCTCAGTACGCATCATTTCTTGAATATGGAACTTAATGGTTTTGCGATTCTCAAAGGTAATAGTAATATTTGGGCCAAGTGCAATTCGACGATGCTTTTTATACTCAATTAATTTTTTTCGATATTCATCTCTGATTTTTTCATATTCAATAATATTTAATAAATCATTTTTTTCTAATATTTTCATCGTTTCCTCTAATTGTTATCGAATCCATAAGCTTTATATAGCTCCAATATGGGATGACTTAGTGCCAATTCGCCATCTCCAGCCTGTTTTAGCTGATGAATAGCAAGAGTACAATCTGAACATACCTTGTCCGCTTCTTTTTGTTGAAGGTCTTTAACACAACGTTCAGCTAATTCCATGGATTCTTCAAAAAATTCTGATTTCATACCCCATCCACCATCCATACCGCTGCAGCGGTTGACTAAGTTGACTTGGGTCTCAGGTACAAGTCGCAAAACATCACGTCCTTTAAACCCCATCTGCTGAGCTTTCAGATGGCAGCTTACATGGTAATTAACTGTACCGATGGGATTCTTAAAATCGGTTTTAAGTTTCCCCTTTTTATTTAAATAAACCAGATATTCAGAAATATCATACGTGTTCTCAGATATTTTTTTTATCTGCTCTTTCAACCCAAGATAATCAGGATATTCTTTCTTCAAAGTCAGGCTGCATGTAGGAGGCCCGGTCACAATTACTTTGTATCCATTATCTACCCAACGGCTTAATTCTTTAATATTTGGTTCTGCCTGATTTTTAAATCCCTCAAAATCACCAGGACTAAGGTATGGTGCTCCGCAACACTGTTGGAACGGATATTTACATTCCACTCCACTATGTTCTAATATCTTAACAGAGGCTTTTCCCAGTTCCACATCATGAGCATTTGTAAAGCAAGTTCCAAATATCACTACTTTGTCAACAGGGTCTTTTATAGTGGATTGATGATTATCAAACCATTTACTTAGTGTAATTATCTGGTACTCCGGTAATATTCGCTCCCTGTGAATACCAATAATCTTTTCCATAATAATTCGTAATAATCTGATTTGATTTAATAAATTGATCACTGGACCAAAAACCGAGCCCAGCTTACCAATAAAATCTGTACTGGAAAGAAATTTATCATTTACTTTAATGCCTTGTTCTTTAGAGCGTATGGCTTGAGCACGGGTCATGAGTTTAGGAAAATCAAGTTGAAACTCGTGTTCTTTCCCTGGAGTGTACGGGCACACCGGATCACAGAGTTTACATTGGTAACACAGATCTACCACTGTCCATCGCTGCCGATCGGTAAGATCTGAAATTTCACCTCGAAATTCCACCTCCACACTGGCTTCTACTCCATGTTCTCCTTCAGGGAGAGATAAATAGTCTTTCTTAGAAATTTGTTCACCTATTCTACCTTCCCCTACTGCACGAATTCGTTTTTCATCGCCAGCTTGATCAATAGCATCAAAAAGTGCTGGAAATGAAGAACAAAGGTTAAAACAAAGTCTGCAGCCTACACAAATATCATAAACACGGTCTAATTCTCGATCAAATGAATCTCTATCCCAGTATAATGGATTATCAATATTATATATCGTTTGACGGGTATCGGAATGATTGATCACAGATTAAAATAAATAAAAGTTATAAATAATTGGATTCCAGTCTCTGACAGGAAACTGGAATCCAACTGGTTATTTTAAAGCGAATCTAGGGTCTCCTGAAACTTTCCAGCATGGGATTTTTCAGCCCGCGCCAGTGTCTCAAACCATTCAGCTACTTCATCAAACCCTTCATCACGTGCCGTAGCAGCAAAACCGGGATACATTTCCGTATATTCATACGTTTCTCCAGCAACGGCAGCTTTTAAGTTCTCGGCTGTTTCACCAATTGGTAATCCAGTACCAGGATCTCCAGCACCACCTTTTTCCATGAATTCCATATGTCCAAATGCATGTCCAGTTTCACCATCAGCAGTATTTTTAAATACACCGGCAGCTTCTGGATAGCCTTCTATGTCTGCCTGGCGGGCAAAATACAAGTAGCGACGGTTCGCCTGTGATTCTCCTGCAAAAGCGGCTTTCAGATTTTCATGGGTTTTACTTCCATCCAAGGACATTATTAACTCCTTTATTTAGCGTGTTTTTTACATGTGCCAATGATGGTCATTTCTACATCATCAGCTTCAAACTTATATTTTTTCTTAACTATTTTACGTAATTCATCATCAAATAGCTGTACATCAATAAGATCACCACAAACCTTGCATCTAAGATGATCATGTCTGTCCTTATTACAGTCGTATCTAGCAATGCCCCCATCATGGATGGTACGAATACTTCCTTCATCTGAAAGCTGTTTTAGGTTCCGATATACAGTTCCTAAACTAATATTGGGTATATATTTTTTCGCCTTATTAAAAACCCAATCAGCAGTCGGATGAATATTTGTACTATTCATAATTCTACGTATTGTTTCTTTTTGCTGACTATATCTCACTATTTATAATAATAATTAATAGTAATAATTCCTATTACTATTAAAATATTTTCTATTTTGATAAATTATAGTAATTTAGTGACATAATTATTAACTAAATATTAGAGAGGGTAAATAAATGTCAAATTATGTATGTGAGCATTGTGGCATGGGTGTTACAGATATGAAATGTGCTAAATGCGGTAAGGGCCTTGTGCATGATCATATTACAAAAGATGATGGTACTCAGGTTGCAGTTTCAAAATGTCCTGACGGTTGTGGTAAAATTAAATCACCTATGTGCTGTGGACATGACATGAGTTGTGAAATTGATAGTGGAAATAACTCCTGAAATATACTTAGCCAAATTAAAAAGCCCTGACGGATGTCAGGGCTTTTTAATTTGTAATACACCACGACCAATCACTCCCATCAGTACTAGCGCGCCACCTATATATGCAAAAAACTGTAATGTTTCTCCTAGGAATACATAGGCAAATATAGGGTTGAAGATGGGCTCGATTACTGGGTAGATCACAGCATCTAGCGCTGTTACATGTTTAATTACAATTGTAAATAATATATAGGCAAGTCCTAATTGTATGATACCCAAAAATACTATTTTCAGCCAGATACTAGCTTCGAATGTTACATCTTGAAATATAAAAGGGGTACAGATACAAAATGTAAGTAGATTTCCCATTAATACAGAATCAATGGGCCGTCCTTGCTTTTGTTTTCGTAAGAAAAGAATTAGTCCTGAAAACCCAAAACTAGAAAAGATGGCAGCTATATTTCCCCACAAGCTGGTTGCGCTTAAATCATCCAGAAAAAATAAAAGCAATCCAAAAAGTATAAATAAAATAGTGATCCAATCTATTAAGCCCACTCTCTCCTGAAGAAAAGAGAAACCGATAAGAGCAACATAAACCGGGGCAGTATACTGGATTAAGATTGTATTCCCAGCTGTAGTTAGTTTATTTGCCAGAACAAAAAATATTACCATCACTGCATAAGCTACTGCTCCTCCAAGGGTATACTTACCAACAGGGAGTTTTTTCGGACGATTATAAAGGTAAATAACAAATGCTGCAACCCCGCTCCTAAGTCCTGCAATCACCAGCGGTGGCCAAGGGATCAGTTTTATCATGAACCCACCGGTACTCCAAATCACTCCAGTGAGCACAAGCAATCCAACAGCTGATCTGCGTTTCAAACGAGGTCCCGAAGGAATGGTTTTGCTACGTAACTAATAAACGCCAAAAGAAAAACACTAATAGAGACTTTATACAATGAATAACTGTTATATCCAATCAATGTCATCCCAAGTGCTGTCCCCGCCGCAGGTGGATGTTCCAAATCAAATACGACCATGATAAATACCGTTATTCCAACGGATAATGAATGCCAAATTGCTGCAAAAAAGATATAGTCGCTAAGGGGAAATACATAGAAACAAGATCCTATAATAAATCCTGACAAATGTGCACCAATAATTCTTTTTGGCTGAGATGTGATACTCTTCGACATAGCGAAAACAACAAATGCCGTCGATACGATGCTAGCAATCAAAACAGGGTTATCATTTAAAATTAAAGTAAGAATAAAAATAGAGATTGACGCATAAATACTCTGTAATACATAATGTTTATGGTATTTTAGATATTTTGGGTCAATTCTCATTTTAATATCGAAAAAAATAGAAAAAAATAAAAACTAAAAACCCCCAAAACTGGGGGTTTTTAGTTTTTATTTTGTATTTGGAAATTAAAAACCTTTGATGGTAGCTGATTTTTTATATATCTGCCAAACGACATGCCAACCTAATGCAACCATAATCACAAGTACCAGCCAGTTTGTAGAGTCAGTTATCCCAAACTGACCGCCAGCAAAAGGAGTAGTATGCTGATTTATCATTGTCCAAATAAGTGGGACACTCATATAGGTATTATGTTTTGAACGCAAACCCGCTAACGCAACTAAATCACCATCTGGTGCATCACCATTTTTAATAGCCGTAATAATTTTTTGTTGGGCAGGCCAAATTCTAAACCAGACATTAAAAGCCATATTTATTCCAAATAGAGTGCCCAAATGGATGTTAAAAGCGCGATAACTGAACCCCCCATAAAATTTCATTAAATAAATAATCCCAGCTATGAGAAGAAAACTGATTACTGTCATGATACGAACATCTTTAATTAGCCCACTTCCATAAAGATAGTCATAAATGAAAAAAGCAAATAAAGAAAACAATATCAAAACATGAGCAAAGGATGTGACATCCGTTCCTGTTTCGAACATTACATTACCTGCGGATTCACCCATTGAAAGCGCTCCATCCCAGAAAATTACGTACAGTAATACAATTCCTGTAATCAATGTGTAAAATGCTCCCCAACGAAACCAGTACAATGCTCGCGGCATTAATTCTGGTACTACTTTCTGCTTTGAATCTGCATCCATTGTTCCCGCAACATGTCCATTGATCCAATTAAAAAAATACAGTAAACCAATCCAAGTGATCCCTGCAATAATATGTAGCCACTTAAAAACTGGATGAATTAGTTCCATTGACCCTCCTTAATAGAATATTATTTAAGTCTCTCGGCACCTAATTTAGATGCATTATTTATTAACAGTCAAAGAATCTACGAATCTGGGTAAGGAAATATTTCTTCCAAGGATGTAACCTTCCCAAATTGATCCCGATACATCACATGATTCCAGTTAAAAGCATTATATGACTCAATCCCTGCTGCTGCCGCAAGGGTGTGCAACCCATTTCTAAGAGTAACCACATAGTTCAACACCCGCCATTTTTTTTCATCCACAACCAATGCTTTTTGGTGATCTTTATCTGTTGTCGCAGCTCCTACAGGGCATTTATTAGTGTGGCATTTTTGGGCTCCGATACAGCCAACCGAAATCATCATACCCCGAGCAATATTAACTAAGTCCGATCCCAATGCCAGTGAAATAGCAATTTTATCGGGACTAAATAACTTTCCACTAGAAAATATTATTACTTTGTCTCTCACTCCAAATTTTCTCAATGCATTGTCGCAATAAATCAATCCAGAGTTAATAGGTAGACCCATACTGTCTGCCATCTCCTGGTAGGTAGCACCTGATCCGCCTTCGCCACCATCCACAGTTATAAAATCAGGCCCTCGGCCAGTTTTAGCCATGGCCTCTGCCAATTCATCTGCAGAATCAGGCCCACCCATCACAATTTTAATGCCTACAGGCTTTCCACCTTGGGTTCGCATTTCATCTATAAAGTCTAGAAGACTGGGAATATCATGAAACTGGTGATGTCGATTGGGGGAATCCACTGTTTTCCAGGGTGTTACCCATCGAATGGCAGCGATCTCCTTATTAACTTTGCTCCCTGGGCTAGCTTGATTTCAAAACAACGTCAATGAGGATTTGCTGCTTTTTCTTTGAATTTTTCCCAGCTGAAGGATCCATCTTCATTGCGTACCCCAAAAATTCCAGATCCGATCTGCATAATCACATCGCCACCGCCAACTGTGTGGTATGGCGCTAAGCCACCTTCCCCGGTATGCACCCAGGACCCCGTGGCCATTCCCAATCCATAACTAATGGAACTAATAGCATTCTCTCCCAGGGCTCCATAGCTCATAGCACTCATACCTACAGGTCCCCGTACTTTCCAGGGTTTTTTGCAGTCTGGGCCAATGATGATCGCATCCTTATCCGGAACAGTCCAAGGAGAAACTTCCACTTCCTCTAGGTGTTCTTTTCTTGAAAAAAGGCCTTCAGTCCCCACATATCGTTTAGTTCGTATTTTTGGAGAAATCATCACTCTCATTTCTTCCTTCTGTTTTGGAAACATTGAATTTCGAATGTAAAAGCCTGGTTTTTCAAAATCTCGCTTAGAACCAAATCCAATAACAGTTTTTAAATATTTTCCTTTGATAACAATATTAGAGAAATCAACTCTACTAAATGGTCGCCCTTCGTCATCAGCATCAAACATATATTGTCTTAACTCAGGTCCCATCATCTCCAGAAAATATCGTACTCGACCCAAGAGAGGAAAATTCCTTAGTACAGAGTGCTGACTTTGTCTCCTGTCATGGACATACCAGATTAAGAACAAAATGGGAGGTACTGATATCATGATCAGTACCAAACTGGTTAGAACAGTTAATCCAATATCTTGGAACATAGGGTACTCCTATTTTAATTATTTCACTATCAGAATTGGGCAGTCACAAGCTTCCATGACATTTAACGGTTTACTTCCCTTAAAAAATTTTGTGATGGGTGATCGAGTGGATGCACCCATAATAATAATATGATCATTTCCTGCTTCTTCCACAATCGTTTTTACAGGATTTCCAACTTTGAAAACATTTTTTGCTTCAATCCCACTTCTTCTCATTAACTTTGCCGCACGAGCCGCAGCTTGCTTATATCCTTCCCCAAAATTATCTTTTTTACTTATTGTTAGTAAATTAATAGGAATGTTAAATGCTTGGGCAACACGAACACCGAATTTCACAGCCTTTTTTGTACCAGGTGAATCATCTACAGCCAATAGAACACGATAATCCTTTTTAGGATCAAACTTTTTTGCTACAAAAATTGAACTATCGATATATTGAATTAAATCATGAGCCATGTTTCGTTTTTTACTTCCACCAATGATTGTCACATCATATTTACCTGTTTGAACTTCATCACGTAATTCAGTAATTATATCACCATTCCTCAAAATCAGATTTAGATTTTCAACTAATGCACCTTTCATATATAGTTCTGCCCTTTTAGAAACTGTTTCTACTAAAGTATTTTTATGGAATCCAGATTTGATAGATTTTGGATCAATAAAATTATTTTCTGCAAGATAAGAATAGGCCCATTCTAATACATCCACCCCTGGACGGTCAAAGTCCCAGGACTCAATCATTTCATTTACCATTCCAACTTCTTTTACACTGAATTCACTGATTTTTTTTCCAACATCTACAATAGTTGTTGAAGCATTGAGAGCTTGAGAAATATTCATTCCTGCACTAAGAGTTGGGCCTGAATATTCTTTACTGCTGATTGCAATTAAAATTTTCATAATAGTATAGACCAATAAAAAGTTGAGATTAATAAAAGTAATACAATCGACATAATAAAGAGTTTCCATCCTGCTTTTAAATAATCACCGGAAGTAATAAGGCCTGTGGAATGTATAATCATACAGGTAGGTGAAGCCACAATTGTTAAGTAGGAAAATGCCGATGCAATAGATGTCATAATCCCAGTTATCACCGGATTTCCACCCATATCCAAAACAATAGGACCAAAAATGGCAACAGTTGCTGCATTACTCAAAAGGTTGGTGAATAATCCAGTCATAACAACTGACACGAACCAACGCACAATACTCTCATCCTGAAAAATAATTTCTAGATATTGCAGGGTCCGTTCTGCAACCCAGAATGCTGCGCCCGTTTCTCTCATTTGAATTCCCAAGGATATTGCAGAACCAAACAATAAAATAACACTCCAGTTGGTATTATTACTAATCTCCTGCCAGTCAATTAATCCGAATGTCAAATATAGAAAAACACCAATCAAGGCAACAATTCCTAGTCCGATAAAAGGGCTCAAAAAAATCCATCCCAAAAAAACAATAAAAAATATTACAATTGCCATAATTTGATTCACTGTCATTTTTCCTGTTTTTGCAACTTGGACTTTCAGTTTTCTCACCGAAGAATCCATTATTTTTTGTTCGGGAGTAAAGGTATACCATAAAATCAATGCCGCAATGGGAATTTGTAATACCAGCATAGGGTAAGCGAATTTCATCCAATCCAAATATGAAATTTCAGCTATACCAAAATCGGACAAGTATCCAATCATTATTACGTTTCTTCCTCCTCCGGATGGGGTCCCAATCGAACCTATCGCACACCCGTAGGCAATCGAAAAAAGAAGGATGGTAGATAGTTTCGTAGCCTTTCGGGTATCCATACCAGCATTACGAATTAGCGCCAGCGCAACAGGTAGCATCATTGCTGCCACAGTATGCTCACCTATAAAAGATGATAAAAGTGCAGAAATTGTCAAGAACCCCAATACAATACGCCAGGTTTTATTTCCGGTAATGTTAATTACACCTAGTGCCAGTCGCTTGTCCAGGCCTTGGTAGACAATTGCCACAGCAAGCATTAGAGATCCCATGATAAAAAATACTGCATCGCTCATGAAAGATGATGCGACACCATCTGCAGTATCAACACCAAGAATTACTTCCATTATCAAAATCAAAATAGCAACAGCTGGTAAGGGAATGGATTCGCTAATAATCAAAGTTAAGGCCACCAGAACAATGATTAAGGTACGATGGGCTTCAGAACCCAATCCTTCAGGAGAAGGTAAATAAAATAACAGAATACTTAATACAAAAGAGACTATGAGCCACTTTTTCCGCGTAACCCAAAAGAGAAAATTAGTTAAGGAACGTTGCGAAATAGTCGCCATTGTTAGAAAGAATTTAGAATATTAATATTGAGATTAGATTCATATATAAACGGTTAAATATTTTTTTCATTTATTGGAAATTATAATGGCTAATCATCGATATAGAATTGATCTTTTTTCGGTGTCAATGGTCTAGTCATCCATAGTGGTCGTCTTAATCTATTGGGATGTTTTTCACGTTCTTTGGCCCATTCATTCCATTTTTTAAAATGCTCAAAGGATTTATTCGTATCCACAAAAATATCACCGTATTTCTCATCAGAATTTGGTCTAGAAATACTCACTTTCTGAAGCCAACAATGGGCACCGGATATGGGATCCGGATTAACTGCATGAGTGATATTTTGGTGTACACCACCATCACGCCACCAAACACGATTCGTATCAGGATCTTCGGTTTTCCAAGGTTCAATACCAGATAATGTTTCCATTTTCCACTTCCCATCGCCCATATTTTTAATTTCAACCGTATTGGTCATAAATCGATTGCCGTCATCCTGCTGGCGTCGCCATCTTCCAATATGATGCGAGCAAGCTACCACGCCGGGCTTAATGGCTTCTGTTACCCAAACTTTATCCACAAACCAGCCAATAGGTGTGGTTATTTTGAGTAAATCTCCATTATCCACGCCAATTCGATCCGCATCTTTCGTATGAATCCAAATTGGATTTTTATGGGCAATTTCCGTCAACCATTTTGCATTGGCAGATCGAGAGTGAATATGGGTAGGTAATCTGAAATTGGGTAACAATACACATTCATTTTTGCTCATATCCATTTCGTTGGGGTGAACATGACTTTTTATCCGATATCCCGGCGTTGCATGTTCCGGGTAACCGAATTCCACCATGGTTTGAGAATAAATTTCCTGACGTTTGGATGGTGTAGGAAATCCACTAAAATTCTTTCCATTTACTTGAACGCCAACGATATTACTATCTTTTACAATTTGGCCATTCTCTTTAACGGTAGCCCCATTCATGGTGTCTTCATTTACAGTATCTTCATTTTTCATGTACACTTCTGAGTCCACCAAGAATGCGCCATATTTCCGCATGTATTCTAATGCAGATAATCCTTCTTTCTTCGCCACTTCCGGCAAACGATTCGTATGTTCAAAAATGTATTGATAATATTCGTCTATATTAATTTTTTTACCATCGCGATAGGGACTCATAAAATGTTTTCGAATTCCCAAATCTCCGTCTTTGTCGATTCTCCAGGAAAGTTCAATCCAAAATTCATCTTCTTCCCATACTTCGCCGGGATTTACTTCGTATGTGAATTCCACTTCTTTTCCGTCACGGCGCGCTTTTTCTCTTAATACAGGTTGGCGAAAAGCGATCCAAACACCGGATTGCGTTTCGTAAGAATTAATATCATGTCTTTCAGCAGAATGTCCCATGGGCAATACATAATCAGCAAAAAAGGCCGTCTCATTCCATGTGGGTGTCAAAGCAATATGGCATCCTACTTTTTCTGCATCAGACAACATTTCAATCCAGGAAAACCCATCGGGATAGGTCCATACTGGATTAAAAACACGGGTGAAATACACATCCAATGATCCACGACCATTCTTGATGAGATGGGGTAAAATCTGACTCATTTCATAATGAGCTAATGTGTATTCTTTGGGCCAGCTTAATTCATTCCAAGCACTGGGTCCCGGGGGAGAATCAAAAAATTTTGGATGAAATTTATTCCATGCACTTGGTGAAGTTCCACCTTCTGTCCCCACTGAACCAGTAAGTACATTCAACAAATGAAGCGTACGGGCTACCTGCCAACCGCCTAGATTGCCAATGGATGCACCGCGCCACACATGGGTGGATAATCTGCTGCCGGCCTTTCCAATCAGTCTAGCTACATTTACAATCTGGTCGGCATCGATCTGTGCTTCTTTTGCAGCAAATTCCGGTGTGTATTTCGCCCATTCTTCAATCAATCTTTTGATAAATTGATCAAATTTGATAGGGTCATCTGGATGTAGATTTTTCAGATATTCATCCCAATTCACCCAATTTTCTAAATAGTGTTGGTCATAAAGTTCTTCATCCAAAATAATCTTAGCCATAGCCATAAACACAGCCGGTTCCGAACCTGGATAAGTGGGCATCCATTCATCTGCCATTGATGCTGTATTGGATAGGCGTGGATCCATTACGATTAATTTGGCGCCCTTCATCATGCCTTCCATTATTCGTTGGGCATGTGGATTAAAATAATGACCCGTTTCCAAGTGAGAAGACGCTAATAAAATGACTTCTGCATTGGTATGATCCGGACTGGGTCTATCATATTTATGCCACATGGCATAGCCGGCACGAGCGCCAGCAGAGCAAATATTTGTATGGGAATTATGTCCATCCACACCCCACGCTTTTAATACACGCTCCGCATAGCCTTCATGTCCCGGACGACCCACATGATAGACCACCTTTTCTTTACTTTTTCGCAAAGATATAGAAATTTTTTCTGAAATTTCATTTAATGCTTGATCCCAAGTGATGCGCTCCCACTTTCCTTCTCCACGCTTCCCAACCCGTTTCAGTGGATATAAAATTCGTTCCGTATCATTGATCTGGTTGATGGTGGCGGGACCTTTTGCACAATTCCGTCCACGGCTTCCAGGGTGATGGGGATTCCCTTCAAACTTCCGGATCTTATTGGAATCTTTATCAATATAGGCTAATAGGCCACATGCCGATTCACAGTTGAAGCACGTTGTGGGGATGATAGAATAATGGCGCTCCTTTTTTTCCGGCCATGCCAATGCATCAAATTCTGTGAAATCATCCCATTCGCTAGGGTCGGGATATTTATACAATTCCCGCGGACCTTCCATTGCAAATTCTTCGGACCAATCCGGTCGGTCTGATATTTTAGGGATGAGCCCAAATGATTCAGAAAATGTTTCTATCCAACTACGTTTCATATTTAACTCAAAGGTATCATTTGCGGCACACGAATCCTCACAAATTCTGTTAAAAAGATTCCAATCAAAGCACATCCACCGGCAATTAGCACAAAGTCTGGATATGCACTGAGCATTATAATGGGAGTCACACTTCCAATCACCACACCTAACCAGAAATATTTGGAATAATATCCTGTCGTCATGAGTTTAATAGCTTTATTGGTGTCATGTGTATCATAGGGCATTAAAATTTCTTTTGCGATCATGATCATATTCGCCATGATTCCCCAGAATAAGAGATTCTTCATCCAATGAAAAGATTCCGGTGCGATCAACATCATAACAACCGATCCTGAAATAACAGAATGAACCAACATATGAATCGCTGATTGAATTGGCGTTTGCCATAAATCTCTTGCCCGAGCTTGGTTAAACAAAAATGCTGTATAGACTGCACCTAATCCAGCAAAAACTATTCCCGGAATCCATAACCATTCGAATCCAAGTTGAAAATAAATATCCAATAATTTCAAGGAAACCAATCCGCCAAATCCTGTAATGATATAGGCACCACGAACGAGCCATGACTTCCATTGAGGTCGAAATAATACATATAAGAATCGGTCTGGTCGATCAATATCTTTCACCAACAATCCACCCGTTAATCCCATAAATATAAGTGTTGTTATGAGTCCAGCCATTTCAGATGATGTATTTAATCCATCATTGAAATAATGCCATACCGCCATCATCAAAAATGTACCCGTAGCAATGGATTTTGTCCACACATAGGCCGGAACTTCCCAGCCCCAAAGTACACCTTTACTTGGAGAATCATACACACGCCGCGTTTGTTGCGTATCCACATCTTGTTGGATTTCTTTCGCCACATTATCAATAGCACGTTGATCAATAGGTTTTCCAATTCTAGCTGAATTTTCCATAGCCAATTGAACCAATAAATTTTCAGTGTCTGATTCAGCCAATCGTCGATCGGCATATTTTGCATAATGTCCTACACCCGCTTCTTGCTCTGACCATAAATATTTTCCATCTCTTTCTGTGGCATTGGGGTCCAACATTTCATTTGTGCCATTCACATAATATAAATTGGGGTCGGTCATTTTTTCCGGCTTCCGGGTCATGGTATCTTCATTGGCCACCAGTTGAGCAATCTTGGAATTTGTATCATCCAAATCACCGGACACAATGGCTTCTACAGGACAAACCACCACGCACGCCGGTTCGTATCCAGAATCTATACGGTGAGCACAGTAATTACATTTCGCTGCGGTATTGGTATCTGGATCGATGTATAAAGCATCATATGGACAGGCCTGCATACAGGATTTACATCCAATACAACGGTCATTGTCAAAATCTACAATACCATCTGCTCGCGTATAGAGCGCTGTTGTGGGACAAATTTCTACACAAGGCGCATCGGCACAATGATTACACCGATGAACAGAAAACTCCCGCGTGCTTTTTGGAAATTCACCCTTTTCGATATATTTTACATGGGTGCGGTTTACGCCAATAGGAACTTCAAATTCACTTTTACAGGCCACCGTGCAGGCATGGCAACCAATGCACATTCTATTATCAATAACAAAACCGTAGTTCAATCTAATCCTTTCGTATTAGCATATGCTGTAGCAGCACATTCATTTTTTCCTAAATCCATTACATCTGCTTCATCGTTATCAACATCAAACCACCCTGTATTTACTTTTCGAATTTCATTATAAATATCGGGGGATTTTTTCATATTGTCTTGAATATATTCTGTGAATTTTTCCGGAGACTCAATAGCATAAACACTTGCATTATTTTGAATCACCTTTTCTAATTTTTCTGAAATTAATAATTCTTTATTTGCTTCCGTCCAATCCATAAAATGTCCCGGTAATACATTAATATTTTTATCAAGATTTTGTACTTTGTTTATCAATGTATCATAAAGCATTACTGCCCATTCTGTTGCTTTTCCACCAAGATCCGGACGACCCACAGATTGTAAAAATACAGTGTCACCGGAAATAAAATATGTATCATCAATAATATAGCTGGTACTTCCCGGCGTATGTCCTGGTGAATGCATAATTTTCACCACCGGGCCATCGCCCCCCATGGCAAATGATTCACCATCATGTACTTGGCTGTATTGAAAAGATGCTTCAATAAAATCACCACTATGAGCAAGGATTTCCGCGCCGGTTGCATTGGCAATTTGCTTACTCCCACTAATATAATCTGCTTGAAGATGGGTTTCACATGCTCGAATAATTTTCGAATGATGACGATCGGCAAATGATTGATAGAATTCAAAATTTCTACTGGGATCAAAGATAACCATCTCTCCATGATAAATCAGACCATAATTACAAGATGCTTTCCCAGGGCGGATGAATTGATAAAGCACATAATCATCCGACTCGGGATTAATGCGTTTTGGCATAAGTAAATTTCCCCAAGTTTTTATTCCACCCTCGAGATATGCCACATCTTCAAATCCGTGGGCTACTAAAATTTCACCCACGTATTGGGCAGATCCTTCTTTTGCGCAAACAACTTTTATTGGTTTCTCACGAGATACTTTTGCTACAGTTTCGTTTTCTTCTTCCATGAAATCGAAGTAAGGCATGTTGGCCATTTCAAATGGGAATGGACCTTCTACATTAAACCGACCAAAGTCTTCTACATTACGTACATCTAGCACAAGTATATCTTCTTTATTTAATAAAAACTCAAATAACTTATTTGCGGTATAGGATTGTAATGATGACATATTATCCCGTTTTATCGATTCTTTGTAATGTAGGTATGTTTCATATTTTGTCCAGTTTCTATCTTTAGGATTTCATGTTTAGATGACCTGCACCAGGTTTTTAAATCAGGTTCTGTTGATGGATGAACAATGGATGTTTTTAGAACCCTACCAATTTAAATTATTTTGAGCTCTTGCCATGATCGAATAATCTGCATCCCAATGCTATTTGATGATCGAATTTCAATTATACAAATAAAGTAATATCCGATTCTGCAGCAAATTCTAAAAATGTGGCTGCACCTCCTATATCGACGCCATCTACAAAGTCATCTTTTTCAAATCCAAATACATCCATAGTCATTTGGCATCCGATTAGTTTCACATCTGATTCAAGACAAATATCCCGCAGTTCTTCAATTGTCGCAACTCCTTTCTTTTTAAAGGTTTGTTTCATCAAAGATGTCGCCATTGTCTCAAAACCGGGAATATTTCCCATTAGAATATTTGGCATAGGCCATTCGAAATCCTGGAAACCTTTTGGACCAAACGGCATTTTCATGGGCATTGCTGGATTAGATGCTGGCGCTACTTTTACCTTTATATCTTTTTTTAAAAGGGTTAGCCCATAAAAAGTAAAAAAAACAGCAACTTCCATTTCCATTGCTGCAGCGGTTGAAGCCAAAATAAATGGCGGATAAGCCCAGTCTAAGGTACCCTTAGAAGCAATAAGGGCCATTTTTTTTGGTTCATTCATAGTTTTTTTCCCATGTTTTATAATTGTAGTTATTTATGAATAAATGCTAAAGAAAATCAAACTTTCTTTATATAAAAAATATAGGTGCCACCTTCTTCTGAATTTGCGAGTAAATCATTCCCTGTTTTCCGAGTCCATGCATTAACATCATTAACAGAACCTGGGTCGGTTGATTCCATTTTAAGTACCTGACCTGATTCCATTTTATCCATTTGTTTTTTTGTTTTTAAGATAGGTAATGGACAGTTTAGTCCCTTACAATCCAATTCTTGTTCATGCAACATATCATTCATACCGATTCCTTTTTATGTTCTATTTTACTAAAGCCAAAATCCCATTCTCCTGAATCTAATTTTTCTTGAACTTCACTCATGCAATCTAGGATTTTTATAATAAAGTTATTAGCCAAAGAATAAAAATAGCTTGTTCCTTCCTGCCTAAAAGTGACAATATCACGCTCGTACATCACCTTAAGATGTTGGCTAGTGACCGGTTGTAGTAGGTTAAACTCCCGTTGAATCTGCCCTACAGTTTTTTCACCGCTTTCAAGAAATTCGACAATTTTAATGCGGTCGGGATGACCCATAGTTTTTAATATACGGGCAGCCATTTGTATAAATTCCGGTGAAATAGATTTTATCATTTTAACCATTCCAAAGCTTAGATTAATTCTATATTACAGTTCCTATATATAAAACTTTTCCTATATTTATTGCAAGTATAATTATAAATAAGATGATGAAAAAAATAATTCAAGCTACAGCATTTATTCTTATTGGTGGAAAAAGCGAACGATTTGGACGACCAAAATGGCGCGTTGTTATTGATGACAAAAACATTTTAGATAGAATGTGGAAATCATGCGAGCATTTTAGATACCGTTATGTAATTGGGAAAAATCAACCTAATCGTCTTGATAAACCATTTTTAAGTGACATACTGAAATTCCAGGCTCCTATTAATGGCCTATATACTGCTCTTAATTATGCTAATACCGATTGGGTAATGCTTTTATCTTGCGATCTACCTCTCATTAATGCTGATATATTTATTAAACTTTGGGAAACAAAAGAGAAAACTATGGATGCTATCATTCCTTTTGCAAATAATAGACACCAGGTAACATGTGCATTCTATCATAAACGAGTGCTACCGAATGTATTAACTGCAATTCAAGCTAACGATTACAGTTTATATAAATTATTGGATAATTTAAATTCAACTGATGTTATATTTAATGATGATATTCGATTCTGGAATATGAATACAGAGCAGGATTTTCAGGACATACTAAATTCCATTACTTAATCTTTTAATCATAATTAGTTTTTTATCGGAAAAATTGAATGACAGATATAATACAATCTGAAAATGCATTACTTAAAAAAATCAAGAATGATTTTATTGGTCTTGATACCGTTTATACACTGGCAGACGGGCGAAAAACTACCCGGGTCTATTTGGATTCGACAGCATCAACATTAATGATGGGACCAGCATATGATATTTTAGAAGAATTTCTAGATCATTATGCTAATTCACACAGCGTATTACACTTTTCTGCAAAGATTACAACCAGTCAATACGAATGGGCACATCAGCGTGTACTTTCCTTTCTGGGGGCAGATCCAGAAAAATACACCTGTTTTTTTACTGGTAGCGGGACAACTGCAGGAATCAACCGGCTTGCACGAGTATTAAGGGACTATCGTAAAGAAAAGGATATTGTATTGATTTCCATTATGGAGCACCATTCTAATGATTTACCTCATCGAAAACATGCCGGTAAAGTAATTCATATTTCTTTAGATAATAGTGCTCAAGGCCAGCCCGGGTGTTTGGATATTAGGGCATTGGAAAAAAACCTAGACAAATATAAAGATCGTGTTAACTATGTATCTATCACCGGTATTAGTAATGTTACTGGAATTATTAACCCTATCTATGATATTGCAGAACTAGCACATAGCTATGGAGCACTTATCCTGATTGATGGGGCCCAAACAGCAGCGCATATGCCAGTACAGATGTCTGGACATTCTAATCCAGACAGGGATCTTGATGCTTTTATTTTTTCCGGTCATAAAACCTATGTACCCGGATCCCCTGGCGTTGTTGTTTGTCGAAAAGATATCTTGCTATCTATTGAACCTGAAGAATTAGGTGGTGGAATGGTTGATGATGTATTTATTGATAAATACATCATCAAAGACAATTTCCCTGATAGAGAAGAAGCAGGAACCCCTAATATCCCTGGCGCTATTGCTCTAGCAGCAGCAATCGAAGTAATGGATAAAATAGGTATGGATATTATTTATCATGAAGAAGATGAATTAGTGAAAAACACAATGGAACGAATGAAAACAATTCAAGACATTGCTATATATGGTGAGACAGATATTAGTAAATGTTCACGTGCTGGATCTATTTCTTTCAATATCAAAGGTATGGACCATGGTTTGGTGGCTTCAGTGTTAAATGATTATTTTAATATAGCTGTTCGAAATGAATGTTTCTGCGCACATCCCTATGTTAAAGAACTTATTCTTGATGATTTGCTTGAAGCTGTTACGGATATTCCAGATAACGAACTAGAATCAAAATACAAATTAATAGCAGGAATGGTCCGGGCATCTTTTGGGATCTATAATAAACACGAAGATGTTGATGCTCTAATCAGTGCTTTGAAACAGATCGTAACTCAAAAAAACGAATTCAAACAATTATATCATGTTGATGAAACTGGAAACTATGTTCACAATACATTTAAAATAGATATCGAAAATAATTTTTCCGTTTCTAATGCAATAAATTCTTTGCTTAATATATAAGCTTTAGTAATATAGTCGCTTCTGTTTTAAAAGAAGATTATTAAGTACCCAAAAGGGCATTAAAAATTTATAGGAGGGTTTAATATGTCTATACATCAGCAATCTATATCTCAAAATAAGAGCAACGATCTCAACAAACCAGAAAACGGAGAGGCGACAAGTCCAGAGATTAATGAATATATTGAGATCCAAATGGAAAAGGAAAGAATGCGACTCGAAAGAGAAGCAGGGATTACTTCAAGCAATATACAGCATTTTTCAGCACCCACTGAAAATCTATTTACAGCGGATCAGCGTGGGAGCACAACACTTTTATTCGGTGGTTTAACCTGGGGGCACGAGCACCTGATAGAGGGTGCTTTTAGAGGTTTAGGTTATAAAACCACTGCTATTCCTACTCCAGACGTCGAATCTTTTCAACTAGGCAAAGAATACGGTAATAACGGCCAATGCAATCCAACCTATTTCACTGTTGGAAATCTTGTTCAATACCTTCAGGGCCTCAAGAAGAATGGAATGAGTACAGAAGAAATTATTGATAAGCATGTTTTTGTTACAGCTGGTGCCTGTGGTCCCTGTAGGTTTGGTATGTACGAAGCTGAATATAGACTTGCTCTCCGTAATTCCGGTTTTGATGGATTCAGGGTAATCCTCTTTCAACAAACAGGAGGATTAAATCAAGCAGAAATGGAAGCTGGTCTTGAAATGAATATGGACTTTTCGCTAGCAATTATCAATGCCTTCAATATGGGGGATATGTTTAATGGAGTAGGTTACCAGATTCGTCCTTATGAAGTGGTGCCCGGTAAGACTGATGAAATAATGGCTAAAAACCTCGATCTAATGCATGATATTATGCGTGATAAGAGCCGTTACGAGACAAATGGAACCTGGAAACGTATTCTTTCCATGGCAAAGCTAGATGGCACAGTAAATTACATGGGAAAATTTTACGATCAGCTCTTTGGTAAAGATTATACTCATGGTCTCAATGAAGTACGGGATAAATTTAACGAAATTGAAGTTGACAGATTCCGCGTAAAACCGGTAGTAAAAATCACTGGTGAATTCTGGGCCCAGCTAACAGAAGGTGATGGTAATTTTAATATGTTCCGTTTCCTGGAAGGAGAAAATGCAGAAGTGCTCGTTGAACCTGTAGGGACCTGGATTCAATACATAATGTGGCAGTACAAAGCGGCCATCAAAGATAGGAAGGCAGTTGGTGAAGGTGAGTTTGATTTACCTGCATGGAGACTGGATAAAAAACTTGCAATTGAATTGAGCTATTGGAAAAAAGTTGCAACAATGACTGTTGCCGAAAAAATATTCGAAAGAGAATATAATCGTTTCCAAAATGCACTTGGTGGCACACTACATGAACTTGTGGATCAATATGAACTACAGAGACTCGGACATCCTCATTATAACACCGCAGCTGGTGGCGGGGAAGGACACCTAGAAGTAGCTAAAAATATTTACTACACTAGTAAAAATTTAGCACACATGGTGTTGAGCCTGAAACCATTTGGCTGTATGCCCAGTGCTCAATCTGATGGCGCCCAAGCGGCAGTTGTGGAGCAGTATAAAGATATGATCTTTCTGCCAATTGAAACATCTGGCGAAGGAGAAGTGAATGCCCACAGTCGAGTGCAAATGGCTCTTGGGGGTGCCCGCGTTAAAGCCAAGGAAGAGTTTAAGTTGACCCTGGAAAAAACAGGAAAATCACTGGATGAGTTAAAAGCCTATGTTGCAGAGCACCCCGAACTGAAGAAGCCAATGTACAAAGTACCTCATGTAGAAGGAATTATAGGAACAGCAGCTACCTTTGTGCTTCATGTTTCAGACCTTATTGATGGAAAAATCGGAACTGCGTAAATAAAAGAAGGTTATCTAATGGATACAAATAATACCGAAAGACGATATTTTTTAGGGATGGATGTTGGCTCTACCACCGTTAAAATGGTTGTGGTCGATACAAAAACAGATGAAATTCTCTGGCAAGACTACCAACGTCATGAAACAAAACAACCTGAGAAATGCCTAGAGTTCCTAAAACGGATTGATACTGATTTACCCAATGTAAATAGTGAAAACACCAGGGCTTTTATTACTGGAAGCGGAGGCAAAAATGTAGGTAGACATATTGGTGCCAAATTTGTTCAGGAAGTGAATGCTGTCTGTCTTGCCGTAGAAAAACTGTATCCTGAAGCAGGTTCAGTGATTGAATTAGGTGGCCAGGATGCCAAAATCATTGTCTTTAAAGAAGATCCTGAGACAGGTCGAAAAAAGAAAATCCCAAGTATGAATGATAAGTGCGCTGGAGGGACTGGAGCAGTTATTGATAAAATTAATGCCAAGCTCCGTATTCCTGCTGATGAGCTTTGCGAGCAAGGTTATAATGGAATAAAACTCCATCATGTCGCTGGGAAATGTGGAGTTTTTGCAGAAACAGACATTAATAGCTTACAGAAACAGGGCATTCCCAATGATGAGCTCATGGCTAGTCTCTTTGAAGCAATTATTGGCCAAAATCTTTCTGTACTAACCAGGGGCCACACCCTTAGGCCGCATGTACTTCTTCTTGGTGGCCCTAATTGTTATGTCCGTGGAATGCGAGAAGCATGGGAAGAAAATATCCCATTGGTCTGGAAAGAGCGGGAGTTCCCGCTACCTGAAGGTGTAGATCCGAAATCACTTATTAAAGTACCAGATAATGCTCAATATTTTGCTGCAATAGGTTCTGTAGAATATGGCCTTGACGAAGATGATGATGTAGGTTTTTATACAGGTTACAACGATCTAGAACAGTATATTAATTTTGGAAGACTTGAAGAAAAAAAAGGTACAGGGTTTGGCCTCACAGAATCTCAAGAAGAGCTGGACACATTTATTAAAAAGTATACCAAAGAACCATTTATCCCCGCAACATTCCATGAAGGACAGTTGGTCCAAGGATTTGTAGGCCTTGATGGAGGCTCCACATCGACAAAGGGAGTTCTGCTTGATAAGGATAAAAATATTCTTGTTAAATCCTATCAGCTCTCCAAAGGAAATCCCATAGAAGATACAAAAGATATTATGGAAAAACTTAGAGAGCAGGTTGAGCTCCAAGGTGCAAAATTAGAGATTCTAGGTATTGGTACAACCGGATATGCAAAAGATGTACTCAAGGATGTTTTGGGAGCTGATGCTGCAATCGTTGAAACTGTTGCACACACGGAGTCAGCCCTGCATTTCTACGATAATGTCGATGTAATCTGTGATGTAGGTGGGCAAGATATAAAAATCATGATCCTAAATAATGGTAAGGTAAAAGATTTTAAACTAAACACACAGTGTTCTGCCGGTAATGGTTACTTTCTTCAGAGTACTGCGAACGACTTTGGTGTACAAGTAGAAGATTATGCGGATACAGCATTCGGAGCAGAGTCTATGCCTGAGTTTGGTTATGGTTGTGCTGTTTTTATGCAGTCAGATATTGTTGATTTCCAGAGGCAGGGTTGGAAAAAAGAAGAAATTATGGCGGGTTTAGCTAATGTATTGCCTAAAAATATTTGGTTATATGTTTCCCAAATTCCGAATCTATCAAAATTAGGTACTAAGTTTATCTTACAGGGTGGGACACAGCATAATCTTGCTGCTGTAAAAGCACAGGTAGATTTTATTGAATCTAGATACCATGGAAAAGGTCAGAAACCTAATGTGATTGTTCATGATCACTGTGGTGAGAGTGGTGCTATTGGGGCTGGAATCGAAGCCGCCCGTCTCTGGCATAATGGTAGGGAATCTACGTTTATTGGGCTTGATAAAGTAAAAGATATCACCTACAAGTCTACCACTAATGAGGATACTCGCTGCTATTTCTGTAAGAACAAATGCCTTAGGACATTTATCGATGTAAAGGCAAACAATACTCCCGAAAAAGAAATAGTCAAAGCAGCTCCTCCTGAGCCCAAAAAATTTAAATCTAAGGTTGCATTAGAAGCAGGGGCCCGAAGATTAATAGTAGGAAATTCCTGTGAAAAAGGTTTGGTAGAAGATGTAAACGATATGCGTGTTATCAAAAAAGATCTAGATGCAAAATTGGGAGCCAGTCCAAATTTGGTTGAAGAATCTGCGAATGATGTTTTCAAAAGTTTTAAACCAGAACTAATTGCTGACAGCATGCCCAAGCTTATGCTTACATCCACTGCCAAGCAGCGTGCTTCAAAAATGGCAGCTCGATCTGAGATCAGGATCGGTATGCCTCGGGTACTAAATATGTATGCCCTAACTCCATTATTTTCTGGATATTTTGAAAGCCTCGGCATTCTTCCCAAAAACCTCGTTTATTCAAAATTCACTAATGAAAAGCTCTATAAAGAAGGTGCAAAACGCGGCTCAATAGACCCTTGTTTCCCCAGTAAGTTAGGTATACCTCATGTTCATAACCTGATATACGAAAAACACGAGAAAAAGCCGCTAGATATTATATTTTTCCCAATGATTGATAATATGCCAACCGATTTGGTTGAGACACAAGGTTGCCGAGCGTGCCCTACCATAACCACGACTCCAGAAGCTGTGAAAGCTGCGTTCACAAAGGAAGGTGATATTTTCTCAGACAAGAGTATAAAATACCTAGATACGTTTGTGCATACTGCTGAGAAAGGACTATTTGCAAAAGAAATGTATAAAGAGTTTAAAGACATATTTGGGCTTTCTTGGAAAGAGAATATGCGGGCCGTTGAAGCAGGCTATGTCGCTCTTAAAAAGTACGATGACTCTATGCGCCGGCGTGCGAGAGAAGTAATAGATCAGCTCGAAGATGAAAAACGCTTCGGGATCGTTCTATTGGGTCGGAACTACCATAATGATCCCGGAATTAACCATGAAATTATGGTAGAGTTTCAGAAACTTGGTTATCCTGTTTTTACACAGGAAAGCCTACCTCTCGATGAAGATATACTTGAAAAATTATTTTCTGATGAAATAGAAAAAGGTATTATCTCAAGCGCTATGGATATAAGAGATGTTTGGAAAAACTCATATAGTGAAAATACAAACCGAAAGGTATGGGGAGCAAAGTACACAGCTCGACATCCAAACCTTATCGCTCTGGAGTTATCCAATTTTAAATGTGGACACGATGCACCAATCTATGCGGTTATAGAAGAGATTGTAGAAAATTCTGGCACACCATACTTTAATTTTAAAGATCTTGATGAAAATAAACCATCCGGTTCCATAAAAATCAGAGTAGAAACAATTCACTATTTTCTAACTAGATATCGTGAGGATATGCTTAACGAAGATAAGAAAAAAGGTGATGTTGAACAGAAATTAAAAGAGTATCGTTTGGAACTCGAGAAAAAGGTAATGGTTGAAGACTTTAAAATGCCTGCTCAATCTAATGGAGCTTCAATGATCCATAATACTGCACTGTCACCCAAAGAGAACTAATTTGGACTAAATAAATTCTTATGACAGGTGGCATTAATAGCTTCAAAGATAAGATTATGTTCGAGATCTATAAGGCGAATGACTATTCTAATGAATATCGCGTAGTATATTTTTCAGAGTTGGACGATCATAATAGAGATAAGGAAATAGATCGTGCCATGAAAGGTGATCATTATTTTGATGGGTTTATATTTACCTTAAAAAAAGAACGTGCCATGAAACAAATACAGAATATAATTGATAGACTGAATGAGGGGGAATCCTTGAATAGCGAGCATTTAGAAAAACAACTAGAAGAGTTTTTGGCAAATTAATTATGGAAATCAGTATTATTCTATTATCAATATTATCAGTATTTGCTGTCGTCCTTTCTATTCTATCTTATATTAGTTTACAAAAATTGCGATCAGATGTTAAAACAGCGCAAAAAGAAATGATAGATCTTCGGAATCATGTGAATCTTTCTATTAAAGAACTTAGTAATAAAACATCTGTATCCTGCTCAGACGAAAAAAAAGGGTTCTCAACTGATATGAGCGTTGGCGAAGTATTAGCTTTGCATCCAGCTGCAAAAAATATACTTACTATGTTTCATCTTGGTGCATGTTCATCCTGCTCCGTGACAGATGATCACAATTTTGGAGAAGCAATTAAAGAGTATGATATAGATCAAAAAGCTATCTTGAATGCATTGAATGATTTGTTAGAAGGCTCTAATCCAGCTTTCAGTTAATCCATAAAATAAATTTTGAATTTATATATCTAATTTGTCAATACGCCTCTGGTGTCGTCCACCCTCGAAAGGTTTATCCAACCAAGTTTCAATTACCTCATAAATTACCTGCTCTGAAATAAATCGTGCTCCCAGGGATAAAACATTGGCATTGTTGTGTCCCCGGGATAATTGGACAATCTCCTTTTCCGATCCATAATACACAGCGGCTCGGACACCTCTAACGCGATTAGCTGCCATGGCTTCCCCTTGGCCAGATCCGCCTAAAATAATTCCGCGGCTTTCAGGATCTGCCGCCACTGCCTTGGCGCAGGGAAAAATATAATCGGGATAGTCATCCTGTGCATCATATTCATGAGCACCATGATCGGTAACATCTTGGCCTTTTGAAATCAAATAATCTTTGATGTTGTTTTTCAATTCAAGACCGGCATGGTCAGTTGCCAGATGTATTTTCATATATTTAAAGTAATTTTTCTAAATGTTCTCTAATTTTTATTTCCACTTTTACAGGAGTGAAACCAAATTCTTCGGCTAAATCTTTATTGGGAGCAGAAGCACCAAAATGATCTAATCCGATGGAAAGTCCAGCCGGTCCAACAAAGCGTTCCCATCCAAGAGTAACTCCTGCTTCCATAGAAATTTTCATGCAGCCTCTTATCGGAATAACATCATTTCTATATTCCATTGATTGTTCCATAAATAACTCCCAACATGGTAAACTTACAATGCGAATGTGTTTATCACTCATTCGTTCTGCAGTATCAACTGCCAATGAAAGTTCAGAACCAGTGGCTATAAAGATCAATTCCGGTTGTTTTTCACAATCTTTATAAATATAACCACCTCTAGCAACACCAACTTTGATTTCATCCAAAGATTTTTCCGAAATCGGAATGCCTTGGCGAGTCAAAAGTAATGCTGATGGAGAATCTTTTAGTTGTAGCGCTTTTTCAAAACAAATGACTGTTTCTTTTGCATCTCCTGGCCGGAACACATAAAATCCAGGAATCGTCCGGAGTGCCATAGCATGTTCTACAGGCTGATGTGTAGGACCATCCTCCCCCACAAAAAAGGAATCATGCGTGAATTCATGGATAACTCTAACACTTTGGATTGCAGCTAGACGCAAAGCGGGTCGCTCATAATCTGCGAATACTAAAAAAGTGCCTCCAAATGGAATCACTCCGCCATGGAGTGACATCCCATTCATCATGGAAGCCATGGGAAATTCCCTTACACCAAAAGCAATATTTCGGCCGCTTTTGTTATCTTTTTGAAAATCAGAATATTGAGCAGCGAAGTTTCCTGTATAATTCGAAGGTTCAAGATCGGCTGATCCACCCATGATACTTGGAAGTTGTACAGCAAAATGATCCAGTGTAGCGCCGAATGCCTTTCGGGTCGCCAAGGACACGCCAGATTCAAATTCAGGGTAAGTTAATACAGGAAGATTATCATCAATCGAAATTGACCAGAATGCATCCACATCTTTATTCTTACGACATTTCTCCAATTTTGTTTTCCAGTTGATAGTATTTTTATGTAATTCTTCAAATCTGGATTGGAAGTAAGTTTTGACTTTTTCAGGCAATTTAAATGACTCAGGCATTAACCCTAAATTTTCTTTTGTAGCATCAATTTCAACCTGTGGCAAAGGTGCACCATGTGTATTATGATCTCCTTCCATACCAACGCTACCTTTTGCTATGATTGTTTCACCAATAATGATACTGGGTTGATCCATAACTTTCGCTTTTTCAATAGCGATCCGAATCGATTTGTGATCGTGGCCATTGATCTCCTGCACATGCCATCCAAATCCATCAAAAACCTTGGCGTAATCCGTGGAATCAGAACGGGTTACTTTTCCAGAAATTTGAATCATATTAGAATCATAATAGAGAATCAACCTGGATAATCCTAAATGGCCTGCTAGTGATGCAGATCCAAGAGTAACTGGTTCTTGCATATCGCCGTCACTGGCTAAAACATATGTAAAATGATCCACCAGGTTTTCTGCATCCTTCGATATACTTGTAAACGTATGTCGTAAAAATGTCTCTGCAATAGCCATGCCTACAGCCATGGAAAACCCCTGCCCTAGAGGCCCTGTAGTACATTCTACACCAGGTATCTCCACTTCTGGATGTCCAGGTGTTTTGCTATGTAGTTGGCGAAAATTCTTCAAGTCATCTAGACTTAACCAATCAATTAAGTGAAGCAATACATAAACTAAAGCCGACTCATGACCTGCTGATAAAATAAATCTATCTCGATTAAACCAATCAGGGTCGTAAGGATCAAACTTAAAATAATCTTTAAATAGAATATATATAAAATCAGCTGATGACATAGGCCCTCCAGTATGGCCTGAGTTGGCATGTCTTACGGTATCCATTACCAAACCTTTAATCACAGATACGGTATACTTATCTTTATCTTTTTGATCCCAAGAAGAAAAATTTTCTAAACTTATATATTTCATGATTATTTTATTACTCCACAGTTAAACAAAATTCTTGGATGGTTTGAACGGGGTCATCTGCTTTAAATATTTCCGACCCTGCTACGATTACATCTGCTCCAGAATCCAAGACTTTACTTACATTATGTAGCTTGATACCACCGTCTACTTCAATCAAAACACGGTCCAGACAATTATCATTTAAATATTGTTTGGTCTGGGAGATTCTTTCATTAGAATCAGGTAGATAGCTTTGCCCACCAAACCCAGGTTCTACACTCATAATGAGAACCAAATCCACTTTATCCAAAATAGGATAAATATCTGACAATAGAGTTTTCGGTTTGACAGACACACCTGCCTTACAACCACATGATTTAATAAACTCAATGATTCCTTCTGGATCATCTGTAGCCTCTATATGAAATGTAATATTATCTGCCCCGGCCCTCGCGAATGGTTCTACCAATTTTTCAGGATTAATCACCATCATATGTACATCTATGAATTTTTTTGTTTTGTGTCGGATTGATTTTACGATTGGAGGGCCAACGGTCAGATTTGGAACAAACTGATTATCCATTACATCTACATGGATCCAATGAGCACCTCCTTCATCACATTGTTTTAAGGCTGTTTTTAAATCCGAAAAATCTGCAGATAATATCGATGGTGCTAGCTTGAATCTCGGTATCATTTTAAGGCTAAGAAGTTATGAATAACGGCAGAATCATAAAATAAAATGACCTATCTCATCTTTCCAGAAACACTTCTAAATAGAGCTTGTTCGAAATATTCGTTCGATTTATAACACCTTCCCATCACTGACTGCCATAATTTTTTTTCTTCCATGCATAAATAAAAAAATACATCATCATGCCAAGAAGAAAATGTATTATAAATTCCACTGAATATCTTTTTCTTTATTTCAAAAGGGTACGATTCTTTCCCGGAAGCATTTGACATAGGCATCTGCAATACTTTACTAGGGATTCCGAGTTTTCGTAAATTTTTAATGGCCGGTTTAATAAATGTGAGTGTCCCCATTGAAATCATTCCCACATTTTCAGGCTCAAACTGGCCCATTACCTGCTCTACAACCTGATTATAATCATTTTCCCAGCCGTTATAATAAACAATCGGATGAAAATGGAATCCCACAATTATCCCGGCTTCAACCATCTTACGGGCAGCACTTATCCGTTGATCTAAAGAAGCGGTAAAATGTTCTTCATGATCAATAATAACCTGAGGATTTAATGACCAGGAGATGAAAATATTTGGTGGAAGTTCATGGGTAAGAAAATAATCTATTTCTTTTGATTTTGTTTTGAACTCCAATATAATATTGGTGTTTTTCCTGGCAAATTCTACTTGAGCATCCAGTACTCCACCACGATTACCCAAAGCCAGTGAGTCTGATGACTGGCCTGACCCTATATGATAATTCTGTTTCGGATTTAGTTGTATTTGGTCCAATTTTTCTGCGAGATTAGACTCCACAGATACTGCACCATCTTTATAAAACGTCTGTATACTACAGTAACTGCAGCCAAGGCTACAGCCTTGAATTGCATCGATGGTAATAAGATTACAACAGACCGTTTTCTCCGATGCTACTGGACACGGGCCAAATACTTCATTATCGCCTGTATTGTTTGTGACTTTCCTAACAACACTTTTAACTTTGGGTGCCTTTGGACCATAATTGGATGGATTATTTTTCAGAGTATTCCAATGGTCCTGAAACTCCTTTAAAATATGTTTTTTAGAATTGTGATTTGATTCAGGAAAATGGGATGCTATTCGATTTAATCGATCAACTACAAAATTATCTCCCCACATTTTTAAATCGATGGATATTTCTGAAACCTGCCGTAATTCCTGATAGCTGAGATTCCAAGCACTACCAAACTCAAAAATAAAATCTTGCAGGTCTCTATCCAAACTCTGAAATAATGTTTCCTGGCTGAAAGCACTTAGTTTAGTGGAATAACTGTTTTTTATTTTTGATAAATCCATCATTAGCTTATAGATATTTTTTCAAGGCATAAAATGATTTTAATAGTGGGCCACATCCTTAAAAACACGTTTAAAATTCCCGCCGAGTATTTTTTTGATATCTCTTTGATGATATCCTCTTTCAATCAGTTTTTTTGTTAAGCTGGGCAGTTTGGCTATATTTTCTATTCCCACAGGAAGAACTTCCACACCATCCCAGTCAGCACCCAACCCCACATGATCGGCACCAATCAAATTTACGATATAATCAATATGGTCAATCACATTATCCAGATCAGGAGCAACAGCACTCAAATATGGTTCCAGAAGGGTATTTTCCGCATACCATAAATCATTGCTTTCAGGTTCATATATATCGGCCAATGAATCTAGTTGTGGCTGAAACTGCTGGCGAATCTTTTTTCCCTTTTTAGAAAAGTTTGAGTCAATATACGCAGGGTAAAAGTTGACAAATACAACTCCTTTATTTTTTTCCAAAGCCAATAATTGTTCATCTTTTAGATTGCGAAAATGGGGACAAAGCGAATAAACGGATGAATGTGAAGCAATAATGGGTTTTGTGGTAATCTCCAAAACGTCCCAGAAGGTCTGTTCACCAGCATGAGAAACATCAATCATTATGCCCAAGTTATTACATCTACGAACCACTTGCTGACCAAAATTTGTCAAACCCGAAAATATAAGATTGTCCTTATTCTCCGTTTCATCTTTAGCAGAAGTGGCCCAGTCTGTGGAATTATTCCAGGTCAGGCTCAGATAGCGCATGCCTCGGTTGTATAATGTGTCCAGTTTTGAGAGGTCATTCTCAATCACATGCCCACCCTCCACGCCGATCATGCAGGACAAAATATCATGCTGGTCATTGTAAAGAATATCTTGATAATTATACGGAATCGACCATTGATCCGGAACACGGGAACAGAGATACTCTAGTTGACTAATCATCGTATTGGCATAATTATAATACTCTTCTGGATCGATCGTACTAGGAGATACCCAGACTGAAAATACCTGAAGATCCACCCCTCCATTTTGAAATTTGACCAGATCCGAGTGACTTTCAGGAAGATCTATGAGGATGTTTCGCCCCATCATAGAGCGCAATAAAACATCATTATGGGTATCAGCGACAAAGGCCTGATGGTGTATATCGTTAGCATTCCTGTTATACGTTTTTTGTGCAAAGATGACCAAAAATATGATAACTAATAATATACTATATTTATTCATGATTTAATCCCATTCAAAACCGGAAACGCTGTCTGTCTTTGTACTGATTTCAATAATGTTGTAGTCCTGCATTTCCGAAATAAAATAATATAAAAATTTCGTCTTTTCCTCATCATCAATCCAGACAGAATCTGGCAGACCAAATGTTCCCAGGACATCTGTTTCAGCCGGCTGCTCCCTTAGAAACTCCCATATATCATAACCGGTTAAATATCCTCGAGAATATACGGTCTCCTGTACGAGGTCTGGGCGGGAATATTTTGTAGGAGGCAGTGTAATAGGAAGTGATGGTAATGGTTCCTGTTTAGGTTGTTTTAATGTTTCTTTTTCTGCCTGGTTTACTTTAACACCTTGTACGCTTGGCGGTGGCGGAGAAGCGCAGGTAAAAAAGAATAAACTGCAAATGATAATTCTAATGAACATCCCAAAAAATACTTTTATTAAAAACGTGCAAACAACATCCAAATACTGGTAAATATTAATGAACTAATGATCAATATAATAATTCTAACATTGGCGGAGATCAAAATTGTCTTAATTTCTGTACTATTTATTTGTAAGGATATATTTTATGTCAGATACGATAACCAAAGACCGCTTTTATTTTGACCCGGAATTCGTGGGCAGCCCCGATGGCCGAACTATTAGAATTATGTCCGAGTATTACGGTCCTCTAAGGCGTCTGCGTAGAAAAAAAGTTTACGATACTATTGTATTTTTCGGTTCGGCCCGCATCAAATCAAGAGCCGATGCTCAGCAGGCTCTTGATAACGCATCTAATCATAAAAAAGACGTATCTATTAATCGCCTAAAAAAAGATTTGGAAATGGCGCAGTATTATGAAGATGCAAGAGCTCTATCCGGGGAATTCACTAAATGGAGCAAAGGACTTAAGGACGCGAAACACCGCTACATCATTTGTTCTGGCGGAGGTCCCGGAATTATGGAAGCTTCCAATCGTGGAGCTAATGAAGCTGGTGGAATATCTGTGGGGCTAACCATTTCCCTTCCTGAAGAAAAATCAGGTAATCCCTGGATTACAGATGGTCTTGATCTCAAATTTCATTACTTTTTCATGCGTAAATTTTGGTTTCTCTATTTGGCCAAAGCTTTGGTCGTATGGCCCGGCGGGTTTGGAACTTTAGATGAACTGATGGAATTACTAACCTTGATTCAAACAGAAAAGATCAAGAAACGAGTACCTATTGTGCTATATGGAAAAGAATTCTGGGAAAACGTAATCAACTGGGATTATTTATTGGAGATGGGTACTATTTCGAATGATGATCTGGAATTATTTCACATCTCCAACAGTAAAAAAGATACCTTTAATTATGTAACTTCCTTTATTGAGAAACACCACTTAAAAGGTCCCAATTTTTGAAGCCATTCGTTATTTCATTATTATTTTTTCTGCAAACTTTGCTGGCCCAAATCGAGCCGGTGGAAGATATTCATATAAATAAACCCCGTGTCTGGGCACTGACCCATGGTATGATCCATACCGAACCGGGAGATTTCATAAAAGATGGTACAATTGTTATCCGGGACGGTAAGATCGAAAAGGTGGGTCGCTATATCAAGGTACCACTGGATGCCTATGAAGTTAACCTTGAAGGCGCCCACGTCTATGCCGGATTTATTGATAGTTGGCTTACGGTAAAACAGGATGAAAAAACAACAAGCCCCAACCAGCACTGGAATTCAAAAATCCGTGCCAATTACCGTGCCATGGATGACCTTAAAATCAAAGAAAAAGATCTGAAAGCTCTTCACTCTTTGGGAATGACCGCGGCGCACGTGGTCCCGGAAAAAGGAATCATCAAAGGTCAATCTGATCTAGTAGTTTTATCAAATACGCCTGTTTCTGTTTCTGAGTCAGTGGCTCAGGTATTGGAATTTAAAGCAAGCGACTGGAGCGATCGTGAATATCCGAATTCATTGCTGGGAACCATTGCCCTTATTCGCCAGACCATAATCGATGCTGAATGGTATCAAAAAGCACGCGCTATAGCCAAAAAATTTCCAACTGATAATGAACCTGTGAAATACAATGCGTCCCTGGAAACCCTAGAAAAATTCAGAGCCAATCGACTACCAATGCTGTTCATGACCAATCATGAACATACAGCTATACGGGCTTTAAATATCTGTGATGAATTTAATCTGAATCCCTGGCTTTTGGGCAGCGGGTTTGAATATCGCCGCCTGGATGAACTAGAAAAACTCAAACCTTTCATCATTCTACCCTTAGATTTTCCTGCCAAACCCCGGGTTACAGATGCTTTTACAGCGCTCCAATATGATACTGAACAATTAAAACACTGGGATCTGGCACCAGATAACATTTTCAGGATTCAAGATAAGGGACTGTTTTTTAGTTTATCCTCCCACGGCCTTAAGAAAAAATCTCAATTTAGGACCAATCTGCAGAGAATCATTGACCGGGGATTTTCCAAGGATGTGGCTCTGGCCGCCATTACCACCTACCCGGCAGAAGCAATGGGTGTTGACAAAATCCTAGGTAAAATCCAACCTGGCTATATGGCCAATCTAGTTATTGTGGATGGAGATTATTTCAACTCAAAATCTAGGATCACTTCTGTCTGGGTTGAAGGTGATGAATATTTTGTGGCAACTAAAAAGTCATACAGTTTAAAAGGGAAATGGAAACTTTCTATTGGCAATGAAAAATACGACCTAGAGTTCACCACTCCTTCCCTGGATAAGGATCCCCTGGCTTATACCTACCCACCAGAAAAAATCAATTCGTATCTGATGGGTATTGTACAGGTTGATAATAAAAAATATACTCTTCGGGATATTAAAGTATTTGAGCAAAATTTTTCATATACTGCGGATGGTATCGCTTTTGGAATGGACGGTAGTATTTCTTTTAATTCCACAGTTGCTAAAGATAAATTTTCAGGAACTGCTAGTGATGGTGTTGATTTAATTATTCCTTTTACTGCACAACGATCTACACCTGTGAAAACAGTTAAGCGCATCCAGGAAAGTAAAAGTGATCTGACAGTTCATTACCCAGAAGGAGCCTATGGTATAGCAATAAAGCGAACCCTGCCCAATGCGGTCTTATTCAGTGATGCCACTCTCTGGACCAGCGGCCCGAAAGGGATTCTGGAAGATTGGGATATTCTATTTGTAGACGGTAGAATTGACAAAGTAGCGCCTGATATTTCTGTCCCCAGAGGTAGCGCAATGGTCATCGATGCCAGTGGAAAACATATCACCCCGGGACTCATCGACTGCCATAGCCATTCGGCTGCCGCTTCTATCAATGAAGGTGCACAATCCGTAACAGCAGAAGTGCGAATACGAGATGTTCTTAATGCCGATGATATTAACATTTACCGACAGCTTGGTGGCGGCCTAACCTGTGCCAATATTCTTCATGGATCTGCTAATTCTATTGGCGGTCAGAATGCAGTCATTAAACTGCGCTGGGGTCTAGGACCCAACGAATTGTTGTTTAAAAAAGCACCACAAGGGATCAAATTTGCCCTGGGTGAAAATGTTAAACAGGCCAATTGGGCAGGCACCAACCGATACCCGCAGACCCGTATGGGTGTAGAACAGGTGATCCGGGATGCATTTAAGGCTGCCCAAGATTATGCTCACCGCTGGGATACCTACCAGAAAAGTGCTAAAATGCAACGCGTCAAGGTTCCACCCAGAAGGGATCTCGAACTGGAAGCCCTGGCAGAAATCTTGGATGGGGTTCGTCTTGTCCATTGCCATTCCTATCGGCAGGATGAGATATTGATGCTCACCCGTATTGCAGAGGATTTTGGATTTACCATTGCCACCTTCCAGCATGTTCTGGAAGGTTATAAAGTAGCGGATCGTATTGCTGAACATGGGGCCGGAGCTTCCACCTTTTCAGACTGGTGGCAATACAAGTATGAAGTCATTGACGCCATACCTTATAACGGCACCCTTATGACCCGTAACGGCGTAACCGTATCCTTTAATTCAGATGATGCTGAACTGGCTCGGAGGTTAAATACGGAAGCAGTTAAAGCAGTAAAATATGGTGGACTCTCGGAAGAGGATGCCCTAAAACTGGTAACCATAAACCCTGCCAAACAATTAAAGATAGACCAATGGGTGGGATCCTTAGAAGAGGGCAAGGATGCGGATGTCGTAATCTGGGACGGGCCCCCTCTATCCATATATTCCCAAGTAGAAGCAACCTGGATTGATGGAATTCGTTATTGGTCAAAAGATGAAAACAAGGATCTGGAAAAACGTGATGCCCAGATTCGTAAAGATCTGGTCCAGAAAATACTCTCATCCAATGCCCCTGCAGGTGGTAAAGAAATCAGACCTAATGGAACCACACCACATATTAACAATCATAGCTGTGAACAGCTGGACTACGAACGCTTTGGCTGGCGAGCCAACTGATGAAACGTATCCTGATCTTATTCCTGGTTTCTATCTGCTTCAGCAATGACCAGATTCCCGGTCTAGAGCAAAAAAGACCCATATTGCTGCGAGGGGGTACCCTCCATACGGTTTCCGGTGATGTTCTGGAAGGATATGATCTTTTATTTTCCGATGGTAAAATTGTTACCATTGGTGAAAGTATCCAGCCCAGCCCTGACACGGATGTTTACGATATCCACAAAAAACATGTGGTTCCCGGCTATATAGCTCCACTAACTCAAATTGGACTGGTAGAGATTGGAGCTGTTAAACAAACTCGGGATTATTCTGAAGTCGGAGATATTAACCCCAATGTACGTGCTAACGTCAGTTATAATCCAGATTCAGAACTGATCCCCGTAACCCGTTCCAATGGTATTCTCATTGCCAATTCTGTGCCTCTCAGCGGTTTAATAGCGGGACAATCATCCTGTATGATGATGGATGGATGGACATGGGAAGATGCCACACTTAACCATCCCACAGCTCTACACATGAACTGGCCCGATATGCGCTTGAATTTTAGAAAAACAGCCAAAAAGAAAGAGAAACAGCAGCGGGAAGCCTATCAAAAAATATTACGTGAGATCGATCATCTGATCAGGGATACCAGAGCTTACCAGATCCGCACTACTCAAAAGGAACGAAAGGCAGAACAGAAACAAAATACAGATCTGCGACTTTCAGCCTTGGTCCCCTATTTTGTAGAACAACAACTAATCATTGTCCGAGCTGATGATGTCAAGCAGATTGAAGCTGCTGTTCTATGGGCAAATAAGTATGATCTAAAAATCACCATCTCAGGAGGACGGGACGCATGGAGAATCCCTGCACTACTGGTAAAACATAATGTCCCGGTCATCTTGCAACATGTCCAGACAACGCCGCGCAGAAGATTTGAACCTGTCCATATTCCATACAGAACCCCTGCAGTGCTAATGCAGGAAGGAGTAAAATTCTGCCTTTCAACGGACCAGGGATATCCTTTTAATGGACATGTCCGCACTCTACCCAATGAGGCTATGCGCGCTGCAGCCTGGGGATTATCTAAAGTAGAAGCGTTGCGTGCCATTACTTTATCCACCGCAGAGATCCTTGGCGTGGATAAACGAGTCGGTTCCCTAGAACCAGGAAAGGATGCCACATTTTTCATTACCAATGACCCGCCGCTTCATATTAAAACAAACCCCATCAAGGCCTATATCATGGGTCGGGAAGTGGATTTGGGCGATCGCCAGAAGATGCTTTATGAAAAATACAGGGAAAAGTATCGCCGCCAAGGTAAGCTGGAATAATTGTGGAAGCGTCTAAGAATAATAGATAAATGAACAGATCTACCCAGTCAGAACGGTGAACAATACAGCGCTATTTAGCCGAGTTTCGCGTCTTTCTGGATCACATTAAAACTTCTGAGTCGATTTAAAGTAAAAGCCAATTCCAAACCTCGGAACCAAGCAAAATGACCAGAAATTCTTTTGCTAATAATATCAATCCCATGCAATTCAATATCCTTCATGACATGTTCTACTACTTTTCGCAACGTGTTTTGCCCATCCATGTACTTTTTTGAATATTCAAGTGCGTATCCCAATGCTTTGGTTTGCGATAGTTCCATAAGCTGTTCTAAATCAGTAAGGTCAATATCATATTCCCCAAAGTGTATCCTGTGGACGTCCTTAGCATAGACACTGAATTTCCCATATTTATTTAAGGAAACGATACTCTCTGATCTGGGTATACGCTCCCTGATATTAAAAGGATAGGCTTTATCTTCAACTTCACGTTTACCCGGAAACATATCTGAAATTTCATGAGCTTTTGATGTTACATCGAAGGGTTGATAATTCATCATCTTGATCACCTGATCAGAGACATCAAAATAATCACCCACACCTCCCAACACCAGAACAGTAGAAATATTTTTTTCTAGATAAAGTTGTTTTACCTTATCAATGAATGTTGTGATCGGCTCATCTTCCTTTTTAATCAATTTCTGCATTTTTCTATCGCGGATCATAAAATTGGTGGCACAAGTGTCTTCATCCATTAATAACACTTTTGCACCTGCTTCTATAGCTTCCATTATGTTTACTGCTTGTGATGTGCTCCCGCTGGTATTGGTAGTAGAAAATGATGTTGTGTCTTTTTGATATGGCAGGTTTTTAATAAATGGAGAAATATCGGTCTTAACTACATGCCTTCCGCTGTATGCCCTGATTTTTGCTGCATGGATTGTAGCAACACATTGTTCCCTCCCATCACCGTAAATATGGTTATAAATGCCCGCCTCCAGCGTATTCAGTAATGTTGATTTTCCATGATAACCACCACCAGTAATTAAAGTTACTCCTTTCGGGACACCCATCCCTTTCACTTGACCGGCATGAGGAAGATCAATCTCTATTGTCAGGCTAGATGGCGCAACAAAAGGGACCGCATCGGAATTGGACATAGGCTTGTTGCTAGTACCACTCTTACGTGGTAGAATAGCGTTATTGGCAATGAAAGCGACCAAATCAAGAGAATCAAGTTGGCCGCGAAGATATTCAGCATCCACCGCAGATTCTATGTGTTTGCTTAATGCATCAGGATCAATATTTTCTTTAAATAAGGATGAATCCACAATTTCAGGAAGTTCGCTTAAAAGCATTTCTTCCGCTACCTGAGAATTAATTCTCCTGCCCCTCGATGGGAGTCCTAAAAAGCAACGCACTTCAATGGTCTCATCTGTGATGACCACGCTGTTTCTTTCTAAGATCGATTGTCCGGGCTGATCGATGGTAATGATACCGCTGTAGCCCGTGCCCCGAGGGCCTTTTGATATTATTTTACAGGCATTAAAATAATTTCTGGCTAGAAAATCAGTAAAAGCAATTCCTTGAATTTTGGTTTTAGCCTTAAAATTAACGATTCGATCATCATTACGGTCAACAATTATACGATAAATACCTGTGTGAGGTGGTGCATATGGATCTTTTGGAATTTGGTGAATGAATAACTTAAATCTTTCTGAGAAATCATATTCACCTTTGAGTGATTGACAAGCACCATAATCCCTACCATCAATGGATTTTATTTTATTTCTAAGTTTTTCATTTTCAAAATAAAACATATATATTATCACAAGGAAAAAA
>CAJWLO010000012.1 GCA_913043235.1 uncultured Fidelibacterota bacterium
CCATCTGAGGTTCGTGGTGTACCCACTTTAAATCTTCCTAAGGGATTTGAACTTTCATTTTTAATGAAATCAACTTCTGATTTCCAACTAACACCAAAGGGTGGATTGGTTATCATGTAATCAAACCTATCTCCTTGAAATTGGTCTTCTGATAAAGATGAAACTGGACCTCTGATATTATTGGGATTTTCACCAGTAATCATCATATCTGATTTACAAATAGAATAGGTTTGTGGGTTTAATTCTTGTCCTAATAATCGTAACTCTACCTTATCATTAATATTGTCGTGAATGTACTGTTCTCCGATGGTTAACATACCTCCACTACCACAACAAGGGTCGTAAACACTTCTAACATTTCCAACACCTTGAAGTTCTTCTCTGTCTTTTTCAAAAACAAAGGAGACTAATAACCTTACGATATCTCTTGGAGTATAATGTTCTCCACTTGTCTCATTGGACATCTCTGAAAACTTTCTCAGTAACTCCTCAAAGATAATCCCCATATCACGATTAGAGATAACATCAGGGTGAAGGTCTACTTCTGTGAACTTATCAATTAACTGATAAAGACGATTACTTTTATGAAGTTTTTGAACTGGTTTATCAAATTGGAAATTCTCAATTATCTCCAAAACATTATCACTGTAACCACCTATGTAGTTTTGAAAATTGAGGTTAATGTTTTGTGGGTCTGATTTGAGTCTTGTTAAATCATATTTGGAATGGTTAAAAAAGTTTGTATTGATTTTGTTTAATATGATGGGAGTTGGGTCGTCTACCTGACTTTTATACTTTTCATAGATTTCATAAACTTCATCTTTATGACTTTCTAAAGTACAATCTAACCTTCTTAGTACAGTAAATGGGAGAATAACATCTCCATATTCGTGGGGTTTAAACAGACCTCTTAATACATCATCACATACATTCCATATAAAAGATGATATTTGGTTATAATTTGACATATATCAAATATAATCAAGAATTTGGGGAAGTATTTAAGTCTTTAAACAGAAAAATTAGATGGGGAAATGGAAACTAGGAATCCCTTCACCCTCCACAAATTACTCGACGGTGATGGACATTGTATAAGATGTTCAACATCAATTCCATATAATATGAAAAGTCCTTATTGTAAGAAATGTTATAAGAGTTGGAATAAATATAAGAATAAGGGATTTGAAGAAAAACATTGTCATCAATGTTCTAAAAGTCATAAGACATCATTTGAGAAACCAATCTGTTATAGTTGTTTTAAATCTTGAAAAATCTTTAAGAATACCCCTCTCATATCCAAATCTACCCATCCTCCCACAAACAAAAAACCCCATGAATGTGGGGGCTAATAACTTTGTGGAACATCACCATCTTTATAACCAAAATGTTTAACACAGAATTCCTTTACAATAGTGTTGTCACTACCTTTACAATAAACCTGTAAGTATATATTATCAACCAACCATAATGAGAATTGGTCTATATCGCCCTCTTGTCTTGAAATACCTTTTTGATTAGCATACTCCTTATTTAAAGCTATTTGATTTAGTTTAGCCCATTCACGAAAAACAATTTCAATGAACTCAATTTGGCTCCAGCCTTCCTCAAATATTTCATTGATTCGATCACGACCAATATTTTTATAATTTTTTGCTATCATATTGTGTTTATCAATAGATATTCCCCTATCTTTCACAAATCTACAAAAAATTACCCTACAATGTGTGGGGGTTGATATTATGAAAAGGGTAGAATTATAATTTAACTAATTTTACTGTTTTGTAATTATAACATAACCATTACCTGAATTAATATCATTATCATTATTAGAATATGTATTAACTTGATTACTACCATTATTTTTTGATCCACCACCACCACCAACAGGTGACCCTGTATACCCCTTATATAAACCACCACCTCCACCTGAATAACCACCACCAGCTCCAGCCAACGCCATACTCGACCAATAACCAGAAGCGGAACCACCTCCAAATCCACCATGACCAGCACTATTATCTCCAGAGGTGCTTCCGGTACTTGTTCCACCCTCACCTCCATTAACATATGCTTTACCTGCACCGGAATTAGAGTTATACTCACCAAGTTGTCCATTCCCAAAGAATCCACCACCTCCATCACTACCATTATCTATCAGAGAATTACCACCGCCGCTATTATTTTGAAATAAACCTCCATTATCACCACCATCACCATCATCAGCTCTAGGTTGAGCATATGCGTATTGGGAGAAAGGGTGATACCCCAGATTTGTAACACCTCCAGATGTTGTTGTTCTTCCACCACCTTCACCCGCATAATTATAATTACCCTCCCAATGTATCCCTCCTCCTCCTCCAGCAATAACTAAAATTGATGCTTCATTATTATGTGGAGATTTTGTGACAAAAGAACCGCCACCGCCACCAGAACCCCGTCTATATCCATCTGCGGTTCCCGTACCCCATGTATTATGTTCTAATCCTCTTTGACCAACTAAAATGCGAATAACCCAATTTTTTTCTAAAGTAAAATCTCCTTGTATTGTTGCTCCATTATTTTCATAAGTATAACCACCGCTGGTTGGAGGACCATGTGGCGTAGAGGTGCCATAATCATAGTTATTAGCATACCCTCCTTTTGCACCAGCAGCAAGAATTCTATAAGTACCATCTTCAGGTACTGTCCAATATTGAATACCACTTGTTACATTGAAATAATCTGTATCATCTTCCCAAGAAACATCATAAGAATTTTTACAATTTGCTAATGTAGGTCCAGTAGTACCAGTTGCTCCGCAATTAGTAAAAGTATGAGATGTGAAATCATATAATGAAGAAGAAGATGTACTCTGTGGCTTATGCACAGCCTGAAAAGTTGGTAATGCTATCTGTGCATTAATAAAAGATATGAAAAAAAGTAATAGAATATTTCGCACATTCAAATCTACAAACAATATCCCTACAATGTGTGTGGGTACAAACAAAAAACCCCACAAATGTGGGGCTTGATAAATGATTAATTATTTCTTTATTATTGTCTCTTAAGGTTGAGAGTTATTGAGTCTATATATTTAGCCATATTGAGACAATCAATAGTGACCCCACCTAAATCATGCGATGTAAATTCTATAACAACTTTACAATAACCTACAATAAGGTTGGGATGGTGATTTAATTGTTCTGCTTTCTTCGCTACAGAGTTAATAAAATCTATACTATCCATGTAAGATTGAAATTGTAGCTCTTTTTTTATTTTATTATTATCATACATCCAACCATTAAGGTTGTTTAAATCATTTTGAACATCTTTTTTACTCAATAGTTTATTCATTACTTTAACAGCACCATCTTCTTAGTCTGCCTGAACTCTCCTGCCTGGATCGTATAGAGATATAATCCTGCTGATACTGGCTCATTTCTATCATTCGTGGCATTCCACCTAATAGACTTATATCCTGCTGTTTGTGAGCCATTTACAAGCGTTTTAACTATCCTGCCCATCATATCATAGATAGTGATATTGACCAATCCATCTTCTGGTAAATCATATCGTAAAGATGTGACTGGGTTGAATGGGTTTGGATAGTTTTGACGTAATATATATTGTAATGGAATAGACTCACTTTGTATTGAAAGAATTCCATTACCGCCAAAAGTAAAAATAGGAGCAATAGGATTTTGCAATGGAAAACGCTGATCTTCTGAAATACCAGTTAATGAGTCTAAATATGCATCATATATTGATAAAGTACCAAGGGCAAATGCACCCCAAGCCCATAAGTTACCAATGACAATTTTAGAGTTATCAGTAGACCAACTATAGACAAGAGGTACAGTCCCACTAATAAAATTAAAAAGGGAGTCAGTCTCACCAGTCTCAACATTATAAGTCCAAAATTGAAAATAATATGGTACCATAAAACCAGGAGGCTCAATTCTTCTACAAAATAAAAATTTATCTAAATCATAATCAGCCGTATAAGGTAGCGACACACCCTCATCAAAAAACGCTAATTCCGTGAACTGAATAGGATTTTGAAAAATATTTAATTTATTTAAACGCCAGATTCCATTTTCATCGGATAAAGTTGTGTATATGTTATCGTTCTTGTCCCAATAAATAGATTGTGTATCTGAAATTTGATCTAACCCAAGTCTGATATCTAATGTATCAGTCTGATTTATATCTATATGATGAATTAAAATTTCCAAACTATCAACCATAGGTATTTTATTTAACCATAAAATTCTATTTTTCTCATTTGATAGGAGGTAATCAAGTCTAAATGCAGAATCGGCAACCGCTATACTTTCCTGAGTATTCAGTGAATATTTATAAATACCTGAATAATCTAATTGACTACCAATATCATCACCAACTTTTGAGTAAATGATAGTATTTTCATCAGAAGTAAATCTTGCATTATATCCTGTTGCATTTAGTGTATCATCAAAAGTATCAAAATTGTATAGAATAATTGGGGATATAACATGTAGGGATGGGTCCGATTCAATTAGCGGGGATATTAGCATAGTAGCTTGATCTTCAGCAATATCATGTAATATTGAGTTTGATAGAATAGTATCTATACTTGAACTATCTAAATTTATTTTATAGATAGAAGGAGAATCATCCATGTCTCCGTCAGAAAGTAAGGTACAGTATGCAATATTATTAATATTGCTCTGACTAAAGCAAAACGATAAGATTAAAAAAAATGATAAGCAATAATTCATCATCTCCAAATCTACAAAAAATTACCCTACAATGTGTGGAGACAGATAAGTGGTGTGTATTATAGGGTGTATTGATAAATAATAAGTATGTAGTAAAAGTAATTACTAAACTTTAATGAATCTTGTATAGTTATATGGAGATATAAATGACAAAACTATGTATTAAGAAATTTGAAAAAGGCAATGAAAAGCCATTAACAACTGTTTCTATTCCCCTTGCTGTTTTAAAGATGGTAAAAAGTTTAATCCCAAAAAAAGCTAAAGAAGAACTGCAAAAAGAAGGGATTGATATCCAAGAAATCATTAAACTTTCTGATTCTCCTGATTTTACTGGAACTGTTTTAGAAGTTGAGAATCATGAAAAGAATGAAAAGGTAATAATCTCAATAGAAAAATAATTACCCTACAATGTGTGCGAGGCTATAAACAAAAAACCCCATGAATGTGGGGCTTGAGGATTATTGAGACCCTGGTTCCAGATACCGATCAAAGTGAGCTACGAGCTTGCCAAATAGGTAGCGAGCATAGTGGGTTGGGCGTGTCCAGCCATGGGTTGCCCCGGGAGCAAAGGCAAAATCAAAGTCCTTGCCTAAGCGCATCAACTCTTCCGCCAGCACCACCGTCGTCTTGAATGGCACTACGTCATCCTGCATTCCGTGGATGATAAGCAGGTGATCCTCCAAGTTGCCTGCATATTGTGCAGCCCCCCGGGTGAACGCCTCCGGATGGCTCTGTGGGCGTCGCACTATAGCAACATCGTCTGTACCGAAGAAGTACGGGTCCACCGCTGCAGCCCCGGCGACTCCGGCCTTAAACAATCCCGGCTTCTTGAAGAGCGAGTAGATAGTGAGCGTGCCCCCGTAGCTACTACCCCAGATACCGACTCGTTCCGGATCTACGTAGGGAAGCGTCGACAGGTAATTGACAGCGCTCTCGAGGTCGTCGATGTCCCTGCCACCAAAGTCTATGAGGAACTCCTCTCGAAATTCCCGACCGTATCCAGTGCTTCCTCGTACATCGACCTGGATCACGATGTAGCCGCGTTCGACTAAAAGCTGGTGCAGGAGGCCGATCGTTCCGGCCCAACGGTTGCGCACCGTGTTCGAATATGCAGGGCCGAAAACGACAGGATACCGCTTTCCTGGCTTGAGGTCGGTCGGCTCGAGAATGCGTGCGTGCAGTGTGTAGTCATCGATTCGACTCGGGAAAGTCGCGTACCGTGCCTGGGCCCAAGATCGACGCATGAACTCAGGAATAGGTGACGTGGTAACCCGGTTCTCGGGTAAGCCGTTCCGAGTGTCCACTATGTAGAGCTCTGGCGGGCTCAGATCACTGTTATGTAGAAGCGCTACCCTTGTCCCATCGGGTGACGGGTAGGGTCGGTGTTGACCCGGCAGAGTGGTGACGCGGGTTGCAGTTCCTCCTTCATCTGGGATACGAAAAACCTGACGCTCGTACGGGCTCGGCTCATTGGACTGGAAAAAGATCATGCTTACAGGCGACACAACGAAGGGTTTGCTTGTGACATCGAAAGACTCATTCGTTAGCAGATTTGGCGTTCCATCTCCGGGAGTCAGAAGATAGAGTCCATAACGATCACCAAGGTCGCTGAGGAACACCACGCGCTCGCCGTCGGAGTGCCAGGCAGATGCGATGGATGTATATACGCGTGTTTCTCGATGGTCGTGCCAGATTTCCTGCATGCTACCATCAACTGGGTCGACGGTATGCAACCAACGATCCACTGCCGTATCCGACTCTCGATCAAGGAGTAAGGTTCCATTGGGGGACCAGGAGAATGCTACAACACGGTTGGCCGTGGGGCCCGGCAGGTCCAACAGTGTCAAGTCGCCGCTTTCGACTCCATAGAAACCGATTGTGCGGTGCTCGTTCGGGTCACCGGGGTATCCCCTGCGAAGGTTGTTTACAAGAGTCTCTTGACCCAGATAGTACGGGAACGGTACCGTTCGCAAGTTCCGGCGATCAACGTAATGCACCACAATGGTCCGGCTGTCAGGCGACCAGGCGTATGTAGGGCCACCCCAAACGTATGGACCAATCTCGACGTCGGGACGGTTGTATCGACCGAGTGGCACGCTGGAAATGGACGGTACACTGACCTCCGTCGCCCGGGTCAGAGTGCTTGTCCCCAAATGGAAGAGCCAGAGGTCACCATCTTGAAGAAAGGAGGCATATCGGCCGTCAGGTGAGACAGCCAGGTTCGACTTGTCTCCCCCGGTCTCCGTGAGGCGCTTCCCGCCACCATTCGCGAATGACACGCGCCATACGTCGTCGGAGCGTAAATAGATAAGGTCTTCTGCATCGGGGGTCCATACGAACTGATCTACGCCTCTCGTGCCTTCAATCTCCGAGGTGAGCCGGCGCAGACCTGAGCCGTCGCCCTTTACAATCCATATCTCGCGGCGTGGCAATCCAGAGTCGTTCCAGAGGAATGCGAGTTGGCGGCTGTCGGCTGACCAAGAGGGAGAGGATGGCGCTGTACCAGTAATCGACGGCTGTGAGACGATACGATCGATAGTGAGCGCCGGTTCTTGACCGGCGCCGGTGGTCTTATCTACGGATTTTTGAGAACATCCAACAATTAGTAATAATGCAATTAGTAATAATCTTTTCATCTTCAATCCTTTATTTGAGCCAGAGGCGTTTCATACAGAAAATTACAAAAAATTACCCAACAATGTGGGTGTCTCTTTTATAAAGACATATTTAGACTAAAAAGTATGTGTATAGTGTGTGTGACCGGTCAGCTTTAAACTGATTTTATACTTTTCAATACATAATGTGTTGGGTTATCCCCATAAGTAAACTTATGAGGTTCATGTTCGTAGTCATAGTTAATCAAACGTATCTCTTCTTCTTTTACGTAAAACACGTTTTCCTTTATTTCTTCATCCGAGTTTTCGTATTTATATTCAATTTTGTATATCATTTCATTCTCCTTTCGGTTTTAGTCTTCGTACTTAACCATGGCTTGGTGATAAGTAAATATTTGAACTCCATCTTCCGATGTATGAGAAGTCACCTGTACACTGCCAAATGGTTGAAAGCCAAACTGCATACGAACCCTAACGCAATTTGCAATACCACGCAAACCCCCATCCGGGCCATAACCCTCGTCATCAAGTTCATCGGGGAAGTCTGGCGAAGTTACGCTAAACTCATGCTCATCTGATTCTATAGTGTAGTCTACTATTTTTCTATCCATTTTATTCTCCTTTATTAATCTTTTGATGACATTTAGACTAAATACGTGTATATAATTTAAACTTTTTTAAACTATTTCAATTTTTTTTGACAAAAATATCAATTTCTTATATCTCTTATTATTACGATATATATAGATACTAACCGTCCAAATTTTTACCTTTTTCCTATATAGTAGGGGGTTGTTTTTGCCCCAATAGGGTAGAAACACTAATTAATTATGGAAGGAACAGTATGGACTTGTTTAATAAAAAATGGTTAACTCTTTATGAGGCGGCTCAATACTTAAACAGATGCACCCGGCAAGTATTACGATACATTGAAAACGGAAATCTGAAAAGGCAATATAGAATTTCATATTTCGGCATACCTAAAAGATTGTAGACATAAGTAACAAATATTACGAATTTCCAACCAAAAATTTCACGCTTAAGTGAGGCTGCTTTTTTTAAACAATATGATTAAATAGTCTTAGATTAAGAATTAATCGTTAATTTATTATAGTAGTTTTAATAAGGAGCAATTAATAATGAACAAATATATACTGCACCTCTCCCTTGTTTTATCGGTATGTCGTGGAGAAAATGATTTCACAATTAAAGAAATATTGAGCGCCCCTTTCCCATCTAACTTGATTGTTTCTAAAAATAGCAAAAAAGTAGCATGGATTTATAATAAAAAAGGTGTAAGAAATATTTGGATAGCACATAATCCAAAGTATATAGGATACCCAATCACAAAACATGAAAAGGATATAGGAGAAGAAATAACATCACTTATATTTACTCCAAACGGAAATAAGATTATTTTTGTTAGAGGGGCCGGACCAAATAGAAAAGGTGAGATACCTAACCCCACTAGTTCACCAGATTGGCCAAAACAAGAAATTTGCATCATTTCAAGTAAAGGAGGACCTATAACTGTTTTAGATGAAGGATCATACCCACAACTATCGTCAAATGGAGAATTCATAGCCTACATCAAAAAAGGACAGGTATGGAGTCTGCCAATAATGGATCCTAAAGAAAAAAAACAACAGTTTGTTATAAGGGGTATTGCAGCATCATTGCGTTGGTCACCTGACAATAAAAAACTGGCTTTTGTTTCAAAAAGAGGAGACCATAGTTTTATAGGTATTTATCATTTTGATTTAAATCAAATAACTTATCTCTCACCATCTGTAGATAATGATCAGGAACCGGCTTGGTCAATGGACAGCCAACATATTGCTTTCATAAAAATACCTAATGAAAAAAGAATTTTACCATTTGAAGAGAGAAGAACAGGATTACCTTGGTCCATTCATATTGGCAATTCTAATACTGGAAAAACAAAAATGATATGGAAGGCAAAAGAAGGAATTGGGAGTGTTTTTCGATCAATCTCTTCAAATAATCAAATTTTTTGGGCACAAAATGATCAAATTATTTTTCCTTATGAAGGTAATGGATGGACCCACTTGTATTCTATTCCAACTAAAGGAGGAGAGCCAAAACTATTAACTCCAGGAAAATCTGAAGTGCAGTTTGTATCATTGGGCGCTAATAGGAAAAAAGTTTATTTTTCTTCTAATCAGAACGATATTGACAGGCAACATGTTTGGGTTTCAAATTTAAAAGATAGCAAACCAAAGCAAATTACTAAAGGAAAAGGAATAGAGTGGGCTCCCATTGAAAATCAAAAAGGAGAATTATTCATTTTTGCCTCAAATTATAATTCGCCTGCTCATCCATATATAGTTGATAAAACTGGAAAAATGATATCCTTGGCAAAGAAATCAATTCCAGAATCTTTTCCCACAGACTTCCTTAACAAGCCTGAACAGATAAAAATACGGGCTTCAGATGGAATTGAGATTCATGGTCAACTTTTTTTACCCTCAGATTACAATGAAAATAAAAAATACCCTGCATTACTTTATTTTCATGGAGGGTCTCGAAGACAAATGCTTTTGGGTTTCCACCATAGAGGATATTACCATAATGCTTTTGCTATGAACCAATATTTAGCTAATCAAGGATATATGGTTCTATCGGTGAATTATAGAAGCGGTATTGGTTATGGGATGGAATTCCGTGAGGCTTTAAACTATGGAGCTAATGGTGCTAGCGAATACAAAGATGTTATTGCTGCGGCATTATATTTAAAATCCAGGAAAGATGTTAATACAAGTAAAATTGGATTATGGGGTGGATCTTATGGCGGATATCTAACTGCAATGGGTCTTGCGAGAAATTCAGATATCTTTGCTGCAGGCGTAGATATTCATGGTGTACATAACTGGAATGTTGTAATTAAAAATTTCCGTCCAAATTACAACTCAGAGCAAAGAAAGAAATTTGCTAACAAAGCTTTCGATTCATCACCATTAGCTTTTATTGATAGTTGGAAATCACCAGTATTGTTAATTCACGGAGACGATGATCGAAATGTCCCATTTAGTGAATCAGTTGATTTAGTAGAATCACTAAGAAAAAAGAAAGTATATTTTGAACAATTAATTTTTCCAGATGAAGTCCATGGATTTTTATTGCATAATAATTGGGTTTTAGCTTTAGAAGCAACGGATGACTTTTTTAAAAGAATGTTGGATTAATTTATAGGCTGCTTATTTTTTCTCAATGGAAGCTAATAATTTTATATCAGTCCAATAAATAATAATAAAACACTGCTATTGTTACCCCTTTATACATCCTTTACTTTCATAAATTGAATAAGCAGTCTCTTTTTTCATTTGCACATTTTTCAATTCTAAAATAATAATTTCATCACCTTGAATCAATCCATCCTTCAATCTATACCATCGACCAGAAAGTAAATTTTTTTCCTTTGCGATTATCAATTTATTCTCGGAACCATTTAAAATGATAATTTCATTATATAATTTTTGGCAATCATAATTCTCATAAATTAATCGTTCATTGTATGAGTCATAAATTGATGGAGTTAAGCCATCATTGTTTATTGTATTTATTGCTAGAGTAGGTATTTTTGCACATCCACTAATCAAAATAAAGCATAGAATTACTCTATTTTGAAAGAAACCTAAATTTTTTTGTAAAAAACGCATGCTAAATAATACATTATTGAATCAAAGCAATATAACTAAAATACAATGTTTAGATTACATGTTAATTAATGCCCATAATTTGCCGCTGTTTATACAATAACTTAATTCAATCTATCATGTTTAAAAAAATAGCAGATTCTCCTACAAGTAGATTATTAGTAGAACAAACACCATTAATTGATGTAAGGTCACCAATTGAATTTGCAAAAGGAGCATTTCCAAAAAGTGTAAATCTTCCAATTCTATTCGATGAAGAACGTGCGATAGTTGGTAAAACTTATAAATATCTGGGTAATGATGAAGCGATGAGACTAGGCCACAATCTTGTTAGTGGTGATATAAAAGCAAAACGAATAAAAGATTGGATAAAATTTATCAATAAAAATCCAAGTGCCCAAATTTACTGCGCTAGAGGCGGTCAGCGCTCTAAAATTGCAAAAGATTGGATAAAAGAGCAGGGTAAAAAGGTTCAAATTGTAAAAGGGGGATATAAGGAATTACGGAATACTTGTATACAAATATTAGATCAGCTAAAGAATGATGGCAAAGAATGGATCATAATTGCCGGGAAAACGGGTAATAATAAAACTCAATTAATTCAATCTTTAGATAATGGTATCGACCTGGAAATGATTGCGAATCATCGGGGTTCCGCATTTGGCGGTAAAAATATACCCCAACCAACAACCATAAATTTTGAAAACAATTTGGCCTGTAGTTATTTGTTAATTAATAATCATTGGATTGCCCTTGAGGATGAATCGCGTAGAATAGGCAAACTAGTGATACCACAAGAATTTTATAATAAAATGCAAAGATCAAGTATCGTCATTATTATTGGAAAATTAGAGAATCGAATAAAAAATATTTATGAAAACTATATCAAAAAAGAGAGCTTAATAACTTCACCGGAAGCACTCTGTAATAAATTGAGAGCCCAATTAAAAAGAATATATCGATCTATTGGTCAAGAAAATTATAAATCAATCGATAATTTAATTAAGTATGCATTTAGTGAAAATGAAGAAGAAAAACATTTACAATGGATTGAGATATTACTAACAAAATATTATGATAAAATGTATGATTATCAACTCTCCAAAAAACAAAACCGCTGCTTGATGAGGGGTGATTATCAAGAAGTGAAAGGTTACTTAACTGAGTATAAGCCCCATTCTTTGTAAATAAGAAATTATTCTTCTTTAATTTTAATTCGATTTTTGATTTGGTTAAACTTTTTTTGGTTTAATGATTTGTATTGACGGGGCGGCAAGTCGCGAATAATCTGTTTTGCATTATGAATTCTATCAGAGGTTGACGGATGTGTGGACATAAGTAATTCTAGATTGGAAGGGTCATTTTTTTCTTTTTGTGCAAGTTTCTGAAAAAATTCTACAGCACCCGAAGGATTGATGCCAGCACGGTGCATCTGTTCAATTCCAAATCCATCTGCCTCAAGTTCTGCTCCTCGACCATAGTTTAAAAGTAGCCCTTCGCTAGCCAGTTGTGTCATTAATTGGGCCCCAGTATCTGGATTGGGACCTAATATTATAGCGCCAATTAAATTGATGACTCTACTTTTACTTATCTTTTTGGTCCCATGTTTCCCTACCACATGTCCAATTTCATGACTAATTACCGAGGCCAGTTCGGCTTCAGACTCCGCAAACCTTATTAATCCAATATTCACGTAACAAAATCCCCCTGGTATTGCAAAAGCATTGATTTGAGGATCATTTACTACTTTAAAAACATATGGTATATTATTCCTTTCAGATGCATTGACCAATTTTTGACCGAGTTCATTGACATATTGACTAATTATTACATCCTTATAAAGTTTAATTTGCTGCTCAAGTTGGTATGCATAACTACGCCCCATCTGTATTTCTTCTGAAGTTGAGTAAAGATTAAACCCGGAGACACGATTACTTATTTTAGTACAGCCAAAAAGCATCACCAATTGTGTAAACACAAAAAAATGTATTGTAGAAATTTTTAAGGTGTTTGTATTTACATACATTTGTATTGAATTAAACCCATTAATGCTAGGATTCTAATTTTTGGATTGATGAATTGCCCCTAAGAAATCAAATATTTGATGATCAATTTAAATATATTTGTTGATTTTACTGATTCCAACAGTCGTTAAGTACAAACAAATCTAATTTATTTAATATTCTCAAATACATGTTTGTATATTTACTCCTATTCAGCTAATTAATGAGGTAAAAATGAAAAAATTGTTTTGGAACCTGTTTCTTTCCATGGCTTTGACTTATGCTCAGGGAATTACTTCTGGTAATTTTAAGAATTTAAACTTTCGATTCATCGGTCCTGACGGAAATCGCGCCATTGCAGTCACAGGTGTATCTACGGATCACGATACTTATTATGTAGGCGCTGCTTCGGGAGGGCTTTTCCGAACTAAAAATAATGGCATCTCTTGGCAGCCTATTTTCGATGATCAGGACGTTTCATCTGTTAGTGCATTGGCTTTATCTCAAAGGAATCCAAACATTATATGGGCAGGTACGGGTGAAACTTTCGTTATCCGACCAGCTCATGCCATTGGCGATGGAATTTATAAATCTACCGATGGCGGTGATACGTGGACCAACATGGGCCTTGAAAAAACTGCTCGGATCGCCCGAATTGTCATCCACCCTGAAAATGATGATATTGTATATGCAGCCGCTTTGGGGCACACTTATGGTCCGCAGAAAGAACGGGGCATTTACCGCACCACCGATGGCGGAAAATCGTGGAAACAAATCCTATTCATTGATGAAAATACCGGCGGCATTGATATTGCCATGGATCGAAACAATCCAAATTTTCTTATCGCTTCTATGTGGGAAATCCATATTAATACATGGGGATTGAATAGCGGTGGTGAATCCGGTGGCGTTTTCATTTCTCGTGATGGCGGTAACACGTGGGCGCGACAGGATAAGAACGGCCTACCCGGCGGCAAGGGTAAACCAGTTGGCAAGGTAGCAGTAGCCATAGCCCAGAGTGACCCCAATACCATGTATGTGTTGGCCGAAGAAGCCCATCCCGGATTATATCGAACGGATGATGGAGGCAAAAACTGGCGATTGATTTCTCGAAATCACACTCTTGCCGAACGAGCACCATATTATATGCGTATGGCAGTAGCGCCGGACAATCCTGAAAAAATTTATATACTGAATGTGCAGTATAGTGTCTCCGAAGATGGGGGCAAAACCTTTAAATCTGGTTATGGTGCCGGTGGCGATAATCATGATATATGGATCGACCCGGAAGACGGAGGCCGCATTATGGTGGCTCACGATGGCTGCGCGTCCATTGCCCAAGATGGAAGAACATTTAAACGGGTGGTCCTCCCTATCGCTCAAATGTACCACGCCCATGTGGATGATCAGATTCCCTATAATGTCTATGGCAACCGGCAGGATGGTTACTCCTATCGCGGTCCCAGTAATTCACTTGGAGGCGGGATTTCCATCGGCCATTGGCGGGCCTTCGGTGGATGTGAGTCCGGATTTGGCATTCCCGATCCCAATGATAATAATATCGTCTGGTCCGGATGTTATGACGGCGGGTTAGAGGTTTATGATGTGCGCACAGGTCATTCCCGGAACGTCCGCGTTTGGCCCGAAGCGGGCTATGGGGTTCCGCCTAAAGATATGAAATACCGCTGGCACTGGACTTTCCCTATCTATATTTCGGAGCATAAAAAACATACAGTCTATGTAGGAAGTCAGTATGTCCATCGGTCCACCGATTTTGGTCAAAGTTGGGAAGTGATTTCTACTGATCTCACACTTAATCTGAAAAGCCATCAGGAAAGTTCCGGCGGCATCGCTATAGACAACCTAATGACCTTTGATGGCTCTGTGCTTTTTGCCATTACTGAATCGCCATTAAAGCAGGGCTTGATTTGGGTAGGTTCTAATGATGGACAAATCCATCTCACCCGAAACGGCGGCCGCACGTGGAAAAATCTCACCGAGAATATTGATATGCCGCCCTGGGGAACCATATCCAATATTGAAGCATCCCGGTTTGAAAAGGGTACGGCCTACATCAGTGTGGACTTCCACCAAATGGGCGACTTCGACCCCTATATTTATAAGACGGAAAATTACGGGAAAACCTGGAAACGCATTTCAAGTGACATTCCCCAATCTTATTCCAGTTTTGTTCACGTGGTCAGAGAGGATCACCAAACCCCCGGTGTGCTTTATGCAGGAACAGACAATGGTGTCTATGTATCCGTGAATGACGGAAAGCATTGGACGCGAATTAAGAACAACCTGCCGCCGGCGCCAGTCTATTGGATTAGTCTCCAGGAGCGGTTTGACGATATGGTTATTGGTACTTATGGCAGAGGATTTTATATTTTGGATGACATCAGTCCATTTAGAGAAATGGCCAAAGCCGAACAAAACAAAGTTCAATTTCTTCCGATTCAGGATGCGTGGCGCTTTCAATCAAAACAAAGTTTAAAGAGTGATGGTGCCAGTCTCATCCGTGGGCGCAATCCTGGCTATGGAGCTAACTTGGATTTTTATCTGCCGGACACAACGGCGAAGGATGTATCCATCTCAATTCAAACTATGACGGGAGAGGAAATTCGCCAAATTAAAACAAAGCGCATATCTCAAGGTATAAATCGTGTCATGTGGGATCTCCGCTATGAACCAACCGAAACACCGAAGCTGAGAGTGAATCCTCGCGGTGTAGATTGGGTGACCTACAATAAGGATGGGTGGCGTCCCTTACGCACATGGGATTTGGATGTGAATGCAGGTAAACTGGGTCCAAAAGTAATCCCTGGAAAATACAAGGCTATTTTGGATGTAAATGGGGAATCTTTCACCCAAACATTTACTGTACTGAAAGATCCGAATACAACGGGGACGATGAAGGATATTCAGGATCAGTTTGAATTTCTTATGACCCTAAAAGAAACGATTGATGACAATGTCAATCTAATCAACAATATTGAAGACCTCCGGTATTCACTTCAGAATGATTACAATACACCGAATGAAGAAAAGGCCGCCCGGGATATCGACGATAAACTATACCAAATCGAAAGCCATTTGTTTGATGTGAAACTTACAGGCGCCCGTGAAGATGCATTCCGGAATCCCAATAAAATCTATGGCCGTTTAGCTGCATTAGGGAGTGATCTCACCCGATTTGGTGCGGATTTCAAACCGACGAATCAACAGGTAGAAGTGTATGAAGTATTAGCTGAACGGCTGCGGAAACAACAAGCCGCGTTTGAATTATTGATGGAAGATGATTTCTGGCAGGCGGAAAAGAAGTAATGAAACAAAATGTAGAGACGACCCGGTGGGTCGTCTCTACTGATAAACTATTTTATCCCGATTTTCACCGCTGTGCCATAAACCAGCAGTTCAGCCGTCCCCTGCAAAATCATGGATGTTTGGAATCGAATACCAACGACAGCATCGGCACCTAATTCTTCTGCTTGTTCCTTCATTCGCATAAGTGCCTGTTCCCGGGATTCAGCCATCATACCGGTGTATTCCTTAACTTCTCCACCCACAATGGACCGAAATCCGGCCATGATATCTTTCCCAAGATGACGAGCCCGAATCGTATTGCCGATGACAGTGCCCAAATGTTCTGTAATGACATGCCCGGTAATTTGTTCAGTTGTTGAAGTTATCATTTCTCTATCCCTCGAAATGGTTCATCATCTTTATCATCTCGGTTTTCTTTTACGAATTTCAATGCCAAAACGACGGCACCGCCAATAAGAAGGATGGTTCCTAATCCAAGGAGAAAATCACTCATAATAAAATTGATAATGGCATTGATGAATTTTAGCGCCAGAATCACACCTCCGGCTAAAATGAGGTAAACACCGATATTTTTTACTTCCATAACGACTCCATATTCGCTTTTTAACCTATTAGAATATAACGGAGTGATAATTGTTCCAAAAAGGTATTTAAATTCCCCCCACTTATGGCTGAAACAGATTATTCCGTTCGATCCTTTAAGGGGGGGTATGACGATAACCTCACCTACCTTGTTTCCTGCATGCGTACGGGAAATCAGTTCCTGGTGGATGCGGCCATTCCCCTCAAACAATTAAAACCCTTTGTTAATCGTCGGGGATTAATCGCCCTATTCATTACCCATACCCATGGAGATCATATCGCCTATATAGATGAATATGTGGATGCATTCCCCAACCTAGTTTCTATGGTCTATAAAGAATCGGAGGATAAGGTAAAATGTCATTATATCAAGCCCGTGAAGCAAGGAGACATTGTTACAGTGGGTCAATTGAGTTTGGAAGTCTATTATACGCCAGGCCATTACCCAGATTCAGTCTGTTATCTATTGGATGATATTCTGTTTACAGGGGATACACTATTTGTGGGCCGTACGGGCCGCACTATAAGCAGGGGCAGCGACACGCGCACTTTATACCGATCTGTTTATGATACCATTATGGAACTCCCGGATCAAACCATCATTTATCCCGGTCATGATTATGGACCCAAAATGACCATTACACTAAAAGATAATATTGCAATCAGTCCATTGCTTCAGGCAGAGGACGAGGACGATTTCGTCCAGCGGATGGCCGATTACGAGGCCGACCGAACAATCGGATCTTAACCATGGAGAACAAGATGAAACGATATATAACCGGATTAATCACAGGTACGTTGCTCACAGCCATGCTCTTTACCTTCATGGGCACAACCCAAGCCCAGGATGATAGTTTAGCCACCATCATGACAGAGTTAGACACCTATGTACAGGATCAATTGGGGAAGGATAAAGCCGCCGGCCGATTCCAACTTCAGTCTTTTCAAATCGAGCGGACCCACTGGCATTATATGCTGGATACCGCCACCGGCGAACTGTATCGCCTTGAACCAAGCCGTACCCCTGGCAATGCCAAGTGGATATTGACTGCAGAATCCAATTTTGGAGAATAAATTGAAACGAATTCTATTTATTACATTAATCGGCATCATGTCCTTATCCTGCGACAAGGATTCAAAATGCAATAATTGCGGAGATGTTTTCGGCGGAATGATTGTCATAAAAGTATCTGAAAACGATTTAAGTAAATATGAGGGGTTGGCGCAGATATCCGGCGTTACTGTAGACACCTGCATTCAAGCCTATATATACAATGAAGAACTCTCTCTCCAATCCGTCACAGTTTTAGATGCATGCTGCTGTGAGTTCTAATTTAGTCACACGAATTTATACCACCAGTGATCGGCCAAAAAAGGCTGTCGTTGGCCTCCATGGGTGGACGGGAAATGAACATGTATTTGAACCTGTGGCCAAGATGATGAAGGTTGAACATGCGAAATGGTATTTCCCTCGGGCCCCTTATCGATCGGATTTAGGTAAAGGATATACATGGTTTAGTGGCGATGATGAAAAAGGATGGAATTTGGAAAAGACCTGGATTGGTCTACATCAATTAATGGATGATATCCAAAAAGAAGGATTCGCCAGAGAAAATATTTTCTTAATTGGATTTTCGCAGGGTGCCAGCCTGGCCATGGAGTATGCCCTGCGACTTCCTTATACGATCGGTGGTATTATTCCCATTGCAGGGTTTATTAAATCCTTGGATGTGTTGGAATCAGAAGCCACACCACAAAGCACCGACACACCGGTGCTTCTCCTCCATGGCGATCAGGATTCTGTTATTCCCCATACCCATAGTGAAGAGGCGAAAACATTTTTAGATGGGCGGGGACATGACGTCCATTTAGAAATTTATAACGCGCCCCATAAAATATCATTGAAGTCTATACCATTGGTTCAAGAATATATTTCAAACCCAAATCACTTTTTTTCTGCAATTTCGCATCAATAGATGATCTTTTTTCAAAATTTAAAGGGTTAGTGCACTGTAACTTATATTCTACAATTAGAAGTGATGGGGTCATTATTGAACCAGCAGATTACTTGTCTAAAATAAATCAACCGGGGCGAACATTTATCGCTTTATCCCCCTTCGTATCGAAGTCCACATCAAAAGCCACACGCTGGCCTTCTCTTAATCCGAATTTCTTCAGTTTTGGCCCTAGACCATATACATGGACAAAATAATCTTCGCCATCATCCCCTGAAATAAATCCAAATCCTTTAATTTGATTATATTCTTTTACCGTACCTGTCATAGAGTTTTCCTATTTTAGACTTCCTTAATTCATTGATTAAAGTTAGTTATGCTGGGTTGGAATAAAAATAAACCAAACGACACAGTCATGCCCAAATATCTGATGATCGAGCATGGGTTTGGCAGTCTCCGGCTGGTTAAATTATCTAATTACGGCTGTACTTATATTTTAAATAACTGCGCCCCAGAGATCCGCCTAAGACCAGCACGCCGCCGACAAAAGCCCAGTCTCCCATCCTTTCGCCGATAAACAAGAACACCCAAACCGGATTCAATATGGGTTCAATCATGCCCACTAAAATGGCATCTATGGCCGGTACATACTTCAATGCAGTGGTATACATGAGATATGGAATACCCAATTGGAATACTCCCAAGAAAAATATCATGATCCAATTATTAGTAAGATGGCTTTGCCATCCATCTACCATAAAGGGTAGACAGATTAATGCGGTGATCCCATTTCCAAATAAGACAATTTCATATGCACCTTCTTTTTCCTTTCTCAAGATAACAGTCACCAGGGCCAAACAAACACCGGCGCCCAATGCCATGATATTACCCCAGAAACCAGTGAAGGAAAGTTCATCCATAAAAAACAATCCCATACCGATAAAAATAATGGCCATTATGCCTACATCGAGGATTGTCACTTTTTCTTTTAAAATGAAATAGCCAAAAATGATTACCCAAACCGGTGCAGTAAATTCCAAAAAGATGGCATTGGCTGCCGTAGTCAATCGAATTGAAATCACGTAGAGTATGACCATAGCGCTATAGGCAAGAATCCCTCCAATAAAATAAGGCCGCCAATACCACTTCGGCTTTTTGATATAAAGGAGAAAAACAGTGGCGGCACCAAGACTTCGAATCCCTGTAATGGCCACTGGGTGGAGGTCAACCAATTTAATAAAAAGCCCCCCAAGGCTCCACAGCAAGGCCGCACCGATGAGTAAGATATAGGCGGAAGGTGACTTCATGGAGAAACTTCTATTTTTCTTTCATAGACAGTGTTATACTGAACTTCGCCACCGGCTCATCACCAAATTTATCGGGCACGGTGGCTATGACGGGCACAGGCAAGTTCACCCTTTCCCCTGTGCGAAGGGTTTCTTCAACTGCAGCTTCAATGGCCTGCCCTTCTTTGCATATATAATGGACATCTCCTTCTGCACGCTTAAAAAATTCAGCATTCAAATCCTTGAAGATTAAAATCACATTCCGCTTAGATTTGCGAATTTTCAGCATGGCAGTGAATCCCGCCACCATATCTACCCCCACCACCATGGCGCCGATATACATGGATTCCACATGGTTTCGTGTTCGCCGATCCAAGGGCATCAACAGGGTCATCCCATCCTTAGTTATATCATGAATTTTTGGGCGGCAGTAATGGATAAGCCTGACTTGAGTCAGACTAAAATACCATAGATAAAGATTATACTTTAATCGTTCTGTCACAGTTAGAGCCATTAGGATTTCCCTTCTCCCCGTTGAGCCCTAATCTTTTTATTTATTTCAACGATCTTTTCATTCCCTTCATACCAAGGGGGCAAATTTTCCCAATCGGGAATACCGTCATCAATCAATGTTTTTGATACGTCTTTTTTGGGATATCCTTTGGCAGGAACTGCCCCAATAATCATGCAGACCAATTCAGTATCATCGTCCGCTTTAATGCACCGCTTGCCTTCTGGATCTACTTTAATAATATCACCGGGATACATATTCAAAATTTCGCCATCCACGTACATAATCCCTCTCCCCATAATGACCACATATACTTCTTCTTGTTCTTCATGCTGGTGCATAAATGTATATCCTTTCCCCTCAGGGATACGCGCCAACCCCATAGCGACACCTTTTAAATCCAAATCATCCCGTAAAAAGGTCAACCATGGGTTTAGATTTTCAAAGTCATAAGATTGTTGCGAGTAATTCATTGGATTCCTCTTTCTAATTTTCTATTTTCATATATTAATCCATAACTTAGGTAATGGTACTTGGGATTTACTCCCAATCGTTTCGCAAATAATAAGTCTGGCGTTGGATCAGAGATATTTGCCTCAGATCATAAACCCATTCATAGGCTCGGGAGCCATATCCATGAATGGTGATGAATATTGTGTCCTTTTTTCCCAAATCCAATTCGATGGGATGCAACCCATAATTTTGTTTCTGTCAATATTCCCCGGAAGTACGGACTTCATCCCCTATCTTCAATGCACTAAAATAAATGGCCGTTGATTGACTATAGGTCAATCCTGAAACAATAATGAGGATGAGAAAGTGTTTGATTTGATTCTGCATGAAGATTCGCATTTTTAAAGAACCGAATTTACACACAGATGAGATAGAGGTTAGAATTTATATTCTGTGAACAGGGTCACAAAGTTTCCGCCCCCTTTGGTATTGTTGAATAATTTAACCTGTTCATATATTCCTGAGTGGTGAAAAACCGCAAAACCCAAGCTGACAAAATCATATCCCACCCTGGGGAATAAATGGGATGTTTTGAGTTGAAAGCCCACGTTCAAATAATTCATGAGATTTAATCTTCGGTTACTCAGTCGATAGGTGGCATACCCTTTGTAGATACGAAGAGCCCACTGATGTTGATGATAATTTGATGGAGATCGATATTGTCCGAATAAACCGGACATAAGTAAAAAGAATAATATATAAAAAACCTTGACCATAGTTAAATATACGAATAAAGGGAGATGAAATACATCAAAACCGATCCGGTCTAAGATTAGATAAATCCATGGCAGGTGGTCTCCGCTTAGAAACAATATCGGTCACTAAATGGCCTGTCCCTGTGGCCAGGCTAACCCCCACCATGGCGTGGCCCGTTGCAGCAATGAGATTGGGATATTTTTCAAATGGGCCAATATAGGGCATCCCGTCAGCGGATAGGGGTCGAAGCCCTACCCATGGCTCGAGTGAGGTCGTCCAATCATATTCATATTCCGGATAATAGTTGGATACGGCTCGAAGCATGGCATGCAATTTCCGTTGGTTTATTTTTCTCGACCGCTGGGTTACGGTCATGGTGCCACCGAATCGCCAGGTCGACCCCATGGGTGTGGACGCAATTCTAGCCTCTACCAAAATGGCTGGGATGGCCGGCTTTTGGGTCCGTAAATCCATGGTAACGCTGTACCCTTTCCCGGCCATGAGCGGCATCTTTAATCCCAGTGAATGAATCAGTTTAGATGAAAAAGCACCTGCAGCCAATACAAAATGATCTCCTGTCCATGATTCATTTTCAGTATGGACCATGGTGATTCTATTTTTTTCTCCATCAATACCCGTGACATACGTCCCATGGTGAATGGATACACCCTGTTCTGTTAAATGGTTTTTCATGGCGGACAAAAAAGTGACCGGATTCACGTGGCAATCAAGTGGATAATAAACACCACCAGCCAAATCGGTGGCCATACCTGTTTCCGTTTTCGCCACACCTTCAGAGTCTAAATCAATCGCATCCATCCCCATATCTCTAGCCATTTTGGATACAGATAATTCATGGGATAGAGTCTCTTCTTCACTGCAGAGCATGAGGATACCATCTTGGGTTAATCCAAAATTTAAAGTTCGGTCTAATTCTATAAATAATGACCGGCTGAACATACCCAACTCTCTTAGGGTATTGGCACTATTTTTCACATGGTTTGGGTTAGCGGCTTTTCGAAATTGCCAGAGCCACTGGATCATTTCAAATGAGAGAGAAAGTTCGATTGAGAATGGACTTTCCGGATCCATGAGCCATTTAAGACCTTGCTTTACCACACCGGGGGCCGCCAATGGCACGAAGTGACTGGGACAAACCATGCCTGCATTCCCCCAAGAGCATGACCCTACTTGATCCGGTGTTTGGTCATCCAGAATAGTTACACTAAATCCAGCGCGGTTTAAATAATAGGCGGATGAAAGACCAATGGCACCACCACCGATGATGATCACATCAGATTGGGGCATTTAGATTACCTGAAATCCATGGGCATAAGGGTCATCTTCTTCATCAATGATGATCTGGTTATACCCGTATACTTTAGCCCAACCTTCAATGCTTGGAACAATGGCATCAAATTCACCCACTTTAGTTTTTGATTCGATGCGACCAATAAATTGGCTGCTGATAATACTTTCGTGTACAAATTGTGCTTCCGGTGCTAATTGCCTCTTTGCCACCCATTGGGCCATACGGGCAGACGTACCGGTACCACAAGGAGATCGGTCGATAGCCTTTTCACCATAAAAAACTGCATTACGAGCGGTAGCATTGGGGGCCTTAGTATCACCACACCATAGAATATGAATGCATTTATTGATCCGATCATCTTCAGGGTGAACAAATGAATACTCCTGGTTCAGTTTGATTCGGATCTCACGGCTGAATGTGCCCAGATCACCTGCAGTATAATTATCAATGCCGCTGAAATTCTCCTGCATATCTACAATAGCATAGAAATTGCCACCATAGGATACATCAATCTTAAGGGGTCCCAAATGGGAAGATTTAATTCCCAAATCTCGCGCATATAGGAATGAGGGCACATTTACAATCTTGACTGAACTGACCTTATCCCCCTTCATGACATAATGGGCATCTACTCTACCAGCGGGTGTCTCCAAAATCACAACCCCTTCTGTTTTAGGGGTGACCAATCCCTCCTGAATCATCATCGTAACTGTCCCAATCGTGCCATGGCCGCACATGGGCAAACAGCCACTGGTCTCAATAAATAGAATACCAATATCAAATTCGTCACTACTGGGTTCATACAAAAAACTACCAGACATAATATCGTGGCCTCTTGGTTCGAACATGAGTCCCCTGAGGATCCAATCATATTCTGCCATGAAGTGTTGTCGTTTATCCAGCATGGTCTTCCCTTCGAGCTTGGGTCCTCCGGACTTGATCAAGCGAATTGGGTTGCCGCAGGTATGAGCATCAATACAATCAAAAACGTACCTACCCATTAACTATCCTTAGACAAATTTCCATTTACTAGCCGCCAGATATTCATAGGATTACTGTCTTGTAATTCACGAGGTAATTTTTCCTGAGGCCAAGATTGAAATGCAATAGGTCGTACGAATCGTTTAATGGCTCCAGTTCCCACAGAAGTAAATCGCGCATCAGACGCAGCAGGGTAAGGTCCTCCATGCTGCATGGATGGACAAACTTCTACTCCGGTAGGCACCCCATTATAAATGATGCGTCCTACTTTACTTTCCATAGTTTCGATGGCAAGTTGATATTGTTCTAGCTCATCTTTAGATCCAATCACAGAACCAGTGAGCTGTCCGCCAAGTGATCCAATGGCTGCTTCCAATTCGGCATTATCTTTGCACTTCACCACCATACTAAATGGTCCAAATACTTCTGTCGCTAACTCAGGGTCCGCTAAAAATGTCTGTCCTGAAACAGAGGCCAACGTGGGTTGTCCCATATTTGGGCCATCACCATTTTCGGATCGCGCTTCTACGGTAATTCCCTGTTGTGATAAAGTGGCTTCAACCCCATCTTGATACGACTTGCAAATCCGTTCTGTCAGCATCACACCTGATTCTAATTGTGACAAGGCAGCACCAAGCATCTGAACAAAGTGGTCGAGGCCCGATCCGGCTGTACTAATGATGAGTCCAGGATTCGTGCAAAACTGCCCCACGCCCATGGTAATGGATCCTGCCAACATGTCTGCAGTTTCTGAGTTGAATGCACTGGGCAAAAGCAATACAGGATTGACACTCCCCATTTCTGCAAAAAAAGGAATGGGTTCGGGGCGCTGGTTGGCCAAATCAAAAAGGGTTCTGCCGGCCTGTTCAGAACCAGTGAAACCTGCAGCCTTAATGCCAGGGTGCTGAATAAGACCTTGCCCCACAATTTTTCCTGAACCGTGGAGCAACGAAAATACACCATGGGGCATACCCGTTCTTTTTGCTGCTTTTACAATTGCTTCACCGATCATTGCACTGGTGCCAGGATGGGCACCGTGGGCCTTTACAATAACGGGGTTACCACCCGCCAGTGCCGATGCGGTGTCGCCACCAGCCGTTGAAAAAGCCAGCGGGAAATTACTGGCAGCAAAAACGACTACAGGACCCATGGGTACCAACATACGCCGTAAATCCGGTTTGGGAACGGGCGCACGATCCTTTTGGGCGGTATCAATGGTGGCTTCAAGCCATGACCCTTCAGAAATAAGATCTGCAAACATTCTCAATTGACCGGTGGTTCTGCCTCGTTCACCAATAATCCGTGCTTCAGGTAACCCCGATTCGGCACAGCATCTTTCCACAAGTGTATCGCCAAGATTTTCAATCTCTTCTGCGATAGCGTTGAGGAATTCAGCTTTTTCTTTACCAGACATTTTTCCATAAACGACTGCAGCATCCTGAGCGGACGTGACTGCTTGATTCACTTCATCTATGGTGGCACCGGGGAATTGACCGGACAGGGCTTCACCCGTTGCAGGGTTCATTCCAGTGGTAAAAGTATCACCGCGACCGCTGGTGGAAAATCCAATTAAATTTAATTCAATCATAATACGTACTAAATCGCCGGCATGACTGGCCGGGAAGCCAATGCAGAATCAATAATATTTTGGACACTAACCCGTTCTTCACCGACCAATGGCAGGCGCGGCGGACGGACATTTTCTGTACCAATTCCGGTGGCCACTTCTGCCAGTTTAATATTTTGAACCAGCTTTGGATGTATATCCAATTCAAGGAGGGGCATGAACCAGCGATAAATTTCTGTTGCTTCTGCAATCCGGTTTTGTTTCACCAATTCATAGATTACCACGGTCTCTCTGGGGAAAGCATCTACGAGTCCAGCTACCCAGCCATCTGCACCGAGAGCCAGTTCCTCCAATGCCAGTGTATCCACACCACAGAGTATCTTTATATCATCACCAAATGCATTCCGCATTCGGGTTACATTAGTCACATCCCGTGTGGATTCTTTCGTTGCCTCGATGGTATCCAATTTTAACAATGCTTCAAACATGGGAATCGTAATTTCAATTTTGTAATCGTAAGGGTTGTTGTAGGTCATGATGGGCAAATCACATGATGTGGCCACCGCTTCATAAAAGGCGACCGTTTCACGGTCATCAGATAGATAACGCATGGGAGGCAGCATCATGAGCCCATTGGCGCCATTCTGTTGCGCATTTTGGGCAGCCGTAACGGCTTCTGCTGTGGATTGTTCCGCGATATTCATAATCACAGGAATACGGTTGTTCACATGATCCACCCCAGCTTTTAATAGTTCTACTTTTTCATTTTGAGTCAAGGTACTTGCTTCACCAAGACTGCCACCAATCACACATCCGTGAATACCTGCTTTAATCTGGTACTCAATATTGTTTAGAAATGTAGGAATATCTAATTGGTCCTCATCCGTAAATTTTGTTGTTAGGGCCGGATATACACCTTTCCAATCTGGTTTCATTAAAAATCCTTCTAATTATTAGTTGATAACAACGTGTTAATTAAGTATTTACCTGGTCATAAATTTATAAGAAAAAGAGAATATAAAGGATGAAAATTGCATCCTATATTTCATTATGAAAACCAGCTTACTTTTTCTAATTATTGCCTCTATTCCCATGATCGATATATTGATATCTTTCAAAACAGATCAATACCCCAAAACAATGCCAAAAACCAAAGTAGGACGCAGTATGTTCGCTTTATTCGCCACAGCAGCATGGATTACGGCTTTGGTATTCACCATTATAGATTATTTTTAATTCCTTGACCAATTCACTCCGTAATGCATATCATCTAATGGTAATTTGAAGGAGGTAAATATGAAATTACGCTACTTGGCCACTTTTCTATTGGCCATCTTAACAATTGTTTATGCGCAACTGGAAAAGGTAGAGCATAAGCCCAAACCCACCAGCATGGTAGATTTTGGAGATCTAGCAGCCGGTCCTTATGAAAAACTGGTGATTCGAAATGTTATGGTAATCCCTGGGCATGGAGGTCCAGCCACTGGTCCTTATGATATTTTGGTAACGGGAAATGTAATCGCGGACATGAAGCGACACGATCCCAAGGAACCAGATCGAATGAAAGGGAACCGAGTTATTCAAGGGGACAACCTATTTGTTATGCCGGGGATGCTGAATCTTCACTTACATCTTCGAAATGAAAAATTGCCTTTGGATTACATATTCTATATGCAGTTGGCTACCGGCGTAACCTCCATAGGACCTGCAGAAGAAGGCCGCGTTCAAAATATTCTTGAAGCAGAACGAAATAATGAAGTCATTTCACCCCGCCTTTTCCCTCTCTATGGCTGGGGAAGTAAAACCGATTTTGAACAAGAATATATCATGGATCCTGCCAATGCAGACAAGGTAGCAAAAAAGATGATTAAAAATGGCGTCAGGCAAGTATACATTAATAACCTGTGCTGGAACCCTACTATGTTTGGGGCGGCAGCCAAAGCCATTGAAAAGGCAGGAGGCATAACAGCCGTTCATATTCAACCTTCATCTACATCGCAGGTAAATGCCTTAGATGCGGCACGATTGGGAGTAACTATGATTGTCCATCACTACGGTTATGCAGAATCGGCTCTTAATCGAGGTGTGATGAATTATCCTGTAGACTATAACTATCTAGATGAAAATATCAGATTTAGGGAAGCAGCCCAAGTATGGATCGAAGCAGGAGAAAATCCAGAAACTCGCCATCGGCTACTGAATGATATTGCTGATTCATTGGTCTATTATGGTGTAACAATGCAGCCTAATCGGGCAACATACGAAGCTAACCGAGATATTGTTCGTGCCCATGGTCTCCCATGGCATGAAAAGTATACCCATCAAGCACTATGGGAAATGCACCTACCCAGTCCCCATATGCATGCATCCTTCCAATATAATTGGACTTCACTGGATGAATATCGATGGCATTATATGTATGATCTATGGGGTGATCTAATATTCGAATTCAATAAGCGTGGCGGCAGAGTGGCCTATGGTACAGATGATAACTACCAATGGTCCACAGGCGGTTTTGGAAATATCCGTGAACTGCAATTGGTTTTAGAATCAGGGATGCATCCATTAGAAGTACTCCAGTCAGCAACACACAATAGTGCCCAGACAATCCTTGAGCCGAAGCTTGGAATGATTCAGAAGGGATATATCGCTGATATATTGGTAGTTGATGGATCTCCAGCGGAGAATTTCCGTTATCTTTACCCCTTCGGAGCTATTAATATGAATCCGGATAATGAAGAAATGTACCGCACTCAGGGTATCATTCACACAATCAAAGATGGTGTTGTATTTGAGAATAAGAATCTAATGCGAGAAGTAGAACGTATCGTGAAGGAATCCAAGAAAGATGCAGGAACAGACATTGTAACGGAACCATTCAAATAAATTAAACAAACGAAACCAATTTTATTAACTGCCCCAATAAATTATGGGGCAGTTTTATTTTGAGACATTATGTATAACCAAAAATCCCTCTCCTTTTTCCAAACCATTCTCCCCATTCTATTCTTGGGGGGGCTCATCGTTTACGGCATGGTGCTTCGGCCCAAGGTCTTTGGCCAATCTGGTTTCCCTCTAGAAGTGACCTTTATGCTGGCAGCGGTTTTTGCCATTGGCGAACTCATGATCTTGGGTTTTACCTGGGGGGATATCCATCATGCCATCATTAAAAAACTGGCCCGTGGATTTCCTGCCATCCTGATCTTATTTTCAATTGGGGTGATCATCGGAACATGGATGGTCAGCGGTACTATTCCCATGCTAATCTATTACGGTATACGACTTATCAATCCGGCCTATATTTATCTTCTAGCATTCTTAATTCCCATTATTTTCTCTACATTAACCGGTACTTCCTGGGGGTCCATTGGTACTATAGGGGTAGTCATTATCGGAATTGCTGCAGTTATAGGTGCAAATCTTGGCATTACTGCCGGTGCCATTGTGGGTGGGGCATTCTTTGGAGATAAACTTTCGCCCTTATCTGACACAACAAATCTTGCGGCCATGGCCACGGATGTGGATATATATGATCATATTCGATCCATGATGGTGACCACTCTCCCTTCTGCTATCATTGCGGGAACAATCTATTTTATTCTGGGATTTGTCTATCCACCAACCGGGAGTGAAATTGACACTCAACAGACAGGTCCCACATTGAATGCCATTGCATCGATGTTCAATTTCAATGGATCACTATTAATTCCACCTATCATTGTTTTGATTGGCTCTATTCGGAAGATGGCCACCCTCCCCACATTGTTAACATCATCTATGTCTGCTGTATTGTTGGCCTTGATTTTTCAGCCTTATTCTTCTGCGGATGTCATGGCCGCCATCCATAAAGGTTTTGATACAAATATGGCATTTTGGGTGAACGATGTCCCCGCAAACATTCATACTTTATTCACACGGGGCGGACTGTATGAATTAAATGAGGCCATTATTTTCTCCATCATGGTATTTGTTTTCATCGGCACCATTGATCTCATTGATGCCATGCCCACCATTGTAGATCGTGTGTTTGGATTCATCAAATCTCGTTCATCCCTCATCGTGTCCTCTCTGTTTGCCACGGCTTTTACCAATGGAATTACGTCGAATCAATCCGCCACCAGTTTCATTATTGGGGATGCTTTTGGGAAGCGCTATGATCAAAGTGGTGTGAGCAGGAAGGTTTTATCCCGATCCATTGAAGATTATGGTACCATGTTTGAGAGTCTTGTTCCATGGCATGCCACGGCAATTTTTCTCACCACCACTTTAGGCGTAGCCTACGGGGATTACTGGCACTGGCAGTTGCTGTCCTTGATCAATTTGGTCATGGCGCCTGCTTTGGCTATTATAGGTAAAGGGTGTTTTTACGAGGAAAATAAAACATGAAGGGTTGGTATTAAATTAAAATGTAGAGGCTAAGCATGCCTAGCCTTTACGATACGCAGCGGTATACTTTACAAAAACGTCTTCAAGGTCTTCAATAAATAATCCACATCTGCGTCTGTGTTATACCCATTAATGGATACCCGGAAACCACTCTGACCATCCGGCGCCATGGTAGGCATTTCAATACCATGATCATGGTATAATGTTTCTTTAAATGCTACTGCATTATCAGATGGAAATAAAATCGTCGCCATCTGCCCCAACCAATCATCGGGACATATTTTAGGCAATCCCGTCATGGCCGTTACCTCATCCCGGATAGATCGCACCGTCTCCATAGATCGCTGCCGCACATCATCCCAATCATAGTCCGCCTGAAACTTGATCGCTTCGGGAACGGTGAAAAAGGCCGACATATCCCGAGTACCCTGCCACTGAAACACATTAATAAACCGACTCTCACCAGGTAATTGGGTGGAATCCTTAAATGCATCATACTCCTCGCCCCAGCCCCAACTTTTTACCATAGGCTGAATCCCATCCTGCAGTTTCCGTTTCACATAAAGGAATGAATTTCCTTTGGGGCAGCACAACCATTTATGGAGAGCACCTGTATAATAATCCGGATCTAATTCACGAATATTCAATGGAATGTGGGCCGGCACATGAGCGCCGTCAATGATTGTACAAATACCTCTAGCTTTTGCTTCGGCCATGATTTCTGGAATGGGCAAAATCATCCCCGTGCTACTTGTAATCTGACTGATAAAAATGTATCGTGTATTTTTTGATGCATGGTTCCAGAATTCTTTGCAAAAAGTATCCGTATCCACAACTGGAAGTGTCATCTCTGCCTGAATATATTTGTATCCCCGCTGTTCTGCATCATAGACCCACATTCGATCGCAAGAACCGTATTCTAAATTGGTGGTAAGGACTTCATCTCCAGACTGAAGGTCTAGATTATGGATCACGTGAGCGACAGCATGGGTAGGGTTATGGACGAAAATCACATCTTCCTTATGACAGTTGATATAATCTCCAAGGGCTTCCCGGGACCGTTCTAAGAATTCGTAGACTTTCTCTTGCATAAATTGAACAGGTTGAGTCTCTAGATCTGTCTGGTACTGCTGATAAGCTTTAAATACAGGTTTTGGGCAAGCACCATAGGAACCATGGTTCAGAAAAGTGATTTCTGGATCAAGCATGAATTGACTTTTTAATGCCGTTGGGAAATTATCCATTTTTTCTTCCTTCTCGCAGATAATATTCTATTGCCATTGAAATACTGATTCTTTGCGGTGTCAAAAAAATAAATGCAATCAAAAAGATCACTCCAATAATAACTGCAGATAGAGCTGAAATTATATCAATACCCAAATAGTAGATGGCAATAATTGGAAAGATAAATACTGCCCGATCTATAAATAGTAAAAATCCCCAAGAATCTCCTGGTTTTTCCACAAATTTTAGACCGCATTTACTGCAAGTTTCATTAATTCTAAAACGACTATGTCTTAGTGTTTTGTTTTCACACTGAGGACACCGCCCCGCCACGGATCTTGATATACATTTGAATAATTTCAAATAATTCTCTTTAGTTGAGGATAAAAAACTAATGCTGTTTGAATAAAGAAAAAAGCCCCACAAAAATGCAGGGCTTTTTCAAAATAATATAAAAAATTATTTTACCATGGTCTGAACTTCATTGGTAATGCCGTTTGTATACTTTGCGAGTACATCACCAACATTTTTTTGGAAACTACCTTTACCGTTTATTCGATCATAATCATCTGCGAATCCATGTGGCAACCCTTGACGGTCACCTTCAAATTCTGTCCAGCTATCAAAAGGATAAACCAGCATAATATCTCCCAAAGGCGTACGAAAGGCGCTTTTGTAAACCCTTCTTGCAATTTTTGCATCGGTCTTTCTCAAGACATCAGCAATCGAAGTCACAGCCTTTTCAACCTCCTGTAAAGCCCTCAGACCACCCTGTTTAACTAAAATTCGTTTCACCAATATATTTTGGCCTACAACTTCATTTTTTGGATTGTAAGTCATTTTTTCATCACGCACCATAAAGATATGATCTCTTTGTATCGCATACCGTTCTACATTTTTTTCCCAATCACGGATATGATCTTCTGATAGATCTGAATCCATATGTGAAAACTTCATTGGGCCTATAGCCCAGCCATAAGTCCCTGAATTGGGCCCTGTATGGTTGTACCATAAATACGCTTTTGAACCATTTCCCCCATTATGGTATTTTGCATTATGTTTTTTTACACCGTCTTGAAGTGCCAAATGTTCACCATTTCTTAATTCTAGAACAACTGTATTGAACATGATGTAGTCTTGAGCGAATAATGTTGCACACGTCAAAATAGGGATAAAAATCCCTACAATTCGTTTCATCATCGTTTACTCCTTTTTGTTAATGGTTTGTAGAAGCGAGACATGCCTCTCCCCTACGGGTAATTTCATTAGGGCCACCATAAGAGGTTATCAAGGTTGAGGACCTTAGAAGGTATGGTGACCCCAATTATATTTTGTATTATCTCTTATTTAGCTTAACCATATTATTAAAAAGACCAATGTCTCTATGGCCCCAACCATTATATTTATTTGATTTTGCAAACCAGGCCTGTCGCTCTTCATCATCTGGCCATGCATTAAGAATAGCTTCCCGATTAATTGATGTATTGTCTGCATCTGCGATGTTGGCATATTCCGTTACTACAATAATTGGCGTATCTCCATCACCCAGAGAACCTGACCAGTAGTGCCTTAGCTCCATCCAGCTTAGTATCTTATCATTTTTCATAATCACTTTTTCAAAATATTCATCTCTTAGGGCTTCCCGCTCTGCACCTGAGCCGCCTTCTACCTCACTCATAGGTTTTAAGTATAATTCCATAATGACAACTATTGTGTTTTCATTTTGACTTTTTTTGTGTCGTTTGACTCTACTTGCTACAAGTTCGGTAACCATAACATCTTTATGATAACCCGTGTAATATTTTGAATATGCTCCAAAAAACTCTCTCCGTTTTTCTTCATTTGGCCAAGCTTTTCGACGCATAGCTCCAGCATTAGCCTGGCTCTCATCGGCATCAGCAATAGATTTCCATTCAGCTATTTGTAAAATATCATTTCCAGAACCAGTCCAACGATGGGTGAGAAACTTAAAACTCCTTAAGTTCTCATCAAGGCGGTTCATCTTGGAAAAATATTCTTCTGCTTTTTCTGCCCAATCTTGAGTACTACCATCAGGGTTCTGTTTAAATTGATATTTGGATATAGTGACTACATAATTATCGGGGTTATACTGGCCAAACAAACATATTGTCATAATGGCCCATACGATTAGGGTTCTCATTTTCATGGGGGTTTCCTTTTTGTTTATTGATTAAATGATAAGGTGCTGGCTTATAGTCTATGGATAGAACCTTTGTGGGGTCCATGTGTGGAAGTTTGGGAATCGAGAGTGGGTTTTAGATGGTAATGTAGGGCCGGGATGTATAGGAGTCGACCCGTTGATGAATCCCCCGAGTTTGCTGCAATAATTTTGCATTAAAACTCCTGATTCAAATATTTCAAGCCTGCTAGCTCTGATAAAGTATAAAGATGAATTTAAGCTTAAGTCAATAGCGAATCAGCCTTTAATATTAAAGGCCACCATTAAAAAGCCCCAACCGTTTTCGCTCTCAATTCGATAGGATGGGGCTTTAATCATCTCAGGTTATTTGTTATGGTAGAGACTTACCATGCTACGCCTCTATTTGGTCATTTTATTTTTTGCTATAGGTGTAAAACAGTCCGGAGAAAATAAGCCAAACTGCCTGTTCGCCATAAAATGCACCGGTTGCTGGTAAATTACCAGCAAACACATGGTAAACATTTAAAACAACAGGAATTAAAGCCATAAAGACAAAGATTGATCCAACATGAGTTAAGTTTTCTCCTGCCCAATCAGGAAGTTTCCAAACCACAAAAGCGAACATGGCTTGGACCATGGCCGTAAATGTAAACATAATTCTAACTGCTTCATTATACTCCATTCCAAAGCTATCCATCATGGCTTCTGGTGAAACCAGACCACCCAATGTGAATAGTACAAGAAATCCTGCAAAAATACGGAATACAAGTTTAAGATTCATATAATCCTCATTTGTTTATTGATTTGATGATCCAAAAAATCATTTTTTAGTTTTTTAAGAAGCAAAATATCCAATTGTAATTAACCCAGAAAAAATAAATAGAGGTGGAATAGGAATATCGTCCATAAATCCACGCAATTTACCTGATATAATTGTTGCCATAATCACAGCTAATCCAATTTGAAGTCCAGTCAAAAGTATTGTGGCAGAATCGTTAGGTAAATTCCTACAATAAACTGCAATAATACCAACCGCTATAAAAGCTCCACCAATAACAATTCGCATGGCTGCACCAGGATTGACCGCAGCTTCATGTAAATCACCCATTACAATTTGATTAAATTTCTTTGGCATTAGGTTTTTTACTAGGCCAAGTAAAATCATAACGCTGCCAATAATGGTTAGGGCTACACTGGTATCCATGTGATACTCCTTATGTTGGTTTGGTATGGAGAAATAGGCAGACATCGCGAGTGAACCCCTCGGAAGCTAATCCCTCGATTGGTTCGAATAAATGTATGAATATGTTGCCTAAATGATTGGTTAACAGATATTACTGCTTACCATAAAATAGACCGGGTACAGTCAGGATGTCAATAAATATTACTGATTAGCGAAACAGGATGGGAATGCCCACATAGCAGGAATACAATAGATAATTATCAAATTGATCCAGGGTTGCTGCTTCAAGAATAAGTGTATCATTAAACATTATTGCCGGGATATTGATTGTTGTACTAACCATGCCGCTATCATTTAAAATTGAAGAGGTGGGCACCATAATTGGCTTGAATTTTGAAGTATCTCCATTATATGTCACATTGAGTCGCCATTAATATATGTCCATTCATCATCAACAAAACGACGTTTTCGATAATAACCTGAAGTGTCATCATCTAATGTACATAGGTTGCTATGCCAATTCAGTTGGATATCGTCTAAATCATCATATTCGAAGGATTGGTAATCACGAGTACCCAAATAGGCATAGACACGATGAGTTGCTTGTTCTGACTGGCTCGAGGGGTTCAAAATATAATATCCAGCACTATTCTGCGGAATTTGGGTAACAAAATGAGAATCAACTCTTTACCTGTCCGTTAATCCCACCACACACATGAAATTAAAAGGCAACTAGCTATAATGAGCAAATTACGTATCATCATCAACATCCTCTACGCGGATGAAGTCTTTGAGGCTCCATCCTTTTTCTGCGACGATCCGTTTGATACTGAGGAGGCCAATCACGATAAGGATAATCCAAAAGATTTGAACGGCAGAAAAGTTCATTAAAAAAAATTGCTCATGTCATCAAAAATCAATTTTAAAATTACGAGGGTATTACCCAAAAAGTTGGTCATTGCATTAATTATTTTTGAGAAATAGGTGGCGGTCCCGGAGGAATCATTGGCTCATATTTAGTAGATCCTTTTCTCTCCTTAAACTCTGCTTTTACTTCTTTCACCAGTTGTGGATTTTCAAATAAATCTACCATGGTCATACCTAAAGCCTTTGATGCATGAATCAATCCTTTGTGACCAATAGACATTCCTGTGCAAGCCACTACTGCCCAAGAATGCCAAGGGGCATCTTTCGGCGCCACCGGCGTTGAGAGCCGCACAACAGGAACAATTTGACTAACATCCCCTACATCCGTAGAACCACCCTGCGCGGGCATGGTCTCTTTAATAGGATGAATGATACCATCCATTCCTACTTCCGGCTTGCCTGTTTCACGCTGGATGGCCTTCGCATATTCGTCTTCTGATTTGGTGTAAGTAATTGGTCCAAGCATTTCAAAATTACTTTGAATGGCTTGTGCACCGCGGCGATTGGGTAAAATTTCATAAATTCCTGAAATAAGCTGAATCTCATGTTCCACTTCGGCCATGAGTGCCCCGGCGGCAGCCATTTTCTTTACACGCTCATACACCACGTTCAAACTCTCCCGATCATTCTCTCTCACACGAACCCAAATTTGGGCCTTGTCCGGGACTACGTTCACCACATCACCAGCTTTTTCAATTTGGTAGTGAATCCGGGCTGTGGGTTTGATATGCTCTCGATAATAATTGATGCCTGTGGTAAAGAGCTCCATCCCATCCACAGCACTGAATCCATTGAATGGATCTGCAGAGGCATGGGCGGTTTTCCCAGTGAATTTTACGCGAAAGTCAATGAGGGCCTTGCTACTCTGAGTGGCCGCTTCCATATCGGCACCGGGATGCCAATCCATACATACATCTAAGTCATTAAATAGGCCGGCTCGGGCGAACCAAACTTTACCAAAAATGGTCTCTTCAGCGGGCGTACCGTAAAATACAATTGTCCCTTTCAGTTTACCTTTGGCCATCAATTCTTTAATGGCGATGGCGGCACCAAGACTACCGGTTCCATAAATATTATGCCCACACCCGTGGCCTGGAGCGCCTTCAACAAGGGCTTCTTTTGTGGCTTGCTGTTTTTGTGATATTCCTGCGTTAGCATCAAATTCACCAAGGATACCAATCCGCGGACGGCCTGAACCATAGGTGGCGATGAAAGCAGTGGGCATCCCGGCCACACCCCGTTCTACACTGAAGCCGTTCTTTTCTGCATAGTCCGCTAAAATTTTTGAGGACTTATATTCTTCAAGTGCCAACTCAGCATTATGCCAAATGGCATCACTAATTTTGATAAGGGCTTCACGGTGTTTATCGATAGATTTGTCGATGGCCTTCTTGTTCTTGGACCAATCATCGCTAGCGATGAGCATGGTCGAGCCTAAAAAGATGATAAAAATTGATTTCATTAATCTTAACATTGCTAACCTCCTTTAGTCAAAAAATCCGATTAAAATTACATTAATTATTTTTCGTATATCATACCTAAGACAAATACAGATCAATAAGAATGACATATTGATTTAACATTTCATTTAATTCCCCTTCCGAGGGAGTTTTTCATCGAGCATTGCTGTATGATATACGAATGATGCCACAATTACAGCATTTTTTTTGATATCGTCAATTGGAATTGTATCAAAAAAATCTAAATTGGTGTGGCCGCCAGTACCACCAACACGATCCTGAAGAAATTGAAAGGCAGGTAAACCGGCCCGGTCAAAAGGGATGTGATCTGTGCTGCCCACACTTTGAGATGCAATAGTATTCATCTGTAAATCCTTGAATGGGCGTATCCATGAAGTGAATGCTTCTCGCACATATTCATTGTCCTGTAAGTAAATACCTCTATATTGTCCAGGTCCGTAGTCTTGGTTAAAGTAAGCTGAAAATTTATCATAGCCAGTTTTCTTTCCCACATCTGGATCATTTGGATTCCCAAAATGTTTATTTACATACTCCCTGGAGCCATGGAGCCCCTGCTCTTCTCCAGACCAGAGTGCAATGCGGATGGTACGCCTTGGCTGCGCGCCTATCGCCTTTAATATACGCATGGCTTCGAGCATAACTGCTACTCCAGATGTATTGTCTGAGGCATTTGGGCTTGCATGCCACGTATCAAAATGAGCACCTAACATTACCATTTCATCTTTTAAATCAGTCCCAGAAATCTCACCCAACACATTACGTGCTTCCCGGCGTTTTCTTCCAATTTCCGTTTGAATTTCAATATCAATTTTTACGGGAATATCCCGTTCTGTAATCCGCACCATACGGTTATAATGTTCAGGCGTGACGGCAACAATAGGCAGATGATCTGTTGTTCCTTTTCGATCCCATTTATCCTTTTTTGCTCCGGGTCGGGCAAACCCTCTTACAGCGGCGATCCAACCACTGGGGGATTCCAGTATCACAGCAACACCTTCAGCTTTGAAGAATGCATTTCGTTCCTCGGAACCAACTAAGTCTGGATTGACAGGTCCACGAGGACCTCTGGGAGGTTTTGGAAGAGGCTTTTCTGAAATAGCTTTCAACTGTTCTTCCGTATAGCGCTCAATTCCATCACGGTAACGATTCTGATCAATTGAAACCTGGGGCGAAGCTAAAACAGCTTTTCCTCTCAATTGTCCGCGATACCTATCTAAGTCAGCTTTTGTCTTAATATCAGTTCTTACAACTTCAAGTTTTTGTCTACCATTAATACCCGGCGTATGGGCGATAGGATACCCCACCATGGTCTGGTAATCAGGTTCAATCATATGGAGAGAGAAAAAGGTATTATCCCAGCTCACACCATAATCCATAAAGGGTTCTATTTCAATATTTCTAAGCCCGATGCGCTGCATTTCCTTGACTGCCCAATCCTGAGCTCGGCGCATATCTTCCGAATTGGTGAGGCGTGCACCCAGAACATCGGTCATATAGGACAATGTATTGGCAATTTCTGAACGCAGAAAACCTTCTTCTCGAATTTTTGCCACAACCTCCCATTCAACAGGATAGCTTTCTTGAGCATTAAGCCATGAAGTACAAAAAATAAAGAATAATTTTTTCATAATTTAGAATTTCAAATTAATTCGCCATCATTTCCTGTCGGACCAACTCTACGGGGATATGCCCCGCCCGATTGAATCGATCCAAAAATTCTTTCAATGTGAAAAGCTTACCTTCTGTTTCCAACTTTTCTGCATACTGAGCCATGAGGTTTTCAATCAAATATTTCCCTGTGATATAACAAGTGCCGTACCCCGGCTGGCGCAGATAGAGATGCTGTTCGAACTGAAGCAAATGAGGCTCTCGCTCCATCCATCCTCTGGGTGTCCATTTCACATGGACCTGCCCCGCCTCTGCCATGGTCATCATATTGGCATGGGCATAGAGTGAACCCAATCCTCTGGCAGCACGCTGGGCTAGCATGATCCAAACAATCTCCCGGGATCGAGGACTATCATTATACAGGCCCGCATGCATGAACATTTCTTCCACCGCCGTGGCAATACCTTCACTTTTCGAATCATACATATTATAAAGAGGTGGTCCATGGCGGATTGGGTTTGGATTTGGATTGTCTCGAACTTCTGCCAGATCAAACCAATGGTAAAAATGGGAATATAACGGTAAGGGATCCATATGAAGACCGATGGAGAAAAAGTTTCGTTTATCTTTGGGGACATATTTACCCATATGCGCTCTCAAAGCAGGTTCCATATTATCCTTAATCACCATTATATCATTTTCCTTTAAAAACCGCATCATGCGCTGCACACCTTTTTCGGTTAGTTCAGCAAATTCTTCTGGCGTGTCGGCTGCTTTTAGAGGAGGTAGATTTTTATTTCTTTCTTCCTCTAATTTTAATGATGACCAAGCCCGATCCAATTCCCGTTGAAGAAGCTGCACTTCCTCTTCCCAGGTGATGGGAACGCGGTGGACGTTTTTCTGATACCAAGTATAATTGTCCTTACCAATACCAGATGGCCCCGTCTTTTTGTGTGCTTCGCCTTTCAGCCATTGAATAAAGGCCTCATTGGCGACTTGGGCCTTTCCTGCAGCTGACAGGAGCTTTTCATCGGCTCGCCGGTCTTGGTATTTTAGAAGCTGCTGTTCAATGGTTTTGAGACTTTCTCCTTGACTCTGGATATCATTAATGCCTGCAACCCACAGGTCTCTCGCATTCCCATTGAGATTACTTTTTGCTTGTTCCAGGAATGCGGGTATGAGTTCCAATTCTTGTAAAAATTTGGATTTATATTTTCCTGTTAATGGCCATTCGTATTGCCAATATTCCAATAGAGCGTGGTTAGTGGGTCCTTCATGAGCGGGGACGTCACTTTGGTACATCCACACCGTTTGGTAAAAAGCGGGATCTCTTTCCCAGGACTTCAGAACGCGGCGATTGAAATCGTAACCATTCATTTCTGCTTCCACGATTTGCCAATCCACCTGCATAGATACAAGCCAGCCGGTGGTGTCGATTTTGGCCAATCGTTTTTGCAGTGCCTTGAATGGACGATGCCGTTTTTTGAACTGCCTTTTGGTATAATCCGGCGCTCCATTTAATAAGGGAGGACTTTCAAATACGCGCCAATCCTTAAAGAGGGTTTGGAGGTCTTCATAATTATCTGGTGTTTGACCAAAAACAAAACCCAGTATCAATATAAATGTAATTTTTCTCATCCCAACACCTTATCCAATCCGGAATTAAATCGTTTCATTCTTCCTCCACCACTATAACAATCTTATCCGCCTTTGGACTGATCGCCAACCGGGTGATGCTCTTTAACCCATAATTTGAGAGGTCGGCGATTCGCACCCAATCCAAATGGTTGTATGGATCGAAATTATAAAGGACACTCCCTTTCCCCATAATGAGGACGCCGGAATGGGTGACCACAAAATCTTCCGATTCGTCTAGTGTGTGAATCATGATTTCAATTTCTCCAGATTCCAGATCGACAGTATTCACCGTCCATGGTGTTTGCTTTTTGCTAATGTATGCAACCTGATTGGACTTGGGTAATTTTAAGATGGTTCGGCCAATGGTGTCGTCTAAAATTGTGTTTACACCCGTTTTTATGTTGGAATGCTGCAGTGTGAATGGTTCTCCTAAAACAAAAGAAACAAGCTCGTCTCTACCAACCCATCCGTGGTAACCAATTTTTAAATCTTTCACCAGTTCTGTTGACTTTCCGGAGTACATGCTGTACGAGTAAAGCCGCTGATAACCATCAGGATCGAGGCGAATTGCCGAAAAGGTATTACTGGACCTAATTTGTAGTGGCGAGTATTCGCCACCCTCTGTATTGGTCAGCCACGTTTTTTTCTTTGTTCGGATATTATAGCTAACTATATCAGTCTGTTGATTCCGTGTAGAGGCAAACAATACTTGCCGCCCGTTTTTCATAAATGATGGCTGGTTGTCATAACCAGGGTTATTTGAAATATTGACAGGATTAGTAAGGGAATACTGACCATTCACTTTACTGAGTTCAAAGAGGTATACCTCAGTAGGTGTTTGGCTATAGATCAAGGTTATCCAACAGTATAAAATTAATTTTTTCATTTAAATTTCTTTCGAAATGGCCGGACCTTATCGCTGGCCATAATTGAATTCAGTATTTTCTTCATTCCTGTCCGTAGCGGGAGGAGGCTCAGGTGATAATTCTGAAATGCGGTTCCGCAATTCATCTGTCATTTCAATCTTCATTGAATCCAAAGAAGGCTTTAACTGTTCAGCATTTCTACCACCAATTATTGGAGCCGTTATCGCAGGATGACTTTTGACCCAAGCTAATGCCAAACTTATCGGTGATAGGCCTTCTTCTTTTGCCAATTTTTGAAGTGCTTCAGCAGTATGAAATAGTGAAGGGTTTCTATATCTTTCTGCATACATTTTATTTTTAACCAATCGACTATTCTCTGGGCGTTTACCTTCAGCATATTTCCCAGTTAATAACCCGCCTCCCAATGGTGAATAGCTGAATACACTTATTTTTTCAGACATGGCCATAGGTAAAATCTCAACCTCCGCCTGCCTTTTTACAAGATTATACATAGGTTGAATACACTCAAATCTATTCCAGCCATTTTTGTTTGAAATACCCAGCCCTTTGGCCACTTGCCAAGCAGCGTAATTGCTAGCACCAAGATATAATATTTTTCCACTTGCAACTAAATCTTCTAAAGCTCTTAATGTTTCCTCTAATGGAGTATAATCATCAAAACGATGGAGAAAATAAATATCAATAAAATCTGTATTGAGGCGCTTGAGACTATTGTTTAGAGCAGCCATTATATGTTTTCTGGACCCACCTCTAGCATTAATATATTCACCCATAGGAAAATATACTTTACTTGTTATGATTAGCTCATCTCGGCTATCGGCAATTAATTCACCCAGTATAGTTTCCGAACGGCCTTTTTCATATACATTTGCACAATCAAAAATATTTATACCCGCATCCCGACAAAGTTTGAACATTTTTGCGGATTCTTTTTTGTCAGCATCACCGCCAAAAGCCATTGTGCCCAAACATAATTCAGAGACTTCTACACCAGTCTTACCTAATAATTTATAGCGCATGATTAGAGTTTATTTTTTTGACTCAATAAGCCAGAGCTTTTTTTGTGGACCCATAATAAAGGTTGCTTTACTTCCGTCTTCTTCAATAACCGCATCTTCCTCTCTAGGGATGCGCACCATTTGATTATCCCACTCTGGTACTTTGCCCTGCACACTATATTCGATGGACCAAAACTCTGTGGGACGAACCGGCTCACGGGCAAAATCACCATATCGATCTGGCCAATCAAACACCACTCGTGCTCCAGCGCCGTGGACCCAATTACCTTGAGTATGACCGTATATTGAGGACTGAATCCCCATTTTTTCAGCTCTTGATTCAATTGTCTTTTTTATCTCGTACCCAATATTTCCTGCTTTCAATTCTTCTGCAAAAAGATCACCAACAATCACGGATTGCTGAAACAATTTTTGTAGCCCATCAGGTGGTTCAGTCTCATCGGGATGCAAAACGTAAGCCACATGTTGTTGATCCGTCACTAAACCCATTAATCGCACCCCAAAATCAACATGCAATAAATCTCCAGGAACTACTAAAGGGTTTTCTGTGTCATCAATACCTCCTTTAACGCCCCTTCTGTAAATGGTAATCCCGGGAGAAAAATTAAATTCCAGATTTTGATCCTGCCATTCCTGTAGGATGAACCCATAAATATCCATTAAGCGTGTCTTATTTGGTGTAACGACTTCATTTGAGAATGCGCGCTTTAAAATAAACCAAGTACGGTGACTGGCTTCTTTTTCAATTGCAAGTTCTGCTGGTGTTCGATGATTGATATAATCAAAGATTAAAGGTTGTGCTGATGTCAATCTCGATGCATATTTTTCACCAATAGCATCTTCCAGAAATTTTAACATTTCTACTGTTATACCATCAGCCATTGAAACTGTCCTTGAGCGGTTGATGGCAATTTTTTTAGGGTTTCTTTTATTTATATACTTTTGAAGATGAGGCTTTAAACCCTCTTGACCGTAGCTTATAATCGTAGGGAAAAAATCCTTCATGCGCCCACTTTGGTGGGTCCCAATTAATGTTCTTTCCAATTTATTACCTGTGTCAAAAAAAATGTAGGCATTCCGGTGCCCATACCATCCGGAGATACCGTAGTCTCCAAACATTTGCAGCATAGGGTCCACATTGAATTCCCTAGACATAATGATCCACATATCAATTTCATTCCGGCGCATGGATGCCTGAAGGTGCAATTCCATTTTTTCAAGTTTTATATCCCATTCATGCATCAACCTTTGGAGGGCCTGAGTATTCCACTGGCTATCACCATTCTGGCAAAAAGTGTATGTCATGAACAAAACAGGTATTAATAAAAATCGTTTCATTGTATTAAATATGTCCTTTTTTTATAAGGAAAAATAGAATCCCTCCCGTACATGAACCAGATAATAATGTATTCACCAATATTGATAAATTTGGAAGCAGAAACATAAAAGCAATGTATATTACATTCGCTATAAAACCTCCCAGTAGCATTCTTTTTAGCCATAACATGTTATTATCCTCTTTGAATTCAGGTTTAAATTTTAAATAAATAGTGTACCAATACATAAAAAAAAGGAGCCTCCCTAAAGAAGCTCCTTTATCAGAGGTTAAGTGAAGAAGGAACTTTAATTGTCCCCTTCTTTAACAGGTTTTGATACCTTGTAAATATCTCTTTGTACACCGTCCTCGTAGCGAATTATTTTCTTAATATTTTCTACGGCAGCATGTTTAATACAAAAGGAGTGTCCAGACTCATTATTTTTTAGGTTAAAAATAATACGATAGTTCTTTTTATCGAATTTGTGAAACTTAATCTTCGTATCCAAAATCGTTCCGGCCGAAATAAAGAATACAAAGCTAAACAATGTGTTCATAATTAGTTGTATCATGGTCTGTCTCCTATCATTTGCTTGACTTGAGTTGATTAAAACTAACACAAATTTTCTTATTAATAAAAGATATATAGTACACCGAATAAATAAGGGTGGTAACAAACAAAAAAATTTTTTTGTCACAAAATTATTCATAATATCCACGTCTATGATTCACGGCAGACGAATAATTTCATTGGTGCTTGCCGCACTGGTGTTGAACCTCCAGTTACATATATTTGAATCTGCGATTTGGTCGCAAGACGATAATTACAGCATGTGTTCAAATGAATGTGAGCATAATGAGCACGCTATAGGGAAATTGGATTGTGAAGTATGTTTAAAGAACGTACGATTCGATTTTGTGCTCAACAATATGCCAAATCATATTGGGAATGAAAATGAATGCCTCCATAAATACAATTCAAATGTCATTTTCAATAATTTTGCCGTAGCATATGCTTCCAGAGCTCCTCCCTCCAGCCTTTTGTAAAATCATCATACCATTAATGGATTTCATAAATCCATTAATCTTTCAAAATAATTTTCAAAAGGATAAAAATAATGTTTTCTCAAACTAAAATAAATTTACGTTTTTTAATAATGACTGTTGCCTTATTCTCATCACTATTTATAATCAGCTGTGAGGATGATGATCATGATCATCATGAAGAAGAGCACACTGATGCTGAAGGATTTATCCTAGAAAATAGTGCTGGAGTACAAGTCTATAAGGAATTCAAAGGAGCTCAAAATGGCTCAATCACATTAAGTGTTAACGAGACACTGGAACTGACTGTTCATTTTCTTGGTGATGATGGTAAAGAATTAGAACATGACGAACATGATGACCATGATGAAGAAGGCGAATTAAAAGTATCTGGATTCAATTCTAGTATTGCCACTATTGAAGTTGAAGAAGAGCATGGCGATGGAGATGATGATGATCATGATCATGGTGAAGAAATGGCATTAGAAGTCACAGGTGTCAGTGCAGGCTCAACCAGTTTCAAGCTGGAATTGATGCACGATGGACACGCAGATTATACTTCCACGACCAATGTTCCGGTAGTTGTTCAATAAAACCTTACCAATATGTTTTTGCGCATGCATTTTGCAAACAGTTAATTTGCATGCGCAAAACGCTCAACTCACCGGCAGAATTTTGTCGGAAAACACCAATAAAGCCTTACCCAATGTCAATGTCTATATTAGTGATTTAAAACTGGGGTCTGCCACAGACAAAACTGGCCGTTTTATAATTGATAATGTTCCCTTTGAAAGAATCCTGCTTGAAATTTCAAACGTAGGTTACCGAGATACTTCCATAATCTATATTATAGATAAAGATAAATTTGATGTAGGCGAAATTTTTCTTGAGCCTGAAATCATTCATTTTGAAGAAATTAATGTAGAGATCCATACCGAACTCGACCCTACAAATTTACCTTCTAACCTTTCTCTTTCAGGAAAGAGTATGCAGGAAAAAATGAAGGGCTCAATTGCTCAAACGCTGGAAAATGAAATGAATGTTACGATTCAGTCCATGGGCCAAGGAACCACACGTCCTGTTTTGAGAGGATATTCTGGAGATCGTTTCCTAATCACTGAAAATGGCGCTGAAATTGGTGATCTATCTCAGACTTCCGTTGATCATGCATTAAGTATGGACCTGGGAGGTGTAGAGCAAATCGAAATTGTCCGTGGACCCCGTACCTTGCTCTTTGGGTCAAACACCATAAGCGGTGTGATCGATGTTCAAAAAAATAAAATTCCTGTGGTTGAATTCGATCACATGCATACATATTTAACATCGGGATATGAAACAGGCAATCAGGGCTTTTTCAATAATTTCTCTGTTCTGACTCCTGTCCAAAACAATAATCTGCGATTTTCCTTAAGTCATAGAAAAGCTGGAGACCAGCAAACACCTCAGGGGACCTTAAAGAATACATCATTGAATACAACCGAAGGATTTATCGGATTAACCCGGTTTAAGGGTCATAAAAGAGGAACCATATCCATTGAACATATTACTATGGATTATGGAATTCCAGGAAGTGCTGAGGGACACATCAGCGGCGTAGATATGGAGATGGAAAAGACCACTCAAAAATTAAATTTTCATCAGGATATTGATCTAATCGGTTTTGAGACATTTGATCTGGATCAAAAATTTATTCACTATTCTCACTCCGAGTTCGAGTTGAATCAGGAATACCCTTCCGTGATACTCGGCCAGGATATTTTCTTAATCCAAACGAAAATGACAGGTTTAAAAAGAGAGTTGGGGGGATCGATCCAATACCGCCGTTTCAAAGCAGGGGGCTTTTATTGGACTCCTAATACAACCGAATCCAATTTTTCTATTTTCGGGTTTAAAGAAAAGAAAATCTTTGGCTTAACAGGTCAAGGCGCCTTTCGTGGAGAATATTCAATTGTTAACCCAGAGACCAGACTTGATTTCTCAAATATTGACACTAAGGATGTGAATCGAAAAACATATTCATTCCTTTCATTATCCGGTGCACTCATCAAATCTTGGGAAAAATGGCAATTTTCAACAACCCTAATGAGTGTTGGTAGAGCACCGGGTATAGAAGACCTATTTTCAGATGGTCCTCATCTCGGGAGCTACAGTTATGAGATCGGTAATCCCACTTTGGATCTGGAAAAAACTATCGGTATTGAAACATCTCTCCAATATAAAGAAGACCGGTTTGCTTTCATGATCAATGGTTTTTTGAATAATAGCCCTAATTTCCATCAATACACTAAAATGGGAGAATGTGCAGAACCATTTGTTCCAGGCCAACAACATCCCTGTGCCGGTGTTGACTTTATTGAATGGGGCAGCGGATCAAGCGGTTGGTTGTATAAATATCGTATGATTGGCCTGAAGACACAAATTAGTGGTGGAGAAGTCCAGTTCGCCTATTATGGTAACCGATTCGATATTACTGCTGATCTTTCAATGGTCCGAGGAAAGGATACATCGAATCAAAACCATCTTCCATACATGCCTGCAGATAAAATGAAAATTTTGTTTTCGACCAAATCAGATCAGAATTTTTCCGGAACACTGAGATTGACAAGAGGTTTTAAGCAAAATAGGATTTCAGAATTTGAAACATTTACTCCAGGATACTTTTTAATTGATATTTTTGGCAGTTACTCTTTTTATGCATTAAATAGCTCCCACCGGCTGATCTTTCAAGTTAATAATGTCTTGGATGAGACCTATTACAATCATTTGTCTAAAATAAAATTAATAATGCCCGAATCTGGTAGAAGTATCGGTCTCCAATATCGATATCTATTTTAATGAGGCGATCCGTTTTTCTTCATCTTTTGTATCTGCTAACAGTTCATTCCCAGTTGAAAAAACAGTTGGGTATAGTACCAAAAAATTGTTTATGCATAATTAACTCCTCCTATAATCGTCTCTGAATATATTTATTTGAAAGTTTAGAAATAGAACTGACACCCAATAAAGCCATACCCCTTTCCAGTTCATTCCGGAGCATTCCGAGTACCAATTCCACGCCTTTTTGCCCGCCAGCACCAAGTCCATAAAGATATGCTTTTCCTATAGAAACAGCATCCGCACCTAAAGCTAATGCTTTTAAAATATGGGTCCCACGCCGAATCCCACCATCCACTATAAGCTCCAAATCATTTCCAACGGCTTCACGCATGGACGCTATACAATCAATTGGCGCCGGTGTACCATCAAGTTGCCTACCGCCATGGTTTGAAATCATCACTCCGCTGGCACCAACATCTTTTGCTCTTTTTGCATCATCAGCTGTCAGCAACCCCTTAATAATAAATGGCCCATTCCATTCTTGAATAAGCCAAGCAACGTCATCCCATGATACTGTTCGATCAAACTGACTATTAACATATTCAATAAGACTCATGGTACTATTAGCTAGAGCATCAACTCTATGGGCAACATTGGCCAAACGAAAATCAGGATGCAAAAGTAAATTAAAAGACCAGCTAGGATGTAACGCAAAGCTAAGTAAACTTTTAAAGGTAAAACGAGGGGGCATAGTCATACCCGTTATTTTATCTCTTTCACGATTGCCTGCCATAGGGGTATCAACCGTAAGGCAAAGAGCATCATAATTAGCATCTTTACATCGACTTACAAATTCTTTGGTGAGTTCTCGATTTTTAAGAATATATATTTGAAACATTTTGGGCCCATCTGTTTCGTTTGCGATCTCTTCAAGACTGGCTGTACCCAAAGTAGATAGTGTGTATGCAGTTCCATATTTATCGGCCGCACGTGCTACCGCATTTTCTTTTGTATGGTGAAATAGGCGTGACATACCGGTCGGCGCAATAAAGAAGGGGATATCCAAATTTTTGCCAAAAAGATTAATTCGGGTATCAATCTTATCAACCGGATTTAAAAAACTTGGTTGGAGGTCATAATCTTCATAGGCACTTGTGTTACGACGCAAAGTCACCTCATCATCTGCACCACCATCAATATAATGAAACATGGCCCTTGGCAAGCGACGCTTCGCCAGTTTTCTTATATCGTTAATATTATTACAGCGAGAAAGAGATGACATATTTTTACTCCATTCTATATCTATAGATCCATAATCTCATCAATATAAGGATCAATTTTGGGAGGTTTCGAAAAAAAAGAAATTGAAAAGAAAAGCACTAAACTAACAAGCATTGCTATCGCACCTTTATCAATACCGTATGGAATGTTGATATTACCCAACTGTAAGAAAAAAATTAAAGTAAGACTTACTGCCATAGCAACATTAGCAGCCGTTGCGGTTGCACGTTTCCAGTTAAGCCCAATGGCTATAGTAGGAACAATAGCAGCTGCAAAAGTTGAAAAGCCAAACGCACCAAGCAGGGCAACCATTTCTTTACTGGAGTAGAGCGCAAAAATAATTGCCACAACAGCTAAGATTATGGTCATTAACCGCGACCAGTATAATTCATCTTTAAATAAAGTACGCCCAATAGCTTTAGGTATATCATGAACAATTGCTGCAACACCAATGTTTAAAAATGCATCAGCCGTAGACATAACGGCAGCAAATAGACCAGCAATCACTACACCAGCGAGGATAGGATGCGCATAACTCTGTAAAAATAAGGCTGCAACATCATCTGCTTTAGCTGGTGAGGGATGAATACCCTGTAAAACCAAAGTCCTTATCGCCAAACCAATACCAATTATTAACAACGTAGAAATTCCATAACTAATCATGCTCAAAGGCACCGTTTGCTTATTTTGTGAAACATTTCGTGTCATCATCAATTTTGTGATTAAATGTGGTTGGCCAGAAACACCCACCGCAAACACAAAATACCAAGATAAGCACCCAATCATGCCAAGTGTTCCAAATGAACCAATTGATTCAGGATCATCCAAAAACATAGTAGTAGCCATTCCCGATAAACCTCCATCAACTGCTGCAAGGGCTGTGAAAAATATTAATATAGCGGATACAAGCATTATTGTACCTTGCACAACATCTGTATATACTGAAGCAATTATACCTCCAGTTACGCAATAAAAAACTAAAACAGAACTTGAAATAAGTATTGATGTCATTGAACTAATATTAGGTATCCAATCAACATTATTTATTACAGATTGCAAAACAATTGCCATTGCCATGATCTGCGTACCCAGATATCCGATAACCCCAAGGATAATTGCAATGGACATTAATAAACGAGTTGTTTCATTTTTATAACGGGCAGCAGCTAGATCCGGTAAGGAAACCGATTTTGTAAATTCACCAAATAGGCGAATACGTTTCCCGAGCAAAACACCCATTATTAAAAAACCCATTGTTACGGACATAAACATCCAGAAAGCTGAAGAGCCCATTCTATATATTAGTCCCGGTCCTCCAACAAAACCGAAGCCACTCATAAGGCTTGAGAACATGGCCATTGCAGTTATAAAAAACCCCAACTTCCTACCAGCCATGAAAAAATCTTCAGTATTTTTTGTTCTTTTCATCGCCCATAAACCAATAATGATACATAGCACCATATAAATAATTACAAAAAGTACGGTAATTGAGTTACGATAATCTTCCATATATATTATTGGTCAACCTTATTTTTTCTCTTGAGCAGATTTTGAAATTGTTCTTCATCATTTTTATTCCAGATAAATTGCTCAAAACCAAAAATATATACCAGACTAAACAAAATAGGTGTAAACCAAATACCATAAACTACCCACGAAGCAGATATCGGTAATGAACCAAACAGTACAAGTTCTAAATTATTTATATAATTCCAATAAGAATACAATACTCCAAAAAAAGTAAAAACGACTACAATACTACAGTATAGCAACCATTTTTTGGGGTTTCTTGCAGGCGCCTTTGTTCGCATTCCATAAAAAATGATAGTGATTATAAATAAAAAAGCAAGAATCCCAAATAATGATGCAAGAAAGAAAATAGGTCTGGACCGTTGTTTGCCTAGACCTCCAATCAACATAGAAGGATGAGTATCATGAATTATACCATGGCCTTCATATAGAATCGTGGTATTACCTAATTCATTAGTAATGTATCGATTTGGCTGTTCTTCAATAAATAGAAAGACACCAACAATCAGTAACAAAAATAATGAAAGGATTGATAGCAGTTTCTCTAAAGTCATTATTCTAACGGTCTAAGATTAATCTATAGTACCTGGTAGGTGTAGATCAACCTCACTGGGTAAATCGGCACCCATAAGATGCTTTAAAAAATAATTTTGTGTAATGCGCTGAAAGTATGGTTCAGCCGAAATGCCATGCGCAACATTGGGCATTATCAGCATATCAAACTGCTTATTTGCCTTGATAAGTGCATCAACAAGACGTGTTGTATTTGCAGGATGCACGTTATCATCCATATCACCGTGTGCTAACAATAATTTCCCCTTTAAGTTTTTTGCATTATTTCCTGAAAAAACCTTTTCATAATCAACTTCATTTGGTTTTCCATGATAGGTTTCACCCCATAATCGGATATAAGAACGTTGATCGTGGTTGCCTGCACTAGAAACGCCAACCTTATAAAAATCTGGAAAGTCTAGTAAGGCATGGCCGGTAGCAAAACCGCCACCCGATGATCCATAAATACCAACCCTTTCTAAATCCAGCCAAGGTCGATTTTTGGCCAATGTTTTTAAACCATGTACGTGGTCTTCTAATGTACCAGATCTTTCCATATGACCATAAGAATAATCAAGAAAATTCTTGGAGCGCAACGGTGTACCGCGACCATCAATCATGTAAACCACAAAACCTAACTGAGCGAGGGATTGGTTTAATCCCAGTGCATTACCTCCAAATATTGAAAAACCACCTCCTAATGTTTTTGGAACGACCGCAACCTGAGGGCCCGGATAAATATATTCAATAATTGGATATTTTTTCTTGGGATCAAAATTAATTGGCTTTAACAAAACGCCATGTAGATCATATTGATTATCAGCAGACCTAACAGTAAAAGTTTCTGGCTTCTCGAAAGGAGGAAGCAATGAATAATCAACGCTTGCAAGTTCTACCACTTGTTCTCCATTTCGATTACGCAATTTCCAATTTCCTTCTTTATCAGGATAAGTGACCACGTCAACAAAATAATCACCTGATGATGAAACAATAGGCGGTTTTAATAATGAGGGTGGCAAACCACTCATTGCTGCTAATTTGGGATTTAGATCTGGCCATAGATTATGGTCACCCTTTTCTTTTGTTAGCAATTCTATCTTTGATCCATCCAGGTGTGCACGATAAAGCTTTCGGAAATAAATATCTTCTCCTTTTTCACGACCTGAACCAGACACCCATATCTCTCTGGATTTCTCATCCACAAAAATGATATCCCTGACCAACCATTCTCCTGAAGTAATAGCATTTTTTAGTTCGCCAGTTTTTCCATCATATAGATAAAGATGGCCCCACCCACTTCGTTCTGAATACCATATAATATCACCATTATCGAGGATGCGTACATTAGGAGGGTTAAAAATCTGTGCATTTGGGAGAACAACTCCATTACCTTTTTCCTCGATCAATGTTTGTGTTTTTCCGCTGTTGGGATTAACACGTATAAGTTTCATAAGCTGGTTATCCATTTGTGCATCAAGTAAATAAATTTGTTTACCATCTTTACTCCACTTTATATAATCACGTATTAATGGCACAGATAATGTGGAAGGCAATGCAGAGTAATTCAGTTCTATTCTTGTATTTTGTTCAACATCATAAATAAATAGTTTCGCTAAAGAAGGTTTATCACCCACAAGATCATAGAGATAGGTATGCAGTTTTGGTCTGAAGGAACCATCTTCTGGAAGTGCTTGGACTAAAGCCAATTCCGATAAGTGACGTTCATCAAGCTGATAGCTGATAAATTTTTTGCCTTTTGGTGACCAAAGTGCCCCAACAGGAAGTTTTATACCATAGCGACGTTTTGTGATTTCTGAAGTACTTGATTCTGGTGATTTTCCATATGCCCAACTTCGCTGTCCATTGCTAGTGATGGCAATTTCTTCTCCAGTGGAATTTTCCTTTAACCAAAGATTATAATCGCGGCTAAAAAGTGTGTAATTACCATCGGGAGAAACATTGGAAGTGGGGTTGGTTGCTTCAGGTGTAGGAATAGTATCGCACTGAATAGCCACTAAGTCACAATCCAAATTCTTATTTCGAACATTTACCACGTAGTTGTTGTTATCAATCCGAGAAAGATGATCAATAGGTAATGCATCGGCGCTTATTTCTTCTTTTAAGACCCCAGATATAGCTTTAGCCATTTGCTCATGATCAAACAATGTTGTTTTTTGACCCGTAGCACTATTTACTTTCAGATACTGTGTTTTGCTTGGCTCTTGAAACTTATAAAATAGTTCTTTACCATTATCTAACCATTGATAACTAATATCAGCGTTTAAAACTTCATTTGGTACGGTACCAATGGAAGATAAAAATTTATCTGAACGAGCAAAATCTTCATTAGTGATTTTTGGTGATATGTTAGCTTTTGGTAAAATTGAAGCTTTTTGCTCTTTTACACTTATACATCCAGATGTAATTAAACCAACTATTAACAATAAACCGATGTTATTGTTTATTTTATTAAACATATCCATGCGCTTTCTATTTTTTTGATTTAGTTTAATGAAAATTAATTTAGTCTATATTAATATAATTATTAAATTTTTATAATCTATGAGTATTAACGTTTTAGAAAATCAAATGTTTAACCCGGAAAAGGCTAAACGTAAATCAAATGGCTTATTTCTCAATCCCGAAGAGATTTTCGAATTTCATAAGTCTATTGGAAATAATGAGACTCCACTAATTGAACTGCCTTCATTAGCAAAACAATTAGGCGTCGGTAACATTCTAATAAAAGATGACGGTGCTCGATTTGGGTTGAAAGCATTTAAAGCATTAGGTGCTTCATATGCAATGCATCGGATAATTGAAAAATATCCAGAAGTAAATACATTTTGTACGGCAACAGATGGGAATCATGGGCGTGCTGTAGCCTGGATGGCCAAAAAACTAAATAGGAATGCTTTGATTTATATGCCAAAGGGAACTACTCAAGAAAGAATTAATGCAATTAAAAGTGAAGGTTCGGAAGTGATTGTAATTGATAAAGGTTATGACCATGCAGTTAAAATTGCGAATGAACGGGTATTAGAAAGCAATAATCATGGCGATAATTTATGGTATTTGATCCAAGATACTGCTTGGGACGGATATGAAGAAATTCCCTTGGATATAATGAAAGGATATTGGACTCAGATGCATGAAATATCAAATCAATTGAATAATACAAAAATTGATTTAATGTTTCTTCAAACTGGAGTTGGCAGTTGGGCAGCTTCAGTTATAAGCTACGCAATGAGTCAATGGAAAAATCCACCTCTATTTGTTTCAGTAGAACCCCTATCAGCTAATTGTGTATTTGAATCAATTAAATCACAAAAAAGAATAACTGTTAATAATAATGAAACAACTATTATGGCCGGTCTTGATGCTGGGACAGTTTCAACTTTAGCATGGGATTTATTAAAGAATAGTTTGATAGGAGCAATCTCAATGCCTGATAGTCTAGCAGAAAAAGCGATGAGATTATTAGCCTATCCTTTAAATAAGGATTTGCACATAAAAGCAGGGGAATCTGGAGCAGGTGGATTAGGTGCATTATTAGCTTTATCGAAAGAAAAAAAATATACTGAATTCAAAAACAAAATTTCATTAAATGAAAATTCTACAATACTAATTATTAATACTGAAAGTGATACGGATTCAAAGAATTACAATAAGATAATTAATAAAGGTAGATTAAAATTTTAAATGCAGAAAAAAATAATTAATTCGTAAATACTATTTACTGTTTTTTTAAAAATATTCCGGGTTTCTTTCCCGTAATCTCCTCTTCAAATAAAACCAACTGGCCATTTACTAATACATGAATTACACCCTCAGAAAAATAATTTGGCTCTACAAAAGTGGATTTATCAATAATTGTTTCAGGATTAAATACTGCGATATCCGCTGGTAAACCATTTGCAATCCGCCCTCTTGCTTCTAACCCGATAAAATCAGCTGGGAATGAAGTCATTTTACGGATTGCCTCTTCAAGACTTAAGATTTGTAATTCACGTACATAGTGCCCTAAAACCCTTGGGAAAGTTCCAGTAGAACGAGGATGGCCACCTTTATCTCCAGGCAAGGAATAGGCACCATCACTAGCCACCATATTCCAAGGCTGTACTAATAAATCTTGAACTTCTTTTTCTTTAATTGCGCCTAGAGTAATATATATTGGATTATCTGCTTTAAGTAGCAATTCACTGATTGCATCAAAAGGTTTTTGATTTTTTTGTTCTGCCAATTGGGAAAGATAGATACCTATTAATTCAGGGAAATCCTGGCTATGAGTAATTCGCATACTTGTATAGCCTGTTGCCTTAAGCCAAGCAAAACTGCCTTCTTCCCCATTTTCGCTAACGATTCTAATCTGTTCCCTGTCTTCTTTATTCTTAAGTAAATTTTTCAGTATAGAAATAGATCGTTCCTCAAATGCATTGTCATCTACTTCTGGAAAATCTGTTGGTACAATATTTTTTGGGATAATGAAAATTCTCGCCAATCTAGCAGTTGCTGCACCATCATAAGGATATTGGTCAGAAACAATATTTAGACCTGCGTCTCTTGCGGAATCTACAAGTGCTATTACTTCTTTAATTTTTCCAGCGTTATGCAAACCGACAGACTTTAAATGACCAATCTTTCCACCAATCCCTGCCGCATTCGATACTTCAATTACTTCTCTATCAGATCCTATCAAATCATGAACTGGATTTCTCACATGAGAGTCATAAATACCACCATATGGTTCTACTTCTTTAGCTAAAGCGATCACCTCCGCTTTACTGGCGTAATTACCAGGGTTATACATCAGACCAGTTGAAAATCCAACTGCACCCATCTTCATTCCTTCTTGAACCATCTTACGCATTTCATCTAATTCTTTTTCTGTCGAATATCGTTTATAATCATCTTTCATTACGTCTCTACGAATTGCGTTATGTCCCACATAAGTTGCAACATTTGTTCCAGCACCATTATCATTCATGGCTCCTATTAATTTTTGTATTCCATTTGGGCCAAGAGAGCCATCCGGTCCTCCGAGAATTGTCGTAACACCTTGGCGAATAAAAGCTTCATTCAAATTACTTTCAGAGTTTATCAACGCACGTTCTGTATGATTGTGAACATCAACAAACCCAGGTGCAATGACTAAGTTTTCTACATTAATTATTTGATTGGATTTAGCTGTTGTATTCTTTGGAAGTAAATACATTTTCCCATCTAATACTCCGATGGAACCATCCATACCAGATTTTCCGGTGCCATCAATTATGGTACCATTAAATAAAATAATGTCATATGGTCTTTGGTTTACGCAAGCGAATAAAACTAAAAATGAAATGATTAATAGTATAAAAATTCTTTTCATGTTAATCCTCTATTGGTATAATGTGTAAGAGTATACAAAATTAATGAATTAATGGCTGGTAAAATTTAAACTTTATTGATTTTTGACTGTTTTCAAGAGTTTCCCAAATTCGTAAGTAAGTTTTTTATCGGGATATATTTTTGATACAAGGTATCCTGTAAGTAGTCCTAATATAAAAGACGGTAGCAATTCTGCTGTTTTATCAAAAAAAATTCCTATTGTATCTAAATTAGGAACTAAAAATTTAAATATTGGAATGCTCAAAAAACCAACAATCATAGAAGCGATCGCACCTTTTTCGGTAAAATTTTTCCAAAATAAAGATAATATTATAGTTGGACAAAAACTTGCGGCTATACCATGGAAACCAAATATTACAAACCAGAAAATTGTACGTTCAGGTGTTGAAATAGCCACAATCATAGCAACTACTAATGCTAAAAGTGATATGCTAAATGTTACAATACGTGAAAGTTTTGTCAATTCATTAATACTAATCTCTGGGTGTATTATTTTTTGATAAATATCCCTAACAATGGCACTTGATGCTACTACCAGCAATGAATCTACAGTTGACATTATTGCTGCTAAAACAACAGCCATGTAAATTCCTACGAAAAGTAATGGAAGAGTATGTTGGACTAACATTATTAAGGAATTTTGACCATTATTACCAAGCATACTTACCACATCAACACCTGTATCGGTAAAAAAGTATCTTGCCAAAATCCCAATAAATACAGCTGAAGTATCAGTTATAAGTGTAAAAATAATTGCAACCCATCGACCTTTTTTAATTTCCTGACTATTTTTTATTGACATAAATCTTACAAATACTTGAGGAGAACCAAGAAAGCCAAGTCCTATAAAAGCATATCCAATAATAGTTGCAATATTTATGCTGTTTAAACCACCAGAGCCCCAGACTGAAACCAATGCAGGATCAATAATTTCTAATGTGTTCCACAAAGGCTGACTGCTATTTAGAAAAAATAATGCAATTATTGGTAATGAGACTAGCCCAAGAAACATTAGAATTCCCTGTAGCAGATCTGACCAAGCCACGGCTATAAATCCTCCAAATATGGTGTATAATAAAACAATTGAAAAACCTACAAGTGCTCCAGTAAAATAATTCCAACCCATGAAAGCTTCAAAAGCGGAACCTGTCGCATCGATTTGGGCACTAACATAAATAATAATAAAAATGGAAAGAATTAATGAAGCCAATCCTCTCAAAATATGTGTTTTTGATTTAAATCGACTAACAAGATAATCCGGCACGGTGATGGAGCCAAAATGATCACTAAACTTCTTAAAACGATCAGCCATAAAAAACCATGCGATACCAACACCAAGAACTTCACCTAAAACGACCCATAAAGCACTTATACCAACGACAGCGCCCAATCCTGTAAGACCCAGCAATAGCCAAGCAGATTCACCCGTCGCACGCGTGGAGAATGCTACAACCCAGTAACCTAGTCGCTTCCCCCCAACATAATAATCTTTAATATTTTTTACTTTACGTGAAGACCAAAGGCCAATATAAAAAAGAAGTCCAAAATAAAGAATTAGGACACAAAGTTTTAGAAGCACTACTATATAATCCTATTCACAGACAACGTCAGCAATAGAAATGGCTTTAGAGATAATTTCAAGCCCCTCATCAATTTGATTTTTGGTTGTAATTAAAGGCGGTGCAATAAAAATGTAATTCCACTTAGTAAAAGTAAACATTCCTAATTCGCTGATTTTAGCAGACACATCATTCATAATACCCAATTCATTTCCTTTAGCATCATAAGGAACGAATGATTCTTTAGTCTCTCGATTTTTTACCAATTCGATTACACCAAGCATTCCAGTATTGCGCCAATCTCCAATTGACACATGATCCTGCAGTAACTGTTTCATGCATTTGTCAGTGTATTTACCAATAGCTATGGCATTTTCAATTAAATTTTCATTCTCATAAATATCAATCACAGCTAAAGCGGCTGCACAACTTACAGAATGGGCTGAATATGTTAGGCCGAGTGGAAGAGACTTCTCATTAAAATGGTCGGCTATTTCATCAGAAACACAGACGCCCCCTAAAGGTAAATAACCAGAGGTTAAACCTTTTGCTAGTGTAATAATATCTGGTTTGATATTATGATGCTCAAACCCAAACCATTTACCTGTTCTCCCAAATCCACTTAAAACTTCATCTATAATAAAAATAATTCCATATTTTTTACAAAGGTCACTGACTTTATTTAGGTACAACGGAGGATATTTAATACAACCGCTTGAACCAGACTCTCCCTCCATCATTATTGCCGCAATATTATCGGGACCTTCATATTGGATCACCATATCAAGATTATTTATAGCCCTTTCACCACATTCTTCCATAGAACTTGAAGACCATGGACATCTGTAAAAATATGGATTTTCAACTTTTATAAAATTAGGAGCCTGTTGACTATCAATGGCAAATCTCCGAGTATCACCGCCAGCAGATGCAGTTGCATAGGTCGCACCATGATATGAACGATATTGAGTTATTATTTTATGTTTACCAGAGACTATGCGTGCTAATTTAATTGCATTCTCGTTAGATTCAGCGCCGCCAAGAGTAAAAAATGTCTTATTTATATTATCCGGGGTTATTTGTGCCAGACGTTTTCCTAGTTTTCCTCGTATATCTGTTGAAAAACTTGGATTAGCATAGCTGATTTTTTCCATTTGGGAAACTACAGAATTGGTAATTTCACTGCGTCCATGACCTATATTCACATTAAAAAGTTGTGACGAGAAATCAATGTATCTCTTACCATCTTTTGAATATAAATAAATGCCTTCAGCATGATCTAAATGTATTGGTTTAAGACCTTTCTGCTTCAACCAGGGGAAAAGAGTATAATTTAAATTATCGTTTAAATAAGTTTGATTTAGCATAAGTAAATAACACCTAATTGTTTTTAGGTCATCCAATCTTTTTTTGCTTCAGGATTCCATTTTGTGGTGCGTTTTTTTAGTTTCGTCCAAAAATAAATTGAACTTTTTCCAGTAATATCTCCAGCACCAAATCGAGAATCATTCCAACCACCAAAAGAAAAAGGTTCTTTCGGTACAGGAACTCCAATATTTACACCTACCATTCCGGCGCTTACACGTTTCGTAACATAATCAGATAGGTTACCGTTTTGGGTATAGACACTCGATGCATTTCCATAGTTTGAACTATTTTCAATGGCTATAGCCTCATCAATATCATTTGTTCGGATAATTACCAAAACTGGTCCAAATACTTCTTCTTTAGCAATTGCCATATCAGGTTTTGCATAATCAATAACAGTTGGGCCAACGTAGTATCCATCTTCTTTGCCTTCTACGATTACACCACGGCCATCAACTAAAACTTTAGCACCCGCTTTTTCTGCATCACTAATATATTTTTCGATTCTACTTTTTGATTCTTTTGAAATTACTGCACCTAGATTTTTCCCGGGAATCACTGTTAATGCTTTCTCGCAAATTTTTTCAATAATTGATTGTGTATCACCAACTGCAACCATCGCTGAAGCTGCCATACATCTTTGACCAGCACATCCTGACATTGAATTTATAATATCATTAGCAGCCATATCTTTATGAGCATCAGGCAATAAAATTAAATGATTCTTGGCACCGCCCAATGATATACATCTTTTTAAGGATGCAGTTGCGCTTCTATATACAATTTTTGCTACTTTAGTTGAACCAACAAAAGTGAGTGCCTTAATACTCTTATGATTACACATGGCTTCAACAATATTCTTATCACCATTTATTATATTAAATACTCCATTTGGCAATCCCGCCTCTGTTAATAATTTTGCAATTAGGGTTGCACCTAAAGGTGTTTTTTCAGAAGGTTTTAAGATCATTGTATTGCCTAATACAATTGAATTAAGAATGGTCCAAAGAGGAACCATAATGGGAAAATTAAATGGTGTAATTGATCCAACTACTCCAAGAGGATAGTGCGAAGATCGACATTCTACACCCTTACTGACTACTTGAATTTCATCGTTGATGATTTGTGGCATGGAAGAAGCAAATTCTGCAAGTTCAATACCGTTCATTACTTCAGCTCTTGCTTCCACTATCGTTTTACCATTTTCCTCTCTAATAGCTACAGCCAAATCATCAATATTTTTTTGTAATAAATCTCGAAATTTATAAAAAATTTTAGCCCGATCTTTTAATACAATCTGAGACCATGATTTAAATGCATTTTGCGCAGAGGAAACAATTTTATCTAATTCATCAGCGTTCGATAAATTAACCTCTGAAATTTTTTTACCATTGATAGGGCTCCAAACATCAAGTTTGTTACTGGAGGAATCGGAAAACTTTCCATCGACAAAATTGTTTACAGAAGAGATATTCAATTTAATTAAACTTTCTGAGTTTCAGTTTTTTTAACAACTAATTATAATCATTAGTTAAAACTTTTGGTAGGTTTTTGTGAAAAAACAAATGATGTTATCAATAATATTTTGCAAAGACTCTTCATTTTTAGGCTCTCTATTTTAATCAATTTGATTATATTTTTTTAGGACATCAATTAGTTTATCATGAGGAAGGGCATAGGCCTTATTTCCATTAATTCCCTCCATAGTCTCAGCAGCAATTAAGGCATTAATAATTGATTCTTCAACGGCCTGTGCTGTTGCTTCAAATAATGGAGTAATTTGATCATTTGGTAATGTTTTTACCGTTTGGATTCTTTTTCTATTAAATGCTTTATTATTTTCGGTAGAAAAAGCTAAAAATATGTCTCCTGAACCATTTGAGCCCCTGCCACCTACCAATCCAATACCCAAAGGAACCCTATGGACAATTCTTTTTAATTGATGAGGAAGTAATGGTGCATCCGTGGCAACAATAACTATAATTGATCCATCTCCTTCTTTTCGAGTATTACTTGGCGGCGCTTTGAAGATTATACCGGGAGTATCTGCTAATTCTCTGCCTACGGGTACTCCACTTATAGTAAGATTTTTTTTGCTTCCAAAATTGGATTGGACCAAAACACCAAGAATATATTTTTTATTATTTATTTTAACCACTCTTGATGACGTACCTATTCCACCTTTAAACCCCAGGGTGAGCATTCCGGTCCCTCCGCCGACATTTCCTTCTGTTACTGGGCCGGATTTTGCATTTTTGATAGCCTCCAATACATGTTTTTCAGTTACGTGAAAACCATAGATATCATTTAAAAACCCATCATAGGTTTCTCCAACTACTGGGTATGTATACCACCAATCATCATTACCATACCAATTATAATCAACAAACCATTTAAGCACCGCATCTCTTACAATGCCAACACTGTTTGTATTTGTTATCATTATTGGTGTTTCTAAAAATCCTGATTCCGTAACCCAAGTGGTTCCTGTCATTTCACCATTTCCATTCAAGCTATACCAATTTGCATAAACGGGACTAAACTGTTTTCCTCTAGGGAAAATTGCTGTAACACCTGTTCGGACTGGACCTTCACCTAAAATATTTTTACCTTTTCCTGAAATAATTGTACTGTGACCAACTTCAATACCCTTTACATCGGTTATTGCATTTAGTTTACCAGGAGTACCATAAAAATTTACCCCCAAGTCTCTTGCGCGTGGTTTTTGTGAAAATACAAATGAAGTAATTAATAATATTTTTAAAAGATTTTTGATCTTATTTTTTTTTATCATCTTTATTTTCTCCAGATGTAAAATAATGGAAAAACTACCCCCTCTCTGATGAAAATTATATCAACCTTTATAAATACAGGATTTCGGTAAATATTTATAAACTTTGATATTTTTCCAATACAGGGGCCGTTCCTACCATACTTGCTCTCCATAATAAACGTGCATCATTTTCTCCTGTAGCTATTTTTTGTGGAGTTGCTTTATGCAAGGTGCAGTAAGCATCCCAAGCAACAACCTCTCCCTTTTTTATATCAACGGTTGTTCTAAACTGAGGCTTTAATGCATGTTTTTTTAATTCATCTAATAAATTTATTGCTTCATTTTCCGGCATACCAACTATTCCAAATGAACTTCCTGCTATTCCATATAGTGCTTTTCTTTTTGTTACGGGGTGCGTCTTTACCAATGGTTGGTATACGTTTTGAATCTTCTTTTTTTGCTCTTCCGTGAGTTTTTCCGCCGAATATTGAGAATTTTCATCCATATCTGAGCGGTTTCCATAATGATGAATTACTTTTAATGATTCAAATTCCTTTTTTTCTACATCTGTAAGTGCATCATACGCTGCATACGTACTGGAAAAATGCGTTGGGCATCCTTCTGTTGGCCATTTTTTACCATAAACGACTGTTGCGGTATTTGGAGGATCTTCGTAAGCTACATCCGTATGCCAAAATGCTGCCCCTTCATATATTCCTATTGGTTGATCATTCTCCATGATATTAGATAAAAGAAGAATTCCTGGATGGCCTTTAAATCGCAAATGATCAAGGAAATGCGGTTTTATTTCACCGAACATTTCTGCAGATCTTTCAAATTCTTTAAGTTTGAGCTTTTGTCCCGGTATCCGAATTAATCCGTTTTCATGAAAAGTCAAAATAACTTTTCGGATTTCATCTTTTGATAACACTTTTGAAAGATCTAGGTTATTTATCTCTTTTCCAAAAGCTCCATCTAAATTAATTATATTCATAATCCTAACTATCAATAAGATTAAGTAAAATCTGAAGCACCTGTCAAGATACTATAAATAATATATAATATTGCCGCTGGAGTCACAAACTTTATTAAGAACATAAAAATAGTATAAATTTTATTGTCCTTATTACCGAACAAAAACTTTTTCATTTCATTTTTTCCAATATTTCTTGGTAGAAACCACCCAAAAAATAAAGTAGTTAATAAACCAGTTAAGGGTAATAACCAATTTGCTACCGCATGATCAGCTATAGTCATAAATCCCATTTTACCTCTGAATATGATTTGATTTAATTCATAAAGAATACCAGAATGTGAATTCCCAAAAGGATTAAAATTTGAAAACCCATTTTGTGAATTCAAAGATAGCACGACCATAATCGTTATTATAAAAATTGAAATAGCTGAAATAAAAGTAGCTTTCTTTCTTGAAAAATTAAATTGGTCAATTAATAATGCTACTACAACCTCAAGTAAAGAAATAGTGGATGAAAATGCTCCGAATACAATAAGGAGATAAAAAACTGGACCTAGAAGTTTACCCCATGAAATTTCAGTATAGAATAGAGGCGGTAGTGTTGTAAAAAGCATTCCGGTTGTACTGCTAGAAATTCCAGATTCTATCTGTGGAAAAGTAAATATTATGGTATACATTATAATTGATGCAATTAATGCAACAAAGGTATCCATAGATACAATTATTATAGCATTATTAAATATTTTTGAATGTTTTTTTAGATATGATCCATATGTAATCATAACACCCATCCCTAATGAAAGAGAAAAAAAAGCTTGACCCATGGCTTCCAATATTGATTCTATTTTTAAATTTGAAAAACGAGGTTCAAAAATAAATTTAAAGGCATGGGCTGATCCCTCCATTCCAAAAGTATACAATAATAATGTCACTAAAAGAATGAATAAAGCTGGCATTAATAACCTATTCGCTTTTTCTATTCCCCCTGATATTCCCCTCATTACAATAGTAGCGGTAGCTATACTAAAGAGTAAACTAAGTATCAATTGTAATACACTATTCTCCAGAAAAATATTGAAATGGTTTTCAATAGGAGTATATCCAAATAAAGACCAATCTATACATTTAAGAAAATAAAATACTGCCCATCCAGAAATCACATTAACATATGAAAGAATAATGCCACTACTAATTATGCCAAGCCAACCGACAAATCTCCATTTATTTCCTCCGGGCAATCCGGAACCAAGCTGAAGCATACCAGAAACAGGATTAAGTTTAGACTTTTTACCAATAAATAATTCTGCCGACATAATTGGTATCCCAATTAATAAAACACAACCAATATAAATTAAAACAAATGCTCCCCCTTCATTCTCCCAAGCGATATATGGAAATTTCCAAAGATTACCAATACCTACAGCCGCACCAGCGGCAGCAAGTATAAATCCCAAATTACTGCTCCAGGAACTTCGAATTTTGTTCATTTAATTTTATATTATTTTTTGCTGCTCACTAATCTTTTTTTCAGCAATTAAATTAGCAGCTTGATTAGTATCAATATTTTCATTGTACGATTTTTTTATAATATTTAGACAACTGTCATAAACTTTTTTGACCTTTGGACCATATACTTCATAAGGTTCTTTATACCATTCGGCTGCAACTTGTATTAATCCACCTCCATTTACGACATAATCGGGAAGATAAATAATCTCATTTTCGAATAAATGTTTTCCATGTTTATTATATTCTAGCTGGTTATTTGCTCCTCCAGCTATAATGCTAAAATTAAGTTTAGATATAGTGTTGTCATTGATTACTGCACCAAAAGCACATGGGGAAAAAATATCAGCTTCAACATCATAAACTTTTTCAGGCTCAACAGATATAGCTTGATATTTTTTTTGTGCTTCCTGTACTTTAATTGAATCAATATCTGAAACAATTAAAGTTGCTTTTTCTCCGTGTAAATGATTACACAAATTCATCCCAACATGTCCTAATCCCTGAATAAGAATTCTAATTCCTTTAAGATCTGACGCGCCCCATTTATATTGAACGGCAGCTTTTATGCCCATAAATACACCCAATGATGTCGATCTAGCAGGATCACCATATCCTCCATAAGCTTCATCAACACCAATCACATAAGGAGTTTTTTCGTGAATGATTGTCATATCTTTTACACCAGTACCAATGTCAGGACCGGTGATGTACTCTCCTTTAAGTTCATTAATTGCAGTACCCATAGCATGCATAATTTGAGGAGTTTTTTTATTTTGACTATCAGCAAATATTATTGCTTTCCCACCACCTAGATTAACATTTGCAAGAGCAGCCTTATAAGTCATCCCTTTTGAAAGCCTAAGAACATCATAAAGTCCTTCCTCTTCGTCGCGATAGTTCCAAAAACGACAACCACCAAGTGCAGGCCCTAAGGTTCGATCATGAATTGCAATAATTGCTTTTAAACCTACCTGACAATTATTAATAAAAATAATTCTCTCATGATTGGAATACTGTGCTGAATTAAATATGTCCATATTCCTTTAATCTCCTACAGGCTTCTTCAATAACCTCTTCATCCATAGCAAAACATATACGTATAAGACCTTCACCTGCCTCTCCCTGAAAAAAAGAAGAACCAGGAACACTCGCCACCCCCGCTTCCTCCAAAATGGCCATAGATGCTTGATGTGCGGTGTCAAAGCCAAGATGACCAATTTGTGCTAAAACATAATAGGCTCCTTGAGGAATTATTGGTGTCATGCCAACTCCGTCGAGTGCGGTACAAATCTTATCACGCTTGGTTTGATAAGATGATTGTAGGGAATCGTAATAGCTAGTTGGCATATTTAATCCTGCAGCAACTCCATGTTGCAGAGGCGTTGGAGCGCAAATGTAATAGAGGTCATTAACTAAAGTAATTGCTTTCATGAGATATGCCGGAGCAACTGTATAACCCATGCGCCAGCCCGTTATACTAAATGTTTTGGATAAACCCATAATGCTAACTGTACGTTCCCATAATTCTCCTACAGTTGCCGGTGAAATATGGGAACGACCATCGTATCGGATATATTCATAGATTTCATCTGTTATTAATAATAAATCATATTCGTGCGCTACTTTGGCAAGAATTTTTAATTCGTTTTCATCAAACATTTTTCCGCTTGGGTTTGATGGTGTACAGCAAACTACCGCTTTAGTATTTGGTGAAATCGCAGCTCGAAGCTTTTCCTCCGTAAGACTAAACCTAGGTGGACTTAGGGTAAGAAATTGGGGGTCCAGACCCGCAACTCTAGCAATATTAAGGTGGTAGCTATAATAGGGTTCCATAATCAAGATACCGTCACCAGGATTTAATAAGGCATGGATAGTGGCAGCGAATCCACCTGTAGCTCCAACTGTTACACAAATTTCCGAGATTGGATCTGCATTTATTAAATTGTCCCTCTCAAGCTTTTTAGCAATTATTTGTCGAAGATCAATCACTCCTTCAGCGTATGAATATGTGCTTTTTTGAGATTCTATTGCCGAAATTGCAGCTTTAGAAATTATTGGAGGGGTAGGCAAATCACATATCCCCTGGCCTAAATTTAGTCCACCGACTCGCTCGCATTCGACAGTCATTTTCCGAATATCTGATTGTACAAGCCCTTCAAGAGCTTTAGAAAGGAATTTAGTCATGAGATTATAACCTTTTGTGTGATAATTGATGTTTTAGAAAAAAGAATTTTTAGTACCATAAAAATTTACCCCCAAGTCTCTTGCGCGTGGCTTTTGTGAAAATACAAATGAAGTAATTAATAATATTTTTAAAAGATTTTTCATCTTATTGTTTTTTATCATTTTTATTTCAAATACCTTTTATAAAATAGATACAATCCTTCACCAATTATAACAATTCCCATTACGTTAGGCCACCTTATATAATTCATTAAACGTGCATATAATAAACCAGATCCTAGTAGAATTAAAAATACAACGAGTACAAAGGGATATCGCTTATCAAATTTTTTTAGCGAATTGATCATTTGTTGTCTCCTCTATTTAATCAGGGGCGATCATCTATTTTTAAAACAGTATGAAGAAGAACGTTTGCTCCGTTTGAAATATCATTTGCTGTCGAATATTCTTTTGGAGAGTGACTTATGCCATTCTTACTAGGAATGAATATCATCCCTATTGGACATATCTGGGCAATTTCCTGAGCATCATGCCCAGCACCACTTGGCATAAATTTACTTTTTAATTTGAGATCAT
>CAJWLO010000013.1 GCA_913043235.1 uncultured Fidelibacterota bacterium
TTTCAACAGTTGGTTCTTTTCTTGATTTCTTTTTTATAAGATAATTCCAACAATCGAAGTACTGAAAACCGTCATCTGTGAAATGGTGTCGGTGTCCACATAGGTCATATAGGGTTTTTTTTATTCAATTCCTTAAAACCTCCATTCTGAAATCAACAAACCTATCTATTATAAGAGGTTAGTTAAGTATTTGTTCTTTTTTAATTCTTTTCTTAATCATACTATCTAAAACAGTCCTACTTTTACCAATCTTAAAATCATTCTTTCTTAAATGAAGATGGAATTTAGTGTATACCCAATCTTTGTTGTGGAGTTTAATAATCTCTTTATAAAGACGTATTCTGTTCTTTGATAATGGTTTTTTGTAATTTGTAAAATGATATTTGTGAGTGGTAATTATGTAATCAAAACAGAGAAAAGGGTTCCATCTGTTCCTCCTTACATAGAGTACATTGTCACTGTGGAGTAAATAATATGGGGTGAAGTTGGTCATTATAATTAATCCTTCAGTATATTAATAAACCCCATTTACATGGTGTTTTTATTAGATAGAATATTATTATGAAAATTGTAAGTACAAGGCAGTTTAATGATAAAGAAAGAAAAAGCATTAGAGCATTATATAGATACATTGTGCGAAGGCAGAGATCCTGAATACAAAAGTTTCGTTAAAAATATGATAATGAAGATGGTTGAAGGGGATAAATGGGAAAAACTGTCGATAGTGCATGAGTTAGCAGAGAAATTGAAAAAAAAAGATGATTAATTGGATAACAAATTGATTGTTTCACTGCTTATTTTTTTAATAATTATTTGGCACTAAAATTACATTTAGGAAGGTTTCGACAAAAAAGGTGGTGTCTTTTAAAATGAGGTATTTGATAATCCCCTTATTTAGAGAGTGTATGGTACTGATAAATGTGAGCATTATTGATAGAATTATGGCTAGTTGATAAAGTTATATAAATGAGTAGTAGTGCCGTAGCGGAAATCCTTAAACAAATTAATAATATCTCAAACCATATGCTATTATAATACAAAGGAACCATTCATTTTGAATAAATATTTTATCACAATCTTAATCTGCATTTTGTGGTCCTTTTCTTATGCTCAAAAGTCAGACACACATGAAATTGTTATTGAAAGACATGATAATGGTTTAAAAAAACTGGTTCTTAGTTTTGAAGGCAGAGGCATTAATCAAAAACTTATTGCTCATCAAGGATTTTATGATACCGGAGTAAAAAAGTTTATTGAATCTTATAAGAATAACCAAAAATCTGGGAATTATTTATCGTGGTATCAAAATGGTCAAAAGGAAACGGAAGGAGTTTATAAAGAAGGAAAATTGACCGGATTATTTATTGTATGGCTTGAGAATGGCCTTAAGAAATCTGATAATACTTATAGTAATGGAAAATTGCTGAAAAGTACCGAATGGGAATATTTTGAGAATGAAAACAAAAAAACAGAGGTGAATTATTCTGATGGAAAAAAAAATGGATTGTTTACAACTTGGTATGATGATGGGGCAAAAAAATCAGAACAAATGTATGAAAATGATAAACGGAGTGGTATGTACATCAGTTGGCATAAAGATGGGAAACCACACTCAAGGGGCATCTATTCCAGTGATAGAGAAGATGGGTTATGGCATATTTGGGATACAAATGGAGAATTAATTGAAGAAAAATTATTTTCTTCAAACCGGGAACTATATAAAAAGACTTTTCAATATTATTCTACTGGAGAATTATATACAACTAGTATAAGAGATGATATCAATATCTACTATACCAAGGATGGGAATATTCAAAAGGAAACAAGAAATGGGCAGATATGGAATGGTGAGATTACACTTAATTATGATAGTGGTGCCAAAAAATCAAAAGGCAACTATGAGGAAGGAAAGGAATATGGGTTGTTCACAACTTGGTATGAAAATGGATTAAAGAAATCAGAAGGTACTTATGTAGATGGACAACTGATTAATAATAAACTATGGGAGTATTATACCAACCAACAGAAAAAAATAGAAAGAAGTTTTCAAGAAGGTAAAAAACAGGGTGTGCATATACAATGGTATGAAAATGGTGAGAGATATGAGGAAGAAAACTATAAGAATGGGGTAAAACATGGGTCTTGGAATGTTTGGTATAAAAATGGCAATCAAAAGTTCTCAGGTGCCTACAAAAATGGCAAAAAAGATGGATTGTTCATTGATTGGTACTCGAATGGACATAAGAAATTAGAAGGGAAATATCGTGATGGTCTATGGATTGGTAATTGGATTTCTTGGTATGAAAATAAACAGATCATGCAAGAAGGAAGTTATAAGGATGGTAAACAAGATGGTTTACATAGAATCTGGTATGAAAATGGGAAAAAAAATTCAGAAAATAGATACAAAAATGGTGAGTTAATTGAAGTTCATTCATGGAAATATTATGAGGATGGGCAAAACAAATCTGAAAAGATCTATAAAAATGGGAAAAAAGATGGATTGAATATTGAATGGTACAAGAATGGGGAAAAAGCATCTGAGGGGACCTATAAATCCGGAAAAGAAGATGGTTTATTAACGATTTGGAATGAAGAAGGTAATAAAACATTTGAAGCAAACTATGAAAGTGGAAAATTATTGGATAAAACAGAGTGTGAATATTTTGAAGATGGGAAATTGAAATCACTTAGATCCTACAAAAAGAATAAAAAACATGGTCTGCAAAGTGAATGGCACTCCAATGGGATTAAAAAATCAGAGGGGATTTTTGAGAATGGAAAAGAAGTAGGTGTTTTTACTATTTGGTATGATAATAATCAAGAAAAGATGAAAGTAACCTATCAAAATGGAAAAAAATATGGATTTGATACAGAATGGTATTTGGATGGAAAGAAAGCGAGTGAAAAGAAATGGAAAAAGGGTGTACCCCATGGAAAATGGACAGCTTGGAATGAGGATGGCAGCATAGATTATGAGAGGAACTACCGGAACGGAAAGTTGATAAAATAATACTTAATTATAAGATTTTTTTATAAGCAATCATAAGAATTGGATTTTCAGTAATATAACAATATTATTCATCCATTCTATTTTGTCATATTTCTAGAGCACATAATAATTTACGTATAAATAAATTATCTGCTTCTTTGGGGTTATGCTGAAATAATTATTAATTTTGGGAAACGGACTTCCAAACAATGAAAAGGCAGTATTTATATAGTTTATTTTTTGTTCCTATCGTTGCAATGCATGGGCAGGATATCATTCAGGAGGTGATACGTAATGATCAGGGCCTACTGGATCGGGTTATATACCTTAATATAACGGAAAACAGCCATCGCAAGATCAAGGAAGTGGATTTCCATGATAATGGTAATAAATTTCGTTCAAAATCATTTGATAAAATAGGGGAAGTGAAAATAATTAAGGAGTGGTTCCGCAATGGTCAGATTAAACTCGAGCAACATTTTAAGGAAGGGGAAAAGAATGGGTTATGGTCCACATGGTATGAGGATGGTATTAAAAAAAGTGAGAAAACTTATGTGACTGATCTGATCCATGGCTTAGTTTTGCATTGGGACGAGAAAGGAGGACTACGTTACCAAGGAAATTTTATTGCAGATACAGTGACTAATACAAGCATGGAAAATGGGCTTATCACAAAATGGTATAATAATGGACAAAAAAAATCAGAACAGCACTATAGAAATGGAAAGTTAGATGGATTCTCTAATCGTTGGTACAGGAATGGACAACGCATGGAAACAGGGAAATTTTACAATGGCAGCGGTATTAGTTATACTTGGGACGAAAATGGCAGAAAAATTCGCGAAAGAACGTTTGAAAATGGTCTTCCCAGAAATGAATAAAAAAATAATCTCTCCATAATTATTTAAATGGATAAAATGAAACAGATTAGGATAGCAATTATTCTTTTTATGCCACTGGTTCAATCTCAGACAGAAAAATATAATATCAAGGATATTGTTGAACTGGATGGTGTTTTCTTTAGGAATTTCAACAATGAAAAAGTTAACGGTTTTGTATTTAAGGTGGATGGTGATATCAGTATTCCACTGGGAATGATCAAGGATGGCAGGAAACAGGGCCAATGGTTGGAATGGTCTGAACGGGATAATTACCAGGAAAATCTGGAATTAGAGGAGTTGGAAACTGTAGATGTGGCTGATACAGTCCTGCAAATCCCGACGAAAGGAATTATGTCCAGAGAAATCAGTGAATACATCTCGGGAGAGACTGCGGGGAAAAGCATCATGGTTCTGGTATCCAGTCAGGTTGTTAATTATGATATCAGCGGCGCTAAGGTAGAAGAATCTTCTAGTTATTACAATCCCAAGGGTTTTTTGGAGCGCCGTAATTATCGCAAATACGAATATGAAAAAAATGACCAAGGTCAGAGACAAAAAATTCGGGTTTATAATGATCAATATTACCTGGTTGAGATAGAAATTTTACGCTACAATGAAAAGGGTAATATAATTGAGCAAATAGTCCAAGATCCTGGTGGAAATATGATCGGCAAAGTAATCAATGATTATGATTTGACCGGTAAATTGGTTGAGCACACTCGCTACGGACAGGATGGAATGAAATTAAGGTCTATAAAATACTTTTACGGACAAAATGGGAAAAAGACAGTTGAAACCAATGTGGAATTTCTCCGCGATATGGATGATTTTAGGGAAACAAAATATAATTTTAGTTACGATGAAAGTGGTAATGTTGTGACAATGGATGATGAATTGTACCGAACATATTTTTTTCACGATAACCGTAATAATTTGATAGAAGCTGTAAAATTCTTGATTGATCAGAACCAAGATTCCAGCCAGGATATTTTGGTTTCGAAAACAGTTTATAGATTTTCTTTCTATTAACTTGATAGGGAAAACCATCTTTCATAAATATAGTCAAGAAATCAAGTATTCATGTATTATTTGAAACCTTCATGTATTATTTGAAACCATTTTCTTTTTAAATGGTTAATATACTATATATACTGGAGTTTTATTGTGGAGTTTCAGGAATTGATTATGTATTTTATCCTTTTAGTGTAGTAACATAAATAATAAATGCTAAGGGATAATTGATGTCAAAAAAGTTTAATAATAAGCAGTTTCAAGAACATATTTCGAACTTGATCGTTGATAAAGAGAATCTGAGGTATATCCAAAAACAAAAAATGATAATGAAAAAGGTAGTGTATATCTTGGCTGAAGAAAACTGGGTTGATTCAGGGTACTCCAATACACAACTCAAATTCTGTCAGAACTTTATGTTGGATTATGCCTTAGTTTATGCTGTTAATGAATTGATCACTATTCAAAATGATAATGGTACGTTTAAAACTATGTCTGGGGTCAAGAAATGGGCTGATAATTATGATGAAAATTTTTTATTAGCTTACCTTAAAACAAAGGAATTAAAAGCGAACCGTAAAAATCTTGTAGAATCTGACAATGGGAAATTTATAACCTCATTTCACAGAATAACCAAGTTTAAGAGTGAAAATGATCTGGTAAAAAAAATAATTAATATTGGTGTAAAATATGGAATACTGGAAAATGATCTACTTTCAGAAAGAGGTTATACATTAGAATTAGAAGGAAGGATATTGGATAAAATCTGGGACGATGCATAATTAACAAATGGAATTGCAACTGCGCTCTTTTCAAAAAGTTCTAGCTGTTTGTCTGCCATTTATATTCCAGTCTCTGGATGCAATTATAACTTTAGATTCCCTGGGATATAGGGTACACTTCCAACAGGCTCTAGAACAATATAATCATTCCCGTTTTCGACTCGCGGAAGATTATTTTCATGCCATTCTCATTCAAGATAGAGATTATACAGACCCCGCAGCTCAGTTGATGCTGGCAAAATCTCAATATCGCCAAGGTGACTTGAATCAGGCATTGCGGACTTGTAAATCATATCTATCAAGTTATCCAGGAAGCCCTTATGAAATCCATGCTCAGATTCTCATGGGTGATATATTGCTTAAACAGGGACAGATTACATCTGCGTTTAAGCGTTATCTCCAAATACGGTCCATGTCAACAGATTCGATCCAATTGCACGGAATTGATGAACGCATCCTGAATTGTATTGCCAATGATATAGATCCTCATAGATTGGAAGGATTACTTTTCCAGGAACAGGATGGGTCTAATCGAGCTATCCTAAATCTGGCTAGAGCCTACGCATCTTGGAAAAATGGCAACCGCTATGACTTGGAATTGATACTTGGAGGAAGAATGTATAGTGAATTCCCTCCAGGGTTCCAGGCATTTTTCCAATCTTTATCACAGGCCATGAATAGAAAATTTTTTAATCAAAGCACTATTGCGGTTGTCCTTCCTATTACAGGTCCCAATTCAGGTAAAAGTTTATCGTATCTTTTAGGCCTTTCAGAATTTATAGATGAAAATATTACACAAATTGCGGTTCGTTTTATTGTATTTGATACTGAAAGCAACGATGTGAAAGCATTGGAGATTCTTAGAAAGATTTCCTTGAATCGCACCATAACCGGTATATTAGGTCCTATGACAGATTCTCAGATACTCATTGCTTCCGGAACAACATCATCGTTACCAATATTGATACCGAAAACTGGATTGACCGGTTTAGCCGAAATTTCCGATAATGTTTTTTTTCTTTCTCCCACAGATAGAACCATCGCCCAGCGGACCGCCCAGTTACTAATACAGGAAATGGGTTTGGAGCAGATTGCCATATTATCTCCCGGAGATGGGCATTTTTTGCAGATGACCAAATTTTTTATCAGCGAATTAAACCAACTGGGCATTGAGCCAATAGCGCTGGAATGGTATCATGATAAACCAGAAAATATAGCACGACAATTTAAATCCATCCGTCAAAAAGCCTGGGCCTTGATGCCGGAAGAAGATTCTTCAGTAGATATGATGGATATGACCATAGACAGTTTGGAAGGACTTTTTGATGTAGATGTAGATGATTTTTTTAATTTGCCAGATAGGGAAAGAACCGAAACAATGAGTAAACGAGATTCTGCAAAAATATTTTTAAACACCATCCAAGCATTATATTTGCCACTACGTGTTGGCGAACTTACCTATGTAGGCACTCAGGTTCCATTATACAATTTAGATGCAGTTATCATTGGTAATGAAAATTGGCTGGATATGGATGTTTTGAATCAGGACGTGATTGGACCTCATGTGCAGGGTATGCGTATTATTAGTGATGTACATTCATCCATGATGATAAATGAAAAATTGCAGTTCAGCAATTATTATTCCCTTGGTTTCGACCAAGGCGATTTCATTAATTCTATTTGTTCAATATCCAATGGCACCCGTAGATCTTTTTACCAAAATATGAAAAGGCAAGTTTATTTTGGTGGCCGTACCACTTCGATCCAATTGGGCGGAAAAAATAAAAATAGCAATCAGTCAGTTCAAGTGCTGGAATACAGAAATAAATCTATCCGCTCTGTGGGTGTGTTTAACGGCGACTCGTTACAAGTCACTTTGCCTTAATGACTGTACAGCAATGGTCTGATTATTCTCATATTTTTGGGAATGGAAGGTTAAAAGCTGTTTTTTCCCATTCATCATTTTGCTCGAATAGCAGTCAGGATCGGCAGCATTTTGCTAGGATAACGGGATTAGATCCCTCAAAACTGATTATACCGCAGCAGACCCATTCTTCAAATATATCCGTAATAGGAAAAGCAGGAGGTGTGAAAAACTCAGACGGCATTTTTTCAACGAATACTAATCTTGTTTGTTCAATCCAGGTTGCGGATTGTTTACCTATATTTTTTGTTCATGGGTTTAAACCTGTTGCAGGGTTGGTTCATGCCGGCTGGCGGGGATTAGCTCGGGGTATAATCCGTAATATAAAAAATGAATTAGATCAAATAGCTTGTAATATCTTTGATTTTAATATTCTAATAGGCCCTTCTATTCATTCCTGTTGTTTTGAAGTTAGAGATGATGTACTTGGTCAGATTGATTCCGAATTTTATCGACAAAAAGCTTACGGAAGATATGAAGTAGATTTGCAAAACTGGGCAGTGAAACAATTGCTTGAGATTGGTGGCCAAAAAGAAAAGATTACTATAATTAGAGAATGTACTTACTGCCAGGATGGGAAATATCATTCGTATAGGCGAAATGGGAAAAAAGCTGGTAGAATGATTGCACTCATTGGTTGGGGATGACAGATTAATTTTAATTAACGTCTTTAAGGAATAAAATGACACTTATAGAGACACTTATTCTGGGTTTTGTACAAGGCATAACTGAATTTTTACCCATTAGTAGTTCAGGTCACTTGGTACTTGGGCAAGCTATTTTGGGTATTGACCAACCGGGAAATGAATTTGAAATTCTTGTTCACCTCGGAACATTATGTAGTGTTTTAGTGGTTTTTTCTGGTGATATTAAATCGTTATTATTTTCTATTAGTTCAAAACAGACCCAAGTATTTATTCTTTTTATTATGATTGGAACACTACCGGCCATAGCAATCGGTTTGGGATTCAAAGAATTACTTGAATCTCTTTTTGAGGATGTGAGTGCCGTAGGTACCGCTCTCATGATTACAGGAATCATATTATATGGCTCATCTCTTATGAATCCGCAGAATAAAGATCATACTTTTTTAACGGCTATACTAATTGGCTGCGCTCAGGCAGTGGCTATAATGCCCGGGATTTCCCGCAGTGGCATGACCATCAGTGTAGGTCTTTTCTTAGGACTATCTCCAAAAGAGGCAGCACGGTTTTCATTTTTGTTGGCCATTCCGGCTATAATTGGTGCGACACTTTTGACAGCCTTTGAGATGGAAGGGGCCTTACCAATGCCTTTTACCGTTGCGATGGTTGCGTTCATTAGTTCTTTCATTGTGGGTGTAATAGCATTAAAATGGCTCTTAGGATGGCTGGAGCAGGGTAAATTTTATTATTTTGGGTTTTACTGCTTTGGTATAGGTCTCATAACATTAGTGATTTAACATGGATTTAATCGGTATCATTTTCATCCTTTATTTAGCGTTCCTTTTGGGTGTAGGCGTTTGGACATTCAAATTCAACAAAACACAGGAAGATTATTTGCTTGCAGGACGAAAACTGGGACCTTGGATAACTGCTTTCTCTGAACGTGCTTCCGGAGAATCGGCCTGGCTTTTATTGGCTCTGCCTGGAGCAGCTATTACCATTGGATTAGGAGAATCTTGGACAGTAGTGGGGATCATTGCAGGGATTATTACTTCTTGGTTTATTATTGCGGAAAAACTTCGCGAAGAAACAGAAAAGTACAATGCCCTCACCATCCCTGAATACCTCCATATTAGATTCGATGATTCGTCTAATATTATTCGCCTGTTTTCTGCAGTGATCATTGCCTTTTTCTTCATGTTTTATGTTTCTGCCCAATTTCATGCTTCGGGGAAGGTGCTAAACTCACTTTTTGATCTGGACCCGGTCACAGGAATCTCAATTGGTGCTGCTGTTATTATTCTTTATACTTTAATGGGTGGCTTTTTTGCCGTGGCGTGGACAGATTTTTTGCAAGGTGTTTTGATGATTGGGACTTTGGTTATTTTACCTATTGCAGGGTTTATTGAATTATCCGGTTCAGAAAATGCGATTTCCACAGGGTTAGCATCTGCAGACGCTGTTTTTAAAAATCATAATAATTCATTATTTATGGGTAGGGAAGGCGTTGATGCACTGATGATAGCATTGGGTGGATTAAGTTGGGGATTTGGATATTTGGGTCAACCCCATCTTGTGATTCGATATATGGCGATCAGAAGTTCTAAAGAAGTTAGGGTAGCCAGGATCATCGCTATTGCCTGGGCCTTACCTGGAATTACCGGTGCTTTTTTAGTTGGAATTACAGCTCTAATATACTTCGGTCCGGAATATTTTCAGAACGTTGACCCTGAACAATCCATGCCACTTTTGGCTAGTAAGCTATTGCACCCTATCTTGGCCGGGTTATTTATTTCCGGTGCTGTGGCAGCTATGATGTCCACTGCAGATTCTCAATTGCTGGTTTCCACTTCAGCAGTAACAGAAGATTTGGGTGTCAGATTTAAAATCATGGATAAAGGTTTAAGCGCTGTTACTAACAGTCGAATATTTACAGTAATCCTCGGAATAACAGCTTATGGGGTTGCAATATTTTCGCAATATACTGGTAAGACAATTTTTGGTGTTGTGAGTTATGCTTGGAGTGGCCTAGGGTCTGCATTTGGCCCTGTGTTGGTAATGACTCTTTGGTGGAAGAAGACGACAAAACAAGGGGTGATCGCGGGGTTGGTAACTGGATTTCTTACGACCATAATCTGGGCCAATATTCCAGAATTAAAAGAATTTATTACTGAAAGGCTGATCAGTTTTTTATTTGCATTAATTGCTGTCTACATTGTTAGTCTGTATTCACGGACAGGTTTGGAAAATGAAAATTAGTGAAGCTATATCCAACATGAAGGCAGGTTCCGTGAATACCCTCTATTTTTTAAAAGGAAATGATCAGTTTCTACAATCCTTTTTTATTGAGAATGTGTCTCGAGTGTTTTTTAAGGAACACATAGTTGATAAAACTTTGATGGTGCCTGATGATATGAAGGGGAAAGAAATCATCGATCGGCTAACCGCCAGTGATTTGTTCAGCAGTAAAAAATTATTTATCTTAAAAAATGCACAACAGTTAAAGGGAAAAACCGCCAAAGATCTTTTTTCTTATTGCAGAACTCCCATGGAAAGTCATGTGCTTGTCATGACGATGGATGACTGGATGGATAGAAAGGCTTTTTCCAAGAAGATGGCGGAAATAATTAAACCTATAGACACCCGGACACCTTTTGGAAATGAAATGAAAAAATGGGCAAAGTATTTTTTCAAAGAAGAAGGGAAAAAAGTCCAGCCCAGTCTAATAGATATCATGATAGAAATGGCAGGAGATTCCCTTGCCCATCTCAGAAATGAAATTATAAAAGTATGTATTTGGTCTGGGGATAAGAGTTCAATTAATGGGGAAGATTTAAAACAATTTTCGGGTTGGATTCGGACAAGGCAGCGTTGGGAGTTCTTGAACGCATTGGGAAGTCAGAACCTGAAAGATACCATTGAACTAGGAAAAACCATTATTACCCATAATGAAACATTGATTTCACTATTATATCCTCTAACTTGTTTATTTCAGGAAATGCTTTTTGTTAAAATGAATCATGGAACTTTTCAAGAATATCGTGGTTATATGCCCATATCACCATCAGTTAGAAAGCGAATACCTCAATTTTCCCGGGGATTTACGAAAGAGAAATTAAAATCAGCGCTTTCATATCTGGGTGAGATTGATAAAAGACAAAAAACATCTTATACTTCAGATGAGACAGAACTCCTCCAATTTATTTGCCATGTCATTGGATAAACAGGATTCTCCGTTTGTTTATACCGATGAGCAATTAATTGCCAGATTCCAGACTGGTGATGAACAGGCGTATGTGGAATTGGTTAATCGTTATCGTGATCGTTTAATGAATTTTGTTTTTCAGTTTTTAGGTGATATGGAACAGTCTGAGGATGTTGTTCAAGACACCATGTTGAAACTATTTGAAAAAAAACATTATTATCGAGAGATTGCCAAATTTTCGACTTGGATTTACACGATTGCTAGGAACCTAGCTAATACAGAACTTAGAAAAAGAAAACGCAGAAAAGTTACCGTTCTAAGTCAAATGACCCGTGATGAAAGGGAGTATGAATTGCCGGCTATCCAGCCTGAAACAGGTCAGGAAGTTCAAAATGAATATGCTGAAAAAAGAATCCAGATCGCCATCCATGCATTACCGGAACATTTTAAGACAGTGATTATTCTGCGGGATATACAGGAACTTTCCTATGATGATATCAGTTCAATTGTTGGTGTTCCTCTGGGAACTGTCAAATCGAGAATTAACAGAGCTCGGTTGCAGCTGCAGGCCGATTTGAAAGATTTAAGATAAAAAGGAGTATATATATTCAATGAATCGTTACGAATTTGAAGATCTGATTTCAGACTATATTGATAATTCCCTTACTTTATCAAAAAGGAAGGAGTTTGAAAACTATCTGACAGAAGATCCGGAAGCGCAGTCTTTGGTCGACCAAGTAAGTTATACTATCGATCAATTAAAAAATATACAGAAAGTGAAAGTGTCAGATCATTTCAATGATCATTTATTGAAACGCATAAAGAATGAACAATCCAAACATAGATTAAATCCTGTTCCAAACCAAAAAAGGTTCTTGGGTTTTTCTCCGTTATATGCATCTTTAATGACTGGACTTACAATTGCATTATTTATTGTGAGTCTACAGTTATTTGCTCCTGATAAAGACACTTTCACCAAGCAGAATCGGTTTTATGTAAAGAATCCTGTACCAACTCTTTCTAGCCCGAAAATAGCCAAATCCAATCCAAAATCACAGGAATTGGCAGAAGCAAAAGAAGACAGCCTTGATCAAAAGTCAACAAAATCACCTAAAAAGGATTATACAAAACAAATCCAACTTGTAAAGGATTGATCACATTTAAACAGGTTTTAATCCCCGTCTAAACATCTTAATTTTGTTGACGAGGAAAGTCATTTTATGTTTTCGCATAATAACCTGAAAAATTTTACAAAAGCACTTGTTGCTTTTTGTTTTGCTGTTTTTATATTTGCACTTTTATCCAACTCCAACAACCCCTCAGCAGAAATTCTAAGATATATGATATTAGCTGGAGTGATTTTACTATTACTGTTTTACAATTATACTCTAGATGAATATAGCTTTGAAAATAATCTGGATTCCGTGGCTTCTGAAATGGGTCAATCCAAGGAACGATACAATATACAAATGTCCTCTTCAAAAGGATTGTATGATGAACTACAGATGTTGGTGCGATCAACTGTGAAAGCTATGGATCAAAGTTTTGAGACTGCTATTTATATGATAGATCCTGAACTTCAGATTTTTACACTCCAGCAGCCCGAAGTAAAGGATTTTGCCAATACAATTTCAACCCAAAATAAGATTATTTCAAAATTATTGACTGTGGAAAGTAAAACTATATGCCATCAGAAAGACTTTCCCGAGGCTTGGAGTGAATTATTTGATTCAGGAGACTGGCGGGGGAGCGAGTGCGTGATCATCAGTATGATTTACCTTCATGATAATATTGTTGGTTTTGTTATGACTCGGATTAATCATTTCAGTGATATTAATGAAAAAGACAAGACCGTGTTAGAAGAACTTGGCCACTTTGTTTCCTATGGTTTGAAAAATCTTAATTTTCTAGAAATTCAAACTAGCAAAGTTGATGGAAAACAGCGAATTCTTGACTTATTGTCATCGCTAAGTTTTAAATCAGAAGAGTCCGAGGCATTGGAGCATTTTCGAAATTTATTGTCCTTTTCTTATCAGTTTGATTGTTTAACGGTGTCTAAGAGACTGGGTACTGGGCAGAATTGCATTGTGAAATTGACGGAAGGAATAAATAAAGACCTGCATATAGGAAGTGAATTCAATGTAAATGGTTCACTTCATGGTTTGCCTATTACCAGTGGAGAAATCATTCATACAACGAATTGGAAGAAAGATTATCCAAATTTAGGCCGCAATACCACCGGAGCAAATGATGATCCTGGCTATAGTGCTGTTCTAGGTGTACCTATTATTATTGATGGTGAAAATTTAGGATCAATTCTTTTGGAGAGACTGAACCCTGATCCATTTACAGATAGAGATAGAGAAAACTTAATCCTGATAGGCAAAGTGATGGGCACTGCCATGTATTGGATACAGGAATACGATAAAATTTATCAGGATGCCACCCATGACGGTTTATCTAAACTCCTAAATCATCAAACATTCAAAGAGCGGTTTCAGGATGAAATACTGAGGGCGGAACGATTCCAGCATTATATGACGGTTATGATGTTTGATTTGGATAAATTTAAGCAAATCAACGATACACTTGGGCACCCCTATGGTGACTATGTTATTGAAATGGTTTCCAATATATTAAAAGAAAATGTTCGTGCGATTGATTTGGTTGCTCGTTACGGTGGAGAGGAATTTGTAGTTATTTTGATTAATACGACTGCAGAAAATGCCATGCCTGTAGGCAGGCGCATTGTACAAAATATTGCTGATTATCCTTTCAGTATGAATGGGCAGGATGCAAAAATGACTATCAGCTCTGGTATGTCAGAATACCCGACACACCATAAATCTATGAAAGAGCTGATTAGTTTTGCAGATCAGGCCATGTACCAAGTCAAAAGTCAGGGAGGGAATGATATTATTCTTTTTGATTTAATGAAAAAAAATGAGAATGAAGCAGAATGAGAAATATTTTCTTTTGTTTTATAGCAATAAATTTTTTTCTTTCCGAATTGACAGGAAATATTTCTGAAGAAGATCAGGAATTGGCTCTGCATCATTTCATCCAGGGTGAATTTTTGGTTGATCAGAGCAATTACGCTCTGGCAATTCTGGAATTTCAAGAAGCTCTGGATCTTGATCCCAATGCGTCCACAATACATGTATCAATTGCTGATGCCTACCGCAGGCTGGGCAAAAATAAGCGGGCGCTGAATCATCTACAGGTTGCCATAGAACTGAATCCTAACGAAATCGAAGCGTATGAAATACTTAGTAAAATCTATATATTGCAAAAACGACTCCCTCAGGCAGAAGCAGTATACAAAGAACTTACTCGTCTGGATTCAGTTAATATAGATCACTATTTTGCTTTGGCTGATCTTGCCCGACTCCAGAAAAACTGGGATATAGCAATTGAATATTATTTGAAAGCCTACCGGATCAATTCTATGGCTTTTAAAGGTTTGGAACAGGCACTCCAAATTTCCCTTGCAACAAATAAATTTGAACTGGCAGAAGAAATCTGTGGGCTACTTTTAGAAGAAGAGCCTGAAAATGAAAAATACTTAGAAACTATGCGGGATTTGGCTCTTTTTAATAATGATTATGAAAAAGCACTCATGATAATAAAGGAAATAGAAGCTATCAGAGGGCCTGCTATTGAATTATTGATACAGGAAAGTGCTTTGTACGAAGAATTGGATGATTCAGAAAATGCTCTTAAGACAATTTTAAAAGCATTTGATAATGATAGTTTGAACAGCAATGTAATAAATCGATTAGTGAATTTACTTCTAAACGATCAACAAATTGACCGGGCTGAGAATTATAATCAGATTTTAATAGATAATTTTCCAGATGATGTTAGGGGATTTATCAATAAAGGTTTTTTAGCTTTGAATAGAAATAAACCTGAAGATGCTATAACAGCGCTAGCTTCATGTGTGGAAAAATTTCCTGATGAATTTACAATTCATTACCTTTTGGGCACTTCCTATTACCAAGTAAAAGATTATAGTAATGCCGAAGTATATCTTTTGCAAGCGTTGGGTATTTTTCCTGATTCTCGTAATACAAAACATAACTTAGCCCTTATTTATGATCAAATTGGAGAGTGGTCCAAATCGGATGAACTATATCTTGACCTTGTTGCTACTGATAGTACCGACGCTCAGGCATTTAACAATTATGCCTATAGCCTTGCAGACCGTAACGAGGATTTTGAATTAGCTCTGGAATTGGCAAAAAATGCCATTAGGTTAGTCCCTAAGTCTGCGCCATACTTAGATACCATAGGTTGGATTTATTATAAATTGAATGATTATGAAAAGGCAATTGATTTTATTCGTGAATCCTTAAGCATTGATTCCAGTAACCCGGTTATAAAAGATCATTTGAACGTGGTGATCAAGGCCAAATCAATGCATGTGGGAGATAAAGGCGTACAGCAGGCTGGTATTATAGATACCACAAAGACTACTATTTTACCATTTAAAGAATAATCAATGGCAATTAAGTTTCTTTTGTTGTTGTGTATTGTAGCTGGTTGTGTAGCTAACATAAAACCTTTCAATCCAGAAACGGTTCCTAAACTACCAAGAAAATATGGATCGCTGCTCGAATCTTATACATCTTGCACTGGCAATGGTAAAATTGATTCCAGAGGTTCTTTCTCTGGAGCATTGACATTTAAATATATGTCGCAGCATGATAGTTCCTTTATGCAATTCAAAGATATTCTTGGCAGAAAAGCACTTCTAATGTGGTTTACCCCACATAACGTATTTGCCTGGAACCTTATTGAAAATAAACAATATGATTATGAACAAATCTTGGAATTTTTTCCTTTTTTATATATTGTTGAACCAAAGGATATCACACAATTCTTATGGGGAGTTCAACCTGATATCAAAAAACCTGTCATAGATAATCCATCCAGGAATTTTAAAGATTTGACTTTACAGTTTGAAACAGGGGTTTTGGATCAAATTTCGTTGTCCCTGATCTCTGCCACCTTTAAAGATCTCAATTCGAATCAATCTGTGAAAATAGATATTGAGAAAAGGTTGCTTCATAAAACCGCTTTGGACTTGGTGAGGGTTTGGGATATGATCCAAAGTTAATATGAAGATATCAATCGTTATTCCTGTTTTCAATGAAAATGAATCTTTACCTAATCTGAAAATAGAATTAGATAAGAATCTGTCAGCATATCCCGAATGGGAAGTGATATTTATTGATGATGGCTCATCAGACGGCTCTACGGAATGCTTGAAAGACTTTTGTACTCAGGATCCACATTATAAATTAATTGAGTTTCATCGAAATTATGGCAAGGCAGCTGCCCTATCAGAAGGATTTAAGATGGCTTTAGGAGACTATGTCATGACCATGGATGCTGATCTTCAGGATGATCCGGCCGAAATTCCAAATTTCATTTCCAAATTAGAGGAAGGTTATGATCTTGTTTCAGGGTGGAAAAAATCCCGGAAAGACCCGTTAAATAAAACTATGCCTTCAAAATTATTTAATTTTGTGACGAGGTTGATGACAGGTGTTAAAATTCATGATTTTAATTGCGGCATTAAATTATACAAAAGTTCTGTGATCAAGACATTAGACCTCTATGGTGGACGACACAGATATATCCCTGCTCTTGCGAGACAGAAAAATTTCAAAATATCTGAAATTGTTGTCAATCATCGTCCTCGAATTTATGGAGAAACAAAATATGGTAGTGGCCGGATATTCCATGGATTTTTTGATCTCCTAACAATTTTATTTCTGAATAGATATACACAAAGACCACTGCATCTTTTTGGTTTTTTTGGCCTTTTCTGTATTTTGATATCAATAGGCTGTGAGACCTATGCCTTATATGATAAATTTGTTAATGGAATACCATTTCAAATCCATTTTGCTCTGATTGTATTTGGAGCCATGGTATTTGCACTGGGACTCTGGTTTTTCTCAATTGGGTTGATAGCAGAAATGATCGTATCTGCACAACAAGGGAACGAAGATCGGGTTAAAAACATTGTTGGGTAGAAAATTCTGCCTAGTACATAATAGATGTCATTAAATCCATTTAGTTACTAATAATATGAACAAGCCGGTTATTTCAATTATAACTCCCACTTACAATAGATGTGATGAAGTATATCATCTTATAAAGTCTATTGAAGCCCAAACCCTTGATCATTCCCTCTTTGAACACATTATATCAGATGATGGATCAACTGATGATACGAAGGATATTGTTAAGGAATTACAAGAGGAAGTCAATTTTTCACTCTATTTTATTACTCAATCAAACCAAGGTCCTGGTTCTGCTAGAAATCACGGTCTTGAAAACTCAACAGGTGAATTAATCCTTTTTATAGATTCAGATTGTGAAGCAGACCCAAATTGGGCAGAAACTATTTACAGTGAATTCTTAAATAATCCTTTTGGTGCTTGTGGCGGACCCGATGCTTCAAAAGCTGACTTTTCAGCTATTCAAAAAGCGATTGATTTTTCAATGACATCATTTCTAACGACAGGTGGAATGCGCGGACACAGTGAAAAAATGCTCGCAAAGTTTTACCCACGTACTCATAATATGGGTATGACAAAAAATCTATATAATAAAGTAGGCGGATTCGGTCCGCTTCGTCATGGACAAGATATTGAATTGAGTAATCGTATTCGCAAAACCAATGCTAACATCAGGTTTATCAAAAATGCTATTGTGTACCATAGAAGAAGAACAACGATTCAACAATTTTTTAAGCAGGTATTCAATTGGGGTGTTGCTAGAGTGAATTTATTTCAAATTGATAAGCAGATGCTGGAACCTATCCATGTGATTCCATCTATGGCACTAATTTTTATTATCTCGTTTGTATTTGCCGCATTCTTGGGATTTAGACTTTTTCAACATATCTTGCAGGTCGGCCTAATTTTGCTTTTTTCCTTGTCTATTTGGGGTGGCATTACAAGAAAAAGTTTATCTGTTGCGCTATTATTGCCGATAATTGTTCCCATTCAGATTGGTGGCTATGGATTAGGATTTATTTGTGCTTTCATCTCTGGATTTGTCTTTGGCCGAAACTCGATGATTGGTTTTGTTAATAAATATTATCGTTAATTGATGATGTTTATAATCAGATCCGATACACAAACCTTACTGGCATGCGCATTTATGGTAATAATTCATATTTTCTTAATGGAACCAATGGTAATCGATGGTTTATCACCTCAGGGTGTTGATGTTGTTGCATCCAAGGGTGAAAGTCACCAAACCAGGCAATATAAAGCAAGAACCGGCGAGAATCCACTTTGGAATCCCTATCTGTTTAGCGGGATGCCTAGATACATGCGTATGGGGCCACAAACTCCATCAGTCGATACATTTGTTAATTATGTTGGTATACCATTTGGGAATATGTTTATATGGTATCTTGTTGGATCATTAGGGTTTTTCTTTTTTATGCGGTACATGGGCTTATCGGTTCTTTCGTCAATGGCTGGAGCACTTGCATTTACTCTACTACCCCATTACCAGTCACTTTGGATTGAAGGTCATAATGTCAAATTTCGTGCGGTTATGGTAATTCCGTGGGTAGCATTTTCGGCTAGATATTTTTTTGATTCACGATCTTTATTAAGTGCTGCGTTGTTTGCATTGGCATTCGGGAATCAAATCCGAACACAGCATTATCAGGTTATTTTTTATACATCAATCTTAGTTTTTTCGATGGGCATTGTTCCTTTATTAAGGGATCTAATTAATCGTAAGTGGCGACGATTTTCAAAAAGTACTGGTCTATTATTTAGTAGTATTTCATTTGCTTTAATGTTATCTGCTCAACCACTTTTTCTAGCTGGGGAATACCTTCCATTCTCAGCCCGGGGGTCTTATACCAATGACCTCACCAATAACCTTAACCCGGTAAAGAAAAGTGATGGTCTTAATTTTCAATCAGCCACACAATGGTCAACACATCCATCTGCACTTGTATCTTGGGTAATCCCACGATTTGAAGGTGGCATGTCGTCGGAAATATATAAGGGAGACAATTACCCTCGGCTTAAAGGGCGGTCTGTGCCAGGATACTGGGGCAACATGCCATTTACACAGTCCTACGAATATTTTGGTCCTGTGGTCCTGCTGTTAGCTTTGCTGGGATTTTTACAAAACCGGAAACGCGCATTATTTATTAGCATAGGTTTGTGTGGTCTGTATTTTGTACTTTTATCTTTTGGCCGTCACTTGGAAAGTTTTTATACAATATTTTTTAATTATCTTCCTTATTTTAAAAATTTTAGAGCACCAATGATGAGCATTACCGTGACAGGATTTATTGTTTGTTTTTTTACTGCATTTGGTTTTGAAAACCTGAAAAAAAATATATCTTTGGAGCATAAAAATACAATTTTTATTATTTCCGGAATACTTATTGGGTTCGGAATACTCACATGGTTGGGTGCATCGCAATTTTCTTTTGAAAAACTAGGTGAACAATATAGCGCTGAGATAAAAGTAATGATTTTATCAATTAGACGTGAATTCTTAATGAATGATGTATTTCGTTACTTAATCATGCTTGGAATTTCAATTGGGCTTGTTATTGGTGCTATGATGCAAAAACTTTCGAAATTTGGAGCAGTTATTGGACTTATAGTTTTAATGGGATTGGATCTTATCTCAATTCAAATTAGAAAACCGGCAAAATTTGTAAATATGAAGCGACTTGAACGAAATCACTTTCAAAAAACAGGTACAGATAATTTCCTGTTAAAAGTTCCTGGATATTTTAGGATCCTGCCTTTGGGAAAATTGTTTGGTGATAATCGCTGGAGTTATTTTCATCAAAGTGCTGGGGGTTATAGTGCAATTAAGATGAATCGAATGGAAGAAATCATTAAGAATTCTCTTTTTTTGGGATCGGGAGAGACATCAGGATTGAATCTGAATGTGTTGAAAATATTGAATGTGCATTATGTGGTTGGAACAGGTACTTTTAATCATCCTAATTTTAAACCTGTATATCAAGATCCAAAAACAGGTTGGCAGACCTATCAGTTTACAGAAAAATTGCCTCGCGGATATTTTGTTGGAAAAACTGAAACCATTGAAGATGCAGTTGAAAGATTGCATCGTATAAACAGCAATACATTCAATCCTATAGAATTGGCAATCCTTGAATCAGATTTGGAAGAGAAAATATCTATTCCTAGTCAATCCAAGGTGGTAAATACAGCCTTTTCCCCCGATCAAATCGACTGGCAGGTTTCCACTAATGAACAGTCGTTATTAGTACTCTCTGAAACCCCATACCCGCCAGGGTGGAAGGCACAATTGGACGGGAATGATGTAAAATTACTGACCGTTAACCATGTGAATATGGCTATAGTTGTGCCTGAAGGTGAACATACTATAACATTGATTTTTCATCCGGATTCTTATTATCTATATAGCAGTATAGAAACTATTGCAGCAATTGTTCTTTACTCTACAATACTTGGTGTTTTGTATTGGCGCAGGAATAATTTTTTCTATAAAAACAATTCAATGGATTGACTATGTGTGGTTTCAGCGGCATCGTTGCTGACGGTGATCAGCAGAAACATATCGAGGCTATGTGCCGAATGATAGAGCATCGTGGCCCAGAGAATACGTCTACATACCATCATGAAAATATCTGGTTAGGTCATAACCGGCTAAGGATTATTGATATTGAAACAGGGGATCAGCCTATATTTAATGAGGATGGAACCGTAGGTGTGGTTTTTAATGGTGAAATTTATAATTATAAGGAAATTCAATTTGATTTAGAGCAAAAAGGACATACCTTTAGAACAAATTCAGATACAGAAGCTCTCGTGCACCTATACGAAGAAAAAGGATTGGAGATGTTTCATGATTTGAATGGCATTTTTGCCTTTGCGATTTTGGATAAAAAACAAAAGAAAGTGGTTTTAGCCAGAGATCACTTTGGTATAAAGCCGGTTTTTTATTATTCAAATAATAGTTCCCTGATTTTTGCTTCTGAGGCGAAAGCCATCTTGATGCATCCCTTGGTTCCTCGAAAAAGAAATGACCATGCAACTCACCTTTTGGCCAACTTGAGGTATGTGCAGTCTAATCAAACTTTATTCAAAGATATCCACCATGTTCCTCCAGGGTCATTTTTGATATATGAACAAGGTGGTATAGAAGTAAAACGATATTTTGATTTTGTCCCAAAAGTCCATGACATTTCATATGAGGATGCAGAAGATGAGATTAGAGTACAACTAAAGGAAGCAGTCCGCCGCCAGCTTGTGAGTGATGTACCTGTTGGCGTCTATCTTTCAGGCGGAATGGATTCATCCAGTCTGGTTGCAATGATGTCGGATTTAGGTGTGAATAATATACCCACTTTTACACTTGGGTTCAACGAACCAACGGATGAATTCGAGAGTGCAAAAATGATTGCGGACAAGTTTGGGACGAAACACCATACTCTCAGTCTAGATTTAGATCCGATGAAGCATTTTCCCAATGTGATCTGGCACGCTGAGGTCCCGAAAATTAATCTACTACAAGGATACATGATGTCGAAGTTTGTATCGCAACATGTAAAGGTGGTACTCGGAGGATTGGGTGGAGATGAACTTTTTGCAGGATACGATATTCACGGAATTTTTCATTCATTGTGTTCGTTATCTGATCGGATTCCCAAATCACTTGAAAAAGTGATTGGAACCCCTATTGGAAATGTATTGTCAAGTATCCAGCGCAAATCAGGAATAATGAAATGGGATGAATATCGACGAGGCCTTCAAGCAGTTTTATCGTCAGGAAATGTATTAAGGCAGCTCTTAATTCTTCGTAATGTTTGGGACCATGAAGAATCCGTATTGAAGGAGATTTATACTGATGAATTCAGACAAAAGGAATTACCAAAGGTGGAACTTGAATTTTTTGAATTAACCTATGCATTTACTGATTCATCTGCCATGGACCAAGTGTTTGGAATCGAATTCATAACAAAAATGGTCAATGATTACCTTTGGACAGAAGACAGGATGTCCATGTCAAATTCAGTGGAAGAACGCGTGCCATTCTTAGATAGGGATTTAGTTGACTTTGCATTTTCCATTCCCGCCGATTTGAAAATTAAAGGTGGCAGAAAAAAATCTCTATTGAGGTCTGCTATGGCACCGCTGCTTCCGAAAGAGATCGTTGAAAAGAAAAAATGGGGCTTTACGATGAATCCCTATTTACAATTCCAGAAAGATTTAAAGCAAACAATTGAAAAGATTTTGACAAAGGAATTCGTGGAAAATCAGGGTATTTTCAATTATTCTTACATCCGATCCATTTTGGATTACAAACCTAATCCAAAATTGCGCTGGCACTACAATTTTCTTTGGATTTTGACCGGTCTGGCGATCTGGGAAAAAATGTTTATTCATAGCGATGAATTTTTACAAAAAAGACATCATCTGGAAGCGTACTATAATTGAAGAAAGTTTTGGTTATCACTTATTATTGGCCTCCAAGCGGAGGACCCGGCGTTCAACGTGTACTCAAATTTTGCAAGTATCTTCCGGAATTTGGTTGGGAACCGATTGTGCTTACCGTAAAGGATGGTGAATATCCCAATATCGATATCTCTTTGGAAAAAGAAGCTGAAGAACTTGGAATTAAGGTAATTAAAACAAATACATATGAACCGTTTACTGCTTATAAATGGCTGACAAGAAAAAAATCCTTGCCATCCTATGAGTTGAATAAATCCAATTCAGGTTTTTTCTCAATGTTGAGCAAATGGATTCGGATGAATTATTTTATTCCAGATGCAAGAAAAGGGTGGATCCCGTATGGTGTCAAGGCTGGAAAAGAGCTTTTAAATAATGAAAATATTGATATCATTTTTTCATCTGGGCCACCACATTCCCTTCATTTTATTGCAAAAAAATTAAAAGAAATATCCAAGATCCCTTGGGTAGCGGATTTTAGGGATCCGTGGACTGATTTATTTTATTATGATACACATAAGCGAGGTACTCGTGCCTTAAATAAAGATGCAGAAATGGAAAAGGAAATCCTCAATTCTGCAGATTTTGTGACCACAGTTAGTAATGGTACTAAAGAATTATTAAGTACAAAAGTAGAAGATTTGAATTCTCATGTCATACATAATGGATTTGATCCAGAAGATTTTACTGATATAGACATCCCAAATAAAAATGATGGGACTAAAATTATTACCTACATTGGGAGCATGTCTGAATCACAGGTTTCAGAAGCATTTTTTAGGGCGGTATCTGATTTAATTCATAAAGATGGTGAGAAAATTAAAATCAGATTTATTGGTAATATGCATCAGAGAGCTTTAGATCTTATCAAGGAATACAATCTTGAGAGTTATACTGACCAATTAGGATATATCAATCATTGTGAAGTAATTATAAAATTATTTGAATCTGATTTGCTGTTACTTGTTATTCCAAATACCAAGCAAAGCAAATTGATTCTCACTGGGAAGTTGTATGAATACCTAAAGTCTGAAAAACCGATACTAGCCATCGCTAATCTTAAAGGAGATGCAGCTAAAATCATTGATCAAACACGTAGTGGATCTGTTTATCAATATGATGATGTGAAAGGAATCAAAACTTTTATCAGTCAAAATGAATATCAGAAACCAATCCATATTGACCAATTTTCTAGAAGAGAATTGACGAATGAATTGGAGAGAATTTTTGTAAACACTGCAAGTTAAATGTTTTTAAAGAAAAAATTCTTTATGCTGAATAAACTGTATAAGGATCTAACTCGGGGAAAGGACTTTTATTCAATTGCTGAAGATGTCCATTCTCAAGAGTTGGGAAACTATTATTTTGTATTTGATGAGTCCCGAGTTCGTGCCGGAAAAGATCAGGCCCTTATTACCGATTTTGATGAAAATGGGATACCTCTAAATAAACCTTATGTTGATGTTGATAGTGACAAATTAATTTATTTCCCGATATCAATTGGTCAAATGGGTTTGTCTGTCTTTCATACCTGTCTATTAACAAAGAAGGAAAAAGATATCCAAAGATTTATAAAATTTGCTGATTGGTATGTTGAAAATGTTGAATTAAGTGATACCTTGGGAGCAAGATGGCTAACAAAAATTCCATTGCCTCAATATCATAATCCAGGACCATGGCAAAGTGCATTTTCACAATCAAGGGCAATTTCGATTTTACTCAGAGCATTCCAACTAACAGGTAATGATCGGTATGAAGAAATTGCTGAAAAAGCATTGATTCCGTTTATGATATCAGTGAAGGACGGTGGAGTTATGTCTGAGACGGATTGGGGACCGTTTTTTGAAGAATATACTGCAGAAGTACCTGTTCTCGTTTTTAATGGTCATATATTTTCACTTTTCGGCATTAATGATTTCAAACGCGTATTTCCCAAGCACGAATTATCAAATTCGTTGTTTGTTGATGGATACAATTCGCTTATTAATTGTCTGGAGACATATGATTTGGGTTATTGGACTAGATATAACTATTGTCAAACTGGTTTTTACCCAAAAACAGATACGGCAACATTGTCATACCAGCGTCTGCATATTATGTTGCTGCAGGCGATTAATAAAATATCTCGTCATGCAGAAATTGAAGAAACTATCATAAGGTGGAATCAGTACATAACGTTTAGGAATTGTATTAGGGCTTATAAAAATAAATATACTGAATTAAAATATTTAGGCAGATTATAGATTAAATATGTCCGTAATGAATTCCCCTATAAAATTGATTTTATCTTCTGATTATTTGTATTTAAAAAATAAAATAGATTTTGTGATTAAAACTTTTCTTGAAGTTTATTCTGTCACTAAAATGACAACGATTTGTTTGGGAACCCAAAGAAACGATTCAATTATTATTTTGTCATCGGATTCGATTGATTTTTTTATTGCTAACCAAGGAGTACCTGATAAGATAATATTTACGAATTGGTATGACCAAAATATTCCAATTTTATTTCAGGATCGATTAATTGATCCTCTAATTAAAGATGGTCCAAATAACTGTACCATTATAAATGCTGATATTCTATCTAATGCATTTTATTTTTTATCCTGTTGGCAGGAGTTTGTTCAATCCGATCAAGATGGTATGGGAAGATTCCCTTTTAAATCCAGTTTGACTAATGAACTGGGTATAGCAACAATTCCTGTGGTAAATTACTATTTTGATATATTAAAAAGAGCTATTCAGGATTTCCACGGTAGTAAAAAGGTTGTGTCATTTAAACAAAAAAAAGGATTGAAGGTTGGACTGACTCACGATATTGATCAATGTAAAACCGGTTGGAAGGAAGATAATTTCAGGTTAATAAAAAATGGTAAATTATTCACTGGTATTTCAAATATTGTTTCCAGATCATTTAGCAATGATATCTGGTTCAATTTTTCATCGATTAAAGATAGTGAAAAAAAGAAATCCATATCGTCATCCTTCTATTTAATTGCTGATGATCGAAAATCTGGTCCACATGCGAATGCAGATTACAAATTGGAATCCATAGAGATTCAAAATCAGATGAAGGAGTTATTATCAGAAGGATTTGAGGTTGGGATTCATGGTAGCATCGGTGCAGGATTTGATTCAGAAAAACTCAAAGCAGAAATCCAGAAATTTCAATTGAATAATTTGGGTGGTAGATTTCATTATTTAATGATGCAAATTCCTGAGACTTGGAAAATAATCGAAAAATCTGGATTGATTTATGACTCTACACTTGGATTTGCAGAAATGATTGGATTTAGAAATGGATATTGTTATCCGTTTCAACCTTATGATTTCGAAAATGATACACATTTTTCCTTTTGGGAATACCCAATGAATGTAATGGATAAAACACTGATGCAGCCTGAATATTTGCACCTTAATCCAACTGAGGCTTTAGTAAAAGTCCAAACCCTCATTGATGAAATTCATAAGTGGAATGGTTTTTTTATTCTTAATTGGCATAATAATACTTTAAGCGGTTTTAAATATAGGGAATGGGTTAACGTCTATAATGAGATAATAGAATACTGCTTGACATTGAATAGTAATATTTCATCAATAATAAATCATCATTATACCATGTATAAAGTAATTGCAAGTGAATGAAAAAGGATTTATGGGATTTAAAGGGAAAATAGAAGATCTTTCTAATTACATGTCCGAAAAAAAATATTTGGACAGAAGTATTACAGATTATGGTGGTCTCCCACAAGAAGTATTTGAAAAATCAGAGCCTGTGTTTGTGCTTTCAACAGGAAGATGTGGTACTAAATTGCTTACTAATTTGTTCGAGACCTCTGTCAACTGGCCTGTTCATCATGAACCAAATCCGAGGATGATTTATGCTTCACGCTATGCTTATGAAAATATAGACAATGGAATTGAAATTCGTAAATCATCTATTCTTAGCGGAAGGTATGAATTGCTGAGAGATGCATATCTAAAAGGGAAAAGATATTTCGAGACGAATAACCAGCTCAGTTTTTTTGCGGATGCAATATTAGAATTGATGCCAATGGCAAGATTTATCCATCTAATCAGGCATCCGGGTGATTTTGTAAGAAGCGGAATCAGAAGGAATTATTATATTGGTCATGATTACGATGACGGGAGAATTTACTTAAGTGACAATCAATTGTGGAATTCTTATAGCCAAATTCAAAAAGTTGGTTGGTTATGGAATGAAACAAATGCAATAATTGAACAATGGAAAGAAACCACAATTGGTAATAATGTGATTACAGTAAAGTCAGAGCATTTATTTACTGATCCATCAGTTTTTCGATCTATCTGTGATTTTGTTGATATTCCTTCACCTGCAGATAATAAGATTAAACAGGTGATTGAAAGACCTGTTAATGTACAAACAAAGGGAAATTTCCCAAAATACGACAACTGGAGATCAGAACAAAAAAAAGAACTCTATCTTATTGCACCTCTGGGGAAAATATATGGATATCTTAATGATTCTAATTATGACTGTAAGTAAAGAACATCAATTTTGATTGTTTTGGAATTCGGAGAGAACAGTATATAATACAGGTTTTAAAATGAGATTAATCTTTTATCAACTATAGTATTAAGGTATAAATCGGGATGGAATTATTAAAGATATTTAATAAAAGAACGCATAGACCAATAAGGAAGTGGAATCATTATTTTGATATCTATGAAAGACACTTCAATAAATTTTGTGGCCAAAATGTCAATATCTTAGAAATAGGAGTTTCTGAAGGCGGAAGTTTACAGATGTGGAAAGAGTACTTTGGACCAAATGCGAATATTTACGGGGTAGATATTCTACCAGAATGTAAATTTTATGAAGAAAATCGGATTAAAGTTTTTATTGGTTCACAGGATGATAGTAGTTTTTTAAAAAAGCTTGTACAGGAGCTTCCTCAAATTGATATAATTATTGATGATGGCGGACATACAATGAATCAACAAATAATGACATTTAGACAATTATATCCTATTGTAAAGAATGGAGGGATTTATGTTTGTGAAGATACTCATACTTCTTATTGGATTAACTATGGTGGAGGCTTTCATCGTAGGAATACTTTTATAGAATTTAGCAAAAGTTTGGTTGACCAATTACATGCTCAATATTCAGAGCAAGGTCGCTTAAAACCTGATTATTACACTAAAAGTATTGCCAGTATTCATTTTTATGATAGCATCGTCATTTTTGATAAACAAGAAGTTAGTAAGAATTATATCTTAACTTCTGGTAAAAGTAAACATGATCCTTCTATCCGTAAAAAAAAGAAAAAGTCAATTGTTAAGAAAATAGAAATAGGCTTTTGGCTTATAGTGAATTCAATATTACGATTTTTCAATTTAGGCAGTATTAAATGGTGATTCTCTCAAATAATAATCAAAATATGAAATCATTTAAGCTTGCCAATAAATGGTCAAATGACAGGAATTTCATAATCTATGGCCAATGGACGATCATCTAAATAAGGAACTTAATTTTATAGTGTCATTGAAAAAAACATATGAATATTCAAATGAAATCTAAAGATGATTATAGGCCAATTTTGATTGATTTGGGTTGTGGTAATAAAAAATATCAGTCTTCAGTTTACAAAGTTATCGGAATAGATTTATCCGATGATTCAGATGCTGATCTTTATATTTCTGCATTCGATTTACCATTAGAAGATGAAAGTGTAGATTATGCTTATTCACGCCATTTTATTGAACATTTTGATATTGAAAATCTAGAGAAATTATTTTCAGGAATCTTCAGGGTATTAAGCCAAGGTAGTACATTTGAAATCATTGTACCCCATGTTTCGTGTATATCTGCATTCCAAGACCCAACCCATAAATCATACTTTACGAGAAATACGTTTTATAAATTGCAATATTTAGGTTTCAAAGTGACGGAAACAAGGTTTCATTGGTTTAGAAAACCTTATAAGGGACGATTCCCAATCGTGGTAAAATTTGTTGATTATATGTTAAACAGATTTTTATTTCTTGAACGTTTTTCTCCATGTATAGGTGGTATCTATGAAATTCGTTGTTTAATGGAAAAAAATAATTCAATGCTGGATAAAAGTTTTACCCCTGGTAAAAATTTAAATTATTAAAATGCATGAAGAAAAAATAACTATTATTATTGTTACATATAATGCATATCCATTTGTTAAAAGTTGCTTAGAATCAGTATTTACATATACTAATCCAAAACACCAAATTGTTGTTGTGGATAATTATTCTGAGAAGAAAACTCGAGATTTTCTAATTGATTTAGAAAAAAAAGAGAAGATTAATTTAATTTTAAATAGTTCAAATAAATTGTGGAGCCCCGCGAATAACCAGGGACTAAAAATTTCTGATGAAAATAGCCAATTCTGTCTACTACTAAACTCAGATGTAGAAATTCTTAAGAATAATTGGATTTCAGAATTGCAAAAACCAATGAAATACAAATCAATTGGAATTACTGGGACTCATCATAATTTTGTACCTATAAAACCCACTTATGGTGCAGTTGATGGTTGTTGTTTTATGTTTCGGAAATCACTATTAAATAAAATTGGTTTTCTAGATGAGAAATTTCCATGGAATGGTGCAGGATTTGTCTTCACGGTTGCTGCTTGGGAAAAGGGGTCTTATTATTTTCATGTAAATGATTCATCTATAATCATTCATTATGGAAAACAATCAAGAATTGAAAATAAAATCCAGTTAAATAATACCAAGGTGAACGTAAATAGTGTAATGCAGAATTATAATCTGAATCCGAAATTTGATTTTTACGCATATCTGAAATATAGATTTGGTTTATTTGATATTAATAAATACATCAGTTCAATCAGGAAAAAAAATATTTCCAGTTAATTATCTTAAAATTATTTTACAATTCCATTCTCATATAACTAAATGAATATTAGAAAACCTGTTTTAATTGTAGGGAAGCACGGTTTGATCTATGGATTAGGAAATATTTTGTCTAAAGTAACAATATTTTTTCTTATACCCATTTATACGAATTATTTAACGACAAAAGAAGTTGGGATTTTAGCTTTAATTGAAATGACTGAAATGTTTTTTATAACGATAGGTTCGAGTGCAATATACCAATCTACTTGGTATAAGTTATCATTAAATAGTAAGGATTCTCGATCTAAAATCATTTTTTCAGGTTACATGGGTCTTATAATATCCAATATAGTCTTATTAGCCTTTCTCTCTTTTTTCATGGACGAATTTTATCAATTCTTAGGATTTTCAAAGAATACAGGTTATTCAATTGGCTATTTAGTGTTAATCAATATCCTCCTTCAATTTGGAGGAACATTCACACTAGCACTTTGGCAATATCAGCAAAAATCTATTCCATTTATCACCCTGTCTATATTTCAGTTAATAGGGATTTTAGCATTTTCCATATATTTTGTGGTTTTTCAGTCTATGGGAATTTTTGGAATAATTTTAGGCAAATTTATTGTTTTTTTATTTATTTTTGTTTTTTCCACAATATTTCTTATTAAAAAATATTTTTCTATTCCATCATTCAAGATTTTTTATGAATTAATAAAGTTTGGGTATCCCCTAATCTTTATTGGATTAGCTACTCCCATATTAAATGTGTCAGATCGCTATTTTCTTAATTTATTTGTGCCGTTGAGTCAAATAGGTATTTATAGCATAAACTATAAATTTGGTATGTTAATTAATATGTTTCTGATTGTACCGTTGCAGCGAGGATTGTTGCCAATGATTTACAGAGAAGGATTAAAGGATGAAATGAAACCCATATACAAAGATGTTTTGTTCTATTATTTGATTATTGGCTGTTTTTTTATTCTTGGGGTTACTTTTTTCATTGAACCTATCATTACTTGGATATCGAGTCCAGAATACACCAATGCTGCATATGTGGTGCCTTTTATTTCGACGGCTTATCTAATTGCTGGATTTAGACCCTTTTTTCTACCTTTGATTGCTTTAAAAGACAGAACAGATTTACTTGGAAAAATCGCTGTAATTGGAATTGCTGTGTGCCTGAGTCTTAATTACGTACTTATCAAACAGTTTGGAATTGATGGAGCTGTGGCAGCAACTGTCTTCTCTTATCTTATATTTACTTTATCACTATACTATGTAACCATAAAAATAGAAATTATGGACTGGGGCTGGCCACGAATTGGAAAAGTCATTGCATTGGCTTTTATTATTATTTCTGGAGTTCATGTAGTTGGAAATCAATGGAATAGCTTTGAATGGATTTTTGGATTAATTGGGTTTATTAGTTTTCCAGTATTTTTATGGGCTTTCCGTATTATTGGCGAACGCGAAATCAATGGCGTTAAATCAATCATAACCTTCTTACAAAATAAAATAAAATCTTAATAGTGAACACTTATCGTTATTCGGGAAATATAAAATCTGGTCTTTTTATTCTGGGTATTATTCTTATTATTGGGCTACTGACCTATACCCGCCAGTTGATCGATGAACTGAGACATGATAATCGCGAGATTGTACGACTCTATGCAGAAATAATTGCTAATACAGTACAGGATGAAAATGATACTAATCTTGATTTTGTGTTCGATAATATTATCAGAAAAGTCCAATTTCCCATTATTCAGACCGATCCCTTGCACGTACCTCAAATGTGGAAAAATCTCCCGGAATCCATCCAGAATAACACCCAACGAATTAAGTTTATGACTACCATGGATGAATTAAATGAACCGATTCCCTTAATTTATAATGATGAGACTATCAATGCCTTCACCTTTGGATATTTACACTATGGCGATTCAACCTTGGTCCATAAACTCCAATGGTGGACATACATTGAGTTGATTGCAATTACTGGTTTCATCTTACTAGGCTTTATTGGATTTACCTTTATCCGCAACAATGAAAAACGTCATATCTGGATCGGTATGGCGCGGGAAACTGCCCATCAATTAGGAACTCCAGTCTCTGCCTTACTAGGCTGGGTGGACTGGCTGAAAGAACACCCAGAAAAAACTCTCGAATTGATTCCGGAAATGAAAGCAGATTTGAAAAGACTAGAGCAGATTGGACGTCGTTTCAGTAAAATGGGTTCTGAGCCGGAAATGGAAGAATTTGATCTGTCTGAGCGGGTCACGCGGGTTGTGAATTATTTAAAAATGCGTTTGCCAACTTTGGGTAAAAAAGTTGAACTGTTAAATGATATTTACCCTGGAATTATGATTACCGCCAATGGTTCACTCTTAGCATGGTCAATCGAAAATATCATTCGCAATGGTATTGATGCCATAGATCGTAATGATGGTATGATTACTATTTCATTAAAAAAAGAAGGAAATGGTGTTAATATCCAAATTAAGGATAATGGTCGGGGTATTCCCAAGAAAGATTGGAAAAATATCTTTCGTCCGGGGTTCAGTACAAAAAAGTCAGGATGGGGACTTGGTCTTTCACTGTCTATGCGTATTGTACAGGATATCCATAAGGGAAGATTACAAATCCGTGAGTCAACCATGAATAAGGGTACAATCTTCGAAATCATCCTTTAATATCGATTTCTTACTTAATAACTTTCGCTTCAAATACTAAAGGAATATTAGTGGACTTCTTATTCGCAGTAGCACAACCTGGACAGACAGGAGGTGGAATTGTAACATTCCTGCCCTTTATCCTTATCATGTTCATTATCTATTTTTTGATGATACGTCCCCAGACAAAACGTCAAAAAGAGAAGCAAGCTATGAGGGATAATCTTAAAAAAGGTGACAAAGTAATCACCATGGGGGGCATTCACGGCATCATCCAAGGTTTCAAGGAAAAAGGGAAACTCGTCATATTGAAAGTCGATAAAAATACGAATGTCAATTTAAGTAAGACTGCAATTGCAGGACTTACCCAGCATGTATCCGATGAGGATCTGGAACAACCTGCCTGATGGCTGTACTTAATATTGTCCATTATGGAGATCCCATTCTTCGTAAAAAATGTGCACCTGTAAAGGATTTCTCAATACTGGGAAACCTTTTGGAGGATATGTTTGATACTATGTATGAGGCTGAAGGCATTGGCTTGGCGGCAAACCAGGTCGGTTTTAATTTGAGTTTGTTCATTATTGATATCTCTCATACGGAAGAAGCTGATGAACCAAATATTTTTATTAATCCTAAGATTACTTTAAAGGGAAGAGATCAAAATATCTATTCTGAAGGCTGCCTGTCTTTTCCGGGCATTACTTTGGATGTGGTTCGGCCGGAAAAAATCTCCCTGAAATATCAAACACCAGATGAAATATGGCATCAAGATGAATGTACCGGACTACTATCCAGAGCTATCCAGCACGAGATGGACCATTTAAAGGGGGTATATTTTATAGATCGTATCAGTCAACTGGATCTAATGAAATATAAGCAAGAATTATTGGATATTGAATCAAGCTCCAAAAAACAATCCGTTCACCCTACCCATGGTTCGAAGAGGTTTGTCCTGTAGTTATCTCTTTAATTTTTCTTTAAAAGGTCAATGATGCGCATTGTTTTTATGGGCAACCCCGCCTTTGCAATCAAAACATTGGAAGCTATTCTTGACAGTACACATGAGCTTATTGCTGTTGTCTCTAACCCGCCAAAACCGATAGGTCGTGGACAGCGACTACTTTACACTGCAGTAGGTTCTTATGCAGTTGAACATAAATTAAATTTTATAGCTGTAGATGACATAAATAGTGATATCCTTATCACCCATTTAACAGCATTAAATCCTGATATTATTGTGGTGGTTGCCTATAAAATACTTCCGGATTCGGTGATCGATATATCACCATTTGGAGCAATCAATCTTCACGCTTCTTTGCTACCTAGATATCGTGGAGCAGCACCCATAGAATGGGCATTAATGAATGGTGAAAGAGTGACAGGAGTTTCAATCTTTCAAGTCGCTTCAAAAGTGGATACGGGTGCTATCTTAAAGCAGGAAGAAATTCCAATTTTACCAGATGATAATTATTTATCCATGTCAACAAAATTATGTGAAATAGGTGCCATTATGATCATTGATACTTTAAATGAACTGGAATCTGGAACAGCAGTGGCAAAAATACAGGATTCCTCCCAAGCTACCCATGCACCGAAAATTTCAAAAAATATAACAGTTATAGATTGGTTCTGGCCTGCAGAAAAAATCCATAACTGGGTCAGAGGATTAGCTCCCAACCCAGGCATGATAACTATAATTAAAGGCAAGCAACTTCGTATTTACAAAACATCCATTCGGGAAAAACCCGTAAAAAACAGACCGGGGACTGTTGTGTTTAAATCAAAAAATGAATTGCAGGTTTCTACTGGTAAGGGAGTCCTTGCATTAATAGAGATTCAACTGGAAGGGAAAAAAAGGATGCCCGTTGAACTTTTTCTTCGCGGGTTTCCCATAAAAGAAGGTGATGTGCTTGGATAATGATTCAGGATTATCGTTACGCATCTGTTGAGATCTTATTTCAATTTGAATCTAATAACCTACAGCTTCATTCTACTCGCAATCATTATTTTTCAGATTTATTCATAACATCAAGTAAAAAATCTAGAATAACGGCATTAACTAACCATATTACAAGGCTGAGAGGTAGGCTGGATTATATCATTGAACATGTGTCCGGCAGGAAAATAGAGCAAATGGATATAAGGCTACGTTATATTTTACGAATTGCTATTTTTGAGACTATTTTTGATGAAACCATACCTGAATATGCTGCTGTGAATTCTGCTGTTGATTTAACGAATAATTTATTAAGCCGTAAAGCTGCTAGGTTCACCAATGCTGTTCTAAGAAAGATGCTCAGACTAAGGCATTCCAACCCTGAATGGCTGAACTTACTTAGCTTAAATAATAAATGGTATTCATTGCCGGATTGGATTTTGCGGAGATGGACCAAGCGATTTATATCGGCGGACCTGAAAAAATTAATAATTGCAATGAATGAAAATCCACCTATTCATATTCGATTCAATCCAAAAAGAATTGATATTGATGATGTGGTTACGGGCTTAAAAAATGATAAAATTGAAACTGAAAGTTTAAATACCATTAAGTATTTTCTAAAGGTGGATACCGGTGCGGCAAGGATATTATCAACGGATCTCTTTCAAGAAGGATTAATATCTATACAGGATCCTGCCGCAGGTGCTGTTGTGGAACTTTTAGACCCTGCCGAGGGTGAAATTATTTTGGATGTTTGTGCAGCTCCGGGAACCAAGTCCCTATTAATGGCTGAAATATCAGGTAATAGTGGTAAAATACTTGCATCTGATATTGATCCAGAAAGAGTCAAAATGGGTCAAAAAGATATAAGACGGCATGGTTTAAAGAATATTGAATGGTCTGTACTTGATGCTAGGACTGATATTTTGCAAAGAGCAGGTAAAATACTCATCGATGCCCCTTGCACAGGAACCGGAGTTATGGCTCGTAAACCCGATATACGTTGGCGCAGGGAAAAAAAGGATATTGATCGATTTGTGAAGCTGCAGTCTGATTTATTGCATCATGTAGCTAACTATTTGGAGGAAGATGGAGAACTTGTTTATGCAACCTGTTCATTAGAGCCAGAAGAAAATTGGAGTGTGGTTGAACGATTCCTTAATTTAAATGCTGATTTTATGTTCGTCCCGGGCTGTTCACATTTGCCAGAGACTTGGATCAACGAAAGAGGATGCTTGCAGACATTACCGCATCTACATGGTGTGGATGGTATGTTCGCTGCCAAAATCAAAAGAATATGATAAAAAATCTAATCAGCTTTCTCAGCGTTTTCAGCCTGTTTTCACTGGGAATTATACTTTTAATTGACATGGTTATCATGCCAGCCTATATCCGTCAAGGCGAAGGGCGTTATATGGTAAATGTTATCGGGAAAAGTCTTAAACATTCAAAAAAATTATTATCTTCAGAAGGGTACAGAAATCTGGTCTCGGACACTCTTTACACAGGAATTTATGAACCGGGTACTATTGTTGATCAATATCCGGCGCCAAATACCTTGGTTAAGGAAGGAAGAACCGTACGTCTTAAAATTGCCCATCCTGAAAAGATGGTTGCTATTCCTGATTTGATCGGCAGATCCCTTCGCAGTGCAGAACTGGCCCTGAATCAAAATGGCCTTGAGGTGGATACTGTTTACCAAGAATATAATTCTGATGTCCCATCAGGAAATGTCACTTGGCAGTATCCTAAAGGAGGAGATTATCTTAATCGCGGAATGGGTGTGCATTTGACCATTAGTTTAGGGGTGCCACCAAACTTTTTTCAAGTGCCTAACGTGTTTGGATTAAGTAAGAAAAAAGCCGAAAAAGATTTGTTAAAGGCCGGATTTAAAATAGGTAAAATCTATTATCGCCAAAATGAAGATTTAATTCCTTATACGGTCTTGGACCAATCTATTCCCGCTGAAACTGTGTTGGAAGAACCGGCAATAGTTGATTTGACAGTAAGTGTTTTGGATATGCAGGATATCTTCAATCAAATGATTGACAAGTGAACTCACGTCTCCGTAACGAAATTTTCAGAAAAATCATCCATTTATTCGCATCCGTGATCCCGTTGGGGTATTACCTGATATTTCCGAATCGATCGCTGGTGGTAATAATACTGTTTCTATGCAGTGTATTTTCCGTTGCTATTGAGATTGGCAGGACTAGACTTCCAAGGCTAGAATATATTTTCAAACACTGGTTTAACCCCATGCTCCGAGATTATGAATCAAGAGGGGAAATAACCGGGGCTACCTGGCTGTTAATCGGTTCTTGTCTGACCATAGGACTATTCTCCAAAGAAATAGCTGTGCCTGCACTTTTGTTTTTAACTGTAGGAGATACTTTTGCATCAATAGTCGGCATCACTTTTCCCATGGGCAGGATAAAAGGAAAAACTATCAGTGGAAGTATAACCGGCTTGATATTATCCCTTGCAGTTATTTTGCCGATCATGCATGAAATCAATGCTGTGATATTGATTTTAGGCGGGGTTGCAGCAATGCTAATTGAACTGTCGCCAATTCCACTTAATGATAATTTAACCATTCCTGTATTATCCGGATTCATTATGCTGTCAGGGTCACAACTGCTGTGAATCTACTTGCGCCTTCCGTAATATGGATGCTTGCAGCAATTGCAATCCCAGTCATTATCCATTTCCTAACCCGACTACGATTGAATAAAGTGGAATTCAGTAGTCTGCATTTCATCAAAAAGCTGGAAACTAGTTCCATTCGCAAAGTTCAGATCCAGAAGATTCTATTACTGCTGCTACGTATTTTAGCAATTTCTGCTTTGGTATTGATGCTTGCACAGCCGGTTACTCAAGGACTGATTCCTGGCTGGTTAGCAGCTGAACAGCGATCTCATTTGGTTATTGTGATTGATAATTCTGCGAGTATGAATGGGAAATTAGATGGAGAATCTTTATTAGAAAGTGCTAAATCTGGAGCAATCTCATTATTACCCTTTTTCCATGATAATACTCAAGCAACTGTGATACAGACATGTCCTAAGAAAACGATCTTTACAGGGTCACCTCATGATCCGCTTTTGCCTTCCTTAATAAAAGGTATAGAAGCTTCCTATGAATTTGATAATATCTGGGACTTAATTGATTCCCTGACCACAGATCCTACAATTGATGAGTTATTAAAGGAATGTGTTGTCTTCAGTAGCCTAATGCATAGACCTGATAGCACTTTTTTAGCGAAAAACTTTCTTGATGATTGGAAATTTTATTTTATCAATCCTGGGCAAATATTTGATAATATCTCGATTCAATCAGTTTCCTCCATCAATCGAATAAAAACTGTCAATGACTTGGTTAAACTTAATACACGGATTAGAAATTCCGGGAACCTATCCAAGCCAAATGTGCCTGTGGAATTATTATTTGATAATCATCGTGTTGGACAGGTGGTGGCCGAATTTGTCCCTGCTAGGGAAAAGGAATTCATATTCCAGGCTTATCCTGGCAGAAAGGGTATTGTCCGGGCCAGGGTCACTCTGCCTGATGATGATTACTCTGCTGATAATAACTGGTTTATTTCCATGCCGGTTATGGAACAGATCAAATGTGGGCTTATCGCTAGCACTGAGGAAGAATTAACAATCTTGGAAATGATCTTTCGTTCGATTGATCCCACCAATCAATTTTTATTTATTGAATCGCGACTACAGCCGGAAATTAATCGGCTTTTCATTGATGAGCTGGATGTAGTAGTCATCCATAATCCTCAAACTATATTAGAAGAGGCTGCTCTTGCTTTGGATCATTTCTTAAAAAACGGAGGAGGATTAATTTGGTTTCAAGGCAATGGAGATACTACTATTTTCAATAGTAACTTGGTGACCCACATGGGATTTCCTGTAATTGAAGAATTTAAAAAAACAGTAACAGGATTTTTTGGAATTAATTACCAAACGTCGAATTCTGACCTGCTTTCTAATCTTCAGGTAAGAAATATTCACAAAGAATTACCGGAAATATTTTCGTATATTGATATTAAGACGACACTAAAACAAAAAATACATCTGACCTTGGACACCGGCGATCCATTTTTATTAGAATTTTCTAAAGGAAGTGGAACTGTTTTTTATTTCACATCTCTACTTGATTTAAGGTGGAATGATTTGCCAGTTCGCGGCCTGCTAATTCCTCTAATTTATCGGTTATTGATATTGAGCGGAACGGATGAAATCAATACATCTCCTGTGACAGTGGGAAGCGCAAAATGGATATCGATTGAACAGGATTACATTCGTAGGACCTGGGAGGTGGAATCACCTTCAGGACAAAAAACTCTTATTGTGCCTGATTTCAACAGAGAGGGAATTCTAATCCCAAACACGGATGAATTGGGTATTTACCAAGTCTTTTCCAATGGGGAATTATTTACATCATTTCCTACAAGATTGCATGAAAAAGAATATATCCGGGATGAATCATTTCAAGTAAATCTAAATCAAATAATTTCTGCTGATAATACTCAATGGCTGAGTCTAGAAATGGACTTAGCTAAGCTATTTTCAGAAGTTCGGCAAGGGAAAGCGCTATGGAAGACATTTTTATTGATTACGGTTGTTTTGCTTTTGCTGGAATCGATCATAGGTAGGCCAAATCTCTCAAAAATAAAATCACCAGAAAACTATGATTGAAAAACTCTCAGTAGATCGAGAAAAAGCACTTTTGATTGGCGTGATCCGACATGGGATAATGGAAAATATTGTGCATGAGCACTTGGATGAACTTGAATTATTAGCTGATACGGCCGGGGCGAAGGTGATTGGCCGAGTTACACAAAAAGTTTCCAGAATAAATGCCGCAACATTTATTGGGAGAGGCAAAGCCCAGCAGGTCATAGATCAAGCAGTGATATTGGGAGCCAACCTCATATTATTTGATGATGAACTCAGTCCGGCACAGATCAAAAATTACCACAAGATGGCCCGAGGAATCAAAGTGCTAGACCGTAACGGCCTGATTTTGGATATTTTCCAGAAGCATGCCCGTACAAAGGAAGCTCGGACTCAGGTAGATCTGGCCTATCTGGAATATCTGTTGCCCCGACTTACACGCCAATGGACCCACCTAGAACGGCAAATGGGCGGCATAGGTACCCGTGCCGGTATGGGAGAAACTCAAATCGAGGTTGATAAGCGCCTTATCCGGACCCGCATTGCCAAACTGAAAAAAGAACTGGGACGTATTGAAAAAGAACGATCAACTCAAGGTGCAGGTAGAAAAAAGGAATATCGGGTTGCCTTGGTAGGTTATACCAATGCTGGGAAATCTACATTATTTAAAGCACTTACTAGTGCAGATGTGTATATAAAAAATCAACTGTTTGCCACACTGGATACTACGATAAGGAAAGTTGGGCTGGATAATTCACACTCCATATTACTTAGTGACACCGTGGGCTTTATCCGAAAACTTCCTCACAACCTAGTTGCATCTTTTAAGAGTACTTTAAAAGAAGTCCTTGAAGCGGATCTTATCTTGAAAGTTTTTGATATTTCATCACCCCAGATTGATGATCATATCCAAACTATTAATGATGTATTACGGGAATTGGGTGCATCTGGCATCCAAGATATTATTGTATTGAATAAAGTTGATCTTATTTCAGATATGAAGCTTATTGAAAAACGTCAACGTCATATCCCGGATGCAATCTCAATATCTGCTTTGCAGCACTTGCGTTTATCGGGGTTAAAAAAACGTATTCTAACTGCTATGGGAAAAAATTATGAAACTATTGAACTTATGCTGTCTTATGATCAAGGCCGTATCATCCATCAGGCCCAAGATGGTGTAGAAGTTTTAAACCGTGAGTACGTAGAGGAAGGAATAAAATTAAGAATTCGAGGCAGTCAATCCAGGATTAATAAAATATTAAGAGCAACTGTTGATTAATAAGGATCGGTCTTTATTCCTTTTTGTTATCATCAATAGCACGATTCACTTTCCTTTCCAGGTATTGTTTGAAAAAAACATTCAAGAATGGTATCAAACTCAGTTTTCTTGGTATATATACTGTTGATTTATCCATTTCTATTGCATGAATAATTTCATGTACACATTCTTCAAGTCGAACTGATTCACGGGTATGTTTTCGTGATGATTTTTCATGAGGTTTACCATCAGGGCCAAAGGCATTACTCCTTAAATTTGTGTCCCTTATCCAGCTTAATACAGCTTCCAAGACACTAATCTCCCCTTTATGTTCCATTGCAAGGGTATTTAAAAATCCATGAAGCGCATGTTTGGATGCAACATAGCCGGAGTGATTAGGAAAACCCATGATTGCCTGTGCTGTAGAACAACTCACAATTTTCCCATGAACTTCCTTCAAATAAGGCAGAGCAGCATGGCAGCAGTTGACGGCCCCCATGTAATTAGTATTCATCAATTCGCGGAAAAAATTAATATCCGTTATTTCCTCAAATCGGGCCCACATGCTAATACCAGCATTCAATATTATGCTGTCAATCCGGCCATAGGCTGTAAGAGTATCCTGAACTAGGGCACGGCATTGTTCCAAAGCGGTAATATCGGTTTGGACGGCTAGAGCAGATCCGCCTGCAGATTCTATTGCTTGGCACACACGGTCAAGTTCTTCTTTTCTACGGGCAGCACAAACAACTTGTGCTCCTTTTCTTGCAAGATTTTTTGAGAGCTGTTCACCAATGCCAGAAGATGCACCGGTAACAATATAGACCTTATTATTTACAGTCAATACTGGATTACCTAAAGAAAAATCAGCAAACTAATCATGGAAGACATTATTTTGAATGCCAAAAATATTTTGGGGATCATGAGAATTTTTAATGTTCCTTAACAATTCAATGCTTGCGGATGATATGGTATCTTTCATGAAATCTTTACGCAGTTTCCCGACTCCATGATGGTGGGATATGGATCCACCGCTGGCAATAATAGCTTCCCGCATAGAATGTTCAATGGAATGAAATACATCTATCGCGTTTTTTACCCCTTTCACACTAAGGGCAAACATAAAATAGATACAGACACCGGTATGGTAGATCTGTGGTATTCGGTATGATATGTAAGGTTTCCCTGGGATACGATGTTTTTTATGCAGCTCGTGTAACCTTTCTGCCGCAGCAAGACATACATCATGAATCTTACTCCAAGGTACTGATGTTTCCATCGTTTCTCCGATGATATGATAAGCGCTCATAAAATCCCTAATGTATGCTATAGCAAAAGTTAGGTTGTATCCTCGTTTACCATTTTCTGATCCACCAATTATTCCATTGTATTTTTTTGTCAATTTTTTTATTTGGTCCAACTGAAAATCTACTTCATTACGAGTACCTTCTAGTTTGAATGATGCGCCTACCATCTTATAAGGGTCAAATCCTTTAATTTTCAACACAAAAAATTTCTCAATATTTTTCATCCAAATACTTATTCCTTCTGGCCGTTCCTTGAGTGCCTGGCCAAAACGAAATTGCACATTGTCCATTAAACGGGCACTAGCGGGTAAAGTTTCACTTTTAGAGAGCTCATTCATAAAAGCTACACCACTTTCCCAATTATGAAAGAGTGCGGAATTATAATCCTGAACTTCAGGGATCGAATGCAGTTTCAGAGTAGCTTTTGTAATGATGCCAAAATTTCCTTCAGATCCAAGTAGAATGTTCTGTGGGTTTATTCCAATGGATGCTCTGGTGATAGGCTTTACTTGCTCCACAACACCTTTGGGTGTGATCATGGTAATATTCTCTATGATATCCTCAATGTTTCCGTAACGATTTTTTTTCATGCCACTTGCATTTGTTGATATCCAGCCACCAAGGGTAGAAAACTCAATGCTGTCGGGTTCATGTCCAACAGTAAATCCTTTTTCTTGCAGTATCTCCTCCAGTTTTCGTCCTGTGATACCAGCTTGAACAGTGACACGACGGTCTTCTTCATCAATTGTATCTATTTGATTCATTCGCCTTGTATCAACTGCAACGACCATACGTTTCTCTTGGTCAGGTATCTTTAATGCATCACTAACACTAGTACCACCACCATAAGGAACTAAGCATACATTGTGTTTGAGTGCAAGTAGAATCAGTTTCTGTGTTTCTTCTTCCGATTCTATATAAAAGACCATATCTGATATTCTATTAATTTTGGAATATATGGCTTTGTATACTTCATCTGTGGTTTGACCTTGGCTATGAATCAACCGTTCTTCATCATCAATGGTGTATCTATTTTCGGGAAATTTGGATTTAACTTCATCAAAAAATGCTGTGTTAATTTTGGGCTCTTTGGCTGGTTTGTCTTTTACTTCTGACAATACATCACTCGGATCTATGGTGATATCCAACATTTCTTCCACATAAGGAATGAAGTCCGGCATGTCTATACCGCAAAGTTCATATCGGTTGCCCGTCATACTTACAGAGCGATCTTGATTGAGAATGAACTGAGAATCTCTAAACCCCCATTTATGACCCCAATTGGTGTCATTAACTGCGTAAAATTTTTCTTTTTTACTCATATAACATCTCGGCTTTTTCCTTGATTTTTTCTTCTAATGCTGAAGTCATATTTTTGATAGCTGAATTCATTTCTTGTTGATTGGGATTATCGATTTTCATAAAAGAATGAGGATAAATTGGGTCGAGAATGTATACATTAATGTTGGAAGGCCAACTAAAAAATATTTTTCCTTTTGGCCATACTTTATGCGATCCGTATATAACAGCAGGTAGAATAGGTTTTTTTAGGTTAAGGGCGAATATAGCAGGCCCTTTTTGAAACGGTAATATTAGTCCAGGTGTACCCCGGGTACCTTCAGGAAACATTACAAGGTTTCGATTTTCATAATCCATAAAAGAATTGCATAGCATTAAGGTATCTTCTATGGAAAATTTGCGAACTCCATCAATTTTACGATCTATTGGTATCAGATTCATGACGGTATTAACCAGAGTACGTTTTATCCAACTGTCAAACCAGTAGTCTTTGGCAGCCAGCATACCAAAATGATTAAAGCTTTTTGCAGCAGCAGCAGACAAAAGAGCTACATCCATATGGCTGTTATGGTTGCTAGCAAATATATAGGACGAATCGGGAATTTTTTCCCTGCCATGAACTTTCAGAGGAGTATAAATGGTAAAAATTAATTTGCTATAAATATAAAATAATGTTTTCCAGATTTTATAGTAAAACCGTTGTTTCCCCAAAAGGTAGGCATATTTGGGGTCTTGGAGTACATCCATAAGAGAAATTATTTTCTGCCATATTTCATATGAGCATCGGTCCAGGTGTGGGAGCCAATAGCACAGATAAGAGATATTTCAAGTGCAAGCGTAGCTCCTGCTATGATTTCCGCAAGTTTTCTGGATGAATTCTCGCTTCTGCTACATCCCAGCAGTTCCAAATTTCTATTTTGCATTTTTAAGCTTGTGCCTCCACCTACGGTCCCTACCGTGAGTGATGGAAGGGTTAGTTTAAACTTCAAACCTTCTTCTCTTTTTTCAAGGCCAACATGACCAATGCTATTTTCAGCTACACAAGCTGTGTCTTGTCCTGTAGCTAAATAAATTGCTGTCAATGCGTTAGAAACATGGAGTCCATTGCCATATATCCCAGCCATACTTGATACGATTGGATAAAAGCTCCAAGCATCAAACAAAACATCAGGATCCATTTTTAGGATTCTTTTCATTACGCTATTCTTTATTGTCGTTTCGGCAGTTACCCCGTGTCCCCGGCCTAAAAGCATATTTCTGACGGACGCTTTTTTGTCACTGTTAATGTTTGATTCCAGGAAATATTTGTATTTAGTTTTATTGTGTATGAATTCACAGGCAACCTGTGCCGCTAGGGTAACCATATTTTGCCCAGCGGCATTGCTGGTATCCATGACCAGATCTAGAACAACGAAATTTTGAACTGTATACTGATCAATCCTCAGTACTTTTCCATGTTTAGTGGAGCTGCCAGCAACTTCCATAATTTTTTTCTCATTTTGAGTTACCCAGCTTTGGAATTCAGCGCTTTCCTTTAAATTATTAAAAATGAATACAGGTGCGCGGGAAAGCTCCTGGCGAAAATGTCTCACTTTTGTACCACCACTTAGAAAAGATGCATACATGCCCCGGTTCATGGACATGGCTAGGGTACCTTCAAGGGTGCATAAGGGAACACAGAATTCTCCTTGTGCATAGATTCCATCAAGGGCCAAGGGTCCCACAACGGCCATAGGTATTTTAAGGAATCCTACATGGTTTTCTATGATCCCTTGTAAGTCCTCTTCATTATCTACAAGAGTATCATCAAGTTCAATACCAGAAAAGTCCTTGACCCAATCTTTACGGGCCTCAGTATCTTCCCTGAGATACCCTCTTGGAATAGATGAGTTGCGTCCATTACTCTGTTCGGGCATATATATTCCTACAAATTTGAATAGCAAATAATTGCGGACAGGGAGTTTTTCAGGACCGATCTTTGTTTATAAGAACGGTGGGCGCCTCCCACAAACAGCAAACTTCCTTTACTCAGACACAAGTCCTGAGAAGGCCTGTTTTTTGCTAGTGGAGTACAGCTCCCAATAAGTATTACTGTAGATCCTGAAAATACAGATCCTGCCCGCAAACCAATTAATAATCTGGAAGAAGTTATATCGATTCTCATCCTTGATACACAAATAAATTTTTAAAAGAAGAAATCTATTTTCCCAGCTATAGCAAGGATTTTCATGATTTATTTTTGCCTTTTTTTATTTCATTATAGGTATCATAATAGGCTTCTCCGGTTTTCTTTATATTGGAGAGGATATTGTTTTTGTAATTGCCAGATGTTGATTTAAATACACCCTGTAAAAGAGTGTCAACCAAATCCTGCATATAGGCGAACATGCTACCCAACTGTTTTGAGAAATCTTTATTCATTCAGGTATTTTAGTGCTGTATTCAATCGTGTGGTGGGAAGATTACAGACAAAATTTTTACAGATATAAATTGTGGGTTTATTATCCAGCAGGCCTTGTTCTTTTGTCCAAGGAGCAAGCACATTTAGATCATTATGTTGTTCCATATCCTTGAATAAAATAACACGATTTGGAATATAGATTGAACGAATATTATCCAGTAACATCTGGGTATCATTAGCGCTGCCTTGGCCAACAATTACAATCTCTTTTGAATTTTGGGTGTCAAACATGAATGCGGTAAGCATATGGGCAAATCCAGTGGGGGATTGTGTTGCACCGTCCGTAAAAGCACGCAAAGTATTATTCGCCAGCTCTAGCCATCTGGGATTACCAGTAAACCGGTTGATACGTACCAGGTTCATTGCGGCCACAGAATTCCCAGAGGGTATGGCACCATCATAACTGTCTTTGGCACGAACCATGAGTTTTTCAGCCTTATTAGATCCAATAAAAAAACCGCCTCCATCATGATCCAAAAAATCATTTGCCATGATTTCTGTAAGATTTATAGCTTCCTGTAAATACTCAACCTGGAAGGTAGCTTCATATAGATTTAATAGGCCCCAGGTCATAAAGGCATAATCATCTAAATGAGGTGGAAGTCCAGCAATGTTCTGACGGTAGCGTTTCTTTAGACGCCCGTCTTTACCACGCAATTTTTTCAGTACAAAACGTGCTGCCTTTTCTGCAGCAGTTTTATACTTCGGTTTATCCAATACTTGCCCCCCCAAGGCAAGCGCGGCAATCATTAGTCCATTCCAGTCTGTGAGGATTTTATCGTCTTTCAACGGATGAATCCTTTTTTTCCGAACCTGAAACAATTTGTCACGTTGGATTGTAATAAATTCATCGAATTTTTCTTGAGACATGTTGACATTTTTGGCCAGTTTTTCTACATCGCTAGGATAATAGATGATATTATTTCCACTGGTTTTTCCGCTGGCCTCATCATGGAAATTTCCTGAGGTTCTGAAGCCGTAGATATTGGCTAAGGTTTCTCCAGATTCCTTTCCAAGTATATCTATAAACTCATCGGTAGTCCAGATGTAAAATTTCCCTTCCTCTCCTTCGCTATCCGCATCCTCAGCAGAATAAAAACCGCCCTCTAAATCAGTCATATCACGAAGAACATAGGTAAAGATTTCTTCAGCTACCTTGGAATATTGTGCATCTCGGGTATACTGAAAAGCCTCAAGATAGGCCATAGCCAGCATCGCTTGGTCGTAAAGCATTTTTTCGAAATGGGGCAAAAACCAACGTTTATCGGTTGAATAACGATGAAAACCAAGGCCAATATGATCAAACATACCACCTTGGCGCATATGCTGCAGGGTATTTTTAGCCATCTTCAAGGCAGTAGTATCATTGTATAGTTTACTGTAGCGTAGCAGAAAAATAAGATTGTGCGGTGATGGGAATTTTGGTGCCCGACCAAAGCCGCCAAATTCTGGATCATATCGGTTGGCGTATTGATTGAATGCTTTGTGGATCATTTCCTGTTCCCAGTCTTCCTTCATGGAACTGGAGTTTGCTTTTTCTAGATACTGGCGAACCTTTTCAGTGGTATTCAGAATCTCGCTTTGTTTGCTGGTCCAGGCGTTGGCCAAGGAGGGGATCAGTTGTAGCATACCGGGCTGGTTGCTGCGACCGTTTTTTGGGAAATAGGTACCGGCAAAAAATGGTTCTTTATCCGGGGTCATTACAATGGTTAAAGGCCAACCTCCACGGCCAGTCATGGCCTGACAGACAGACATATACAGATGGTCCACTTCGGGCATTTCTTCCCGGTCAACCTTAATGCTGATAAAATTTTCATTCATAAGTGCGGCAACAGTAGAATCCTCGAAAGATTCATGTTCCATTACGTGGCACCAGTGGCAGGTTGAATACCCAATGGAGAGAAAAATGGGCTTATTTTCCTTTTTGGCCTTTATAAAAGCTTCATCGCCCCAGGGATACCAATCTACAGGATTGGTGGCATGTTGTAAGAGATATGGGCTCTGTGACTGGGCAAGCCGGTTTTGATATTCTTTATTTTGATCCATAGTATCTACTTTCCCTGAACACGCCCAGGTAATTAGAATTGTGAAAAATAATGCCAATTGAATTTTTTTAAGAAACATAATGGTCAAGTATGAAAGTTAGATAGGATTAAAGGCCATTGTTACCAAAGATTTAATGAATAGCAAGTAACAATATTGCTTTAACCATTACTGGATATCCATATAAGTTCCTTACTTATGATTTATATATCCGGTATCCTGATATACTTGCTAGGACTGGTTGCAGTGGGTTTCTATAAAGTTCGCTCTGTGAAGAATAGTGAAGATTTCATGGTGGCAGGGCGTAAGCTACCATGGTATATTTTAGTGGGGACACTTCTGGCAACGTGGATGGGAAGTGGGTCTCTTTTTAGCGGTGCTGGGCTTGGCTACAGAAATGGCCTGGCGGGACTCTGGTCAAGCGGTGGTGCCTGGCTGGGGATTTCCCTGATCTATTTTATCACCCGCAGGATTCGTAATTTTGGAAAAGTCACCGTCCCTGATATATTTGAAGCCCGATACGGTCAGGCGGCAGCAATACTGGCCACAATAACCACGGTGATTGCATATATTACCATTGTCTCCTACCAGTTTCGTGGCGGCGGGAAGGTACTATCTATGGTATCCGACGGCATGATCAGCTTGGAAACTGGCATTATTATTACAGCTGTATTCGCTATTTCCTATACAGTGTTGGCAGGTATGTTCTCGGTTGTATACACCGATGTGGTCAATGGTGTGCTTATGGCCATTGGTACCCTGGGGGCACTTTTGTTTCTTGTTTTCCGTTTAGGCGGACTTGGTGAGATTATTGCAGTGGCTGAGTCAGCTGGAAAATGGCAGCTATTTGGCAACTGGGCAGCAGAACGAACAGGAGATATTTCAGGACCCATAATTGCCATTAGTTTCTTTGTGCCCACTATGTTGCTATTGATGGGTGATGCAAATATGTACCAGCGCATTTTCAGTGCTAGGGACTGTGTTTCGGCAAAGAAGGCGGTTTTTTTCTGGATCATTGGTGTAATTGTATTGGAATCTGCAATATCCATGCTTGGTCTCACTGGTGCTGTTGCCGTTTCTAAGGGATTTATCCCTGACCTAGTTGCTGATGCCCAGGTAGTGCTTGTAAACCCCACGGAAGTAGCTTTACTAGAAGCCCGACAGGCTGGTAGTGAATCTGTTATTCCGGCTATTGCCCGTTTTTCAGGTCTACCTATGGTGCTGGGGCTGCTTTTAGTATCTACCATGATGGCCATTATTGTATCCACCGCCGACTCCTTTTTGCTAATCCCAGCTACAAACTTGACCCGAGATGTTTACCAACGTTATATCTATCCAGATGCAGACGAAAAACAGGTGCTTTTGATCAGTCGAGGCTTGGTCCTGACTCTGGGCATTATTGCCTTTCTATTGGTTAGCCAATTCAAAACAGTGCTGAATGCCGCTTTTACTGCGTATAATATCTATGGCACCTCCATTACGCCGTCGCTTTTGGCAGCCTTTCTCTGGAAAAGAGCCACTACCCTTGGAGCACTGGCCTCAATTATTACTGGGACATGTGTAACATTGATCTGGACCTACCTACTGCCGGATTGGAATGGATTTACAAGTATGCACCCTTTTCTGCAGGAATTGACCTATCCAGCAGCCGGACTGTCAATTCTAGCCTTGGTTGTTGGCAGCCTGCTATCCCCTGCACCGCCTAGGAGAACTTGGGAGCAATTTTTTAAGCATGATTAAAAATAAATAATAGTTTTACCACTAATCTTGATTATCTATTAAAAGAATTATTCCAACTCTTTTATTGATTAAATATTATTTATTAGATCTCGGAAAAAACATCGTGTATACACGTTCATCTTTGTTTTTATAATAATGATCTTTTAAAGTTGTTTCATGCATAAACCCAACTTTTTCATAGAAAATGTGTGCGTTGATATTATCTTCGTGAGTTAAAAGATAAAGTTTTCTGATTATTGATCCATTACTCTCATACCAAGTGCGGGCATCATTAATCAGGATATCAATTAATTTTTTTCCAACGCCTTTACCTCTAGATCCTGAAAGAAGACAAATTCTGTCTAGTTCAAATAATCCATGTTTGGGGATACCATGCATCACCCAGGTTACCAAACCAATAATTGTTTCATTTTCCATGGCTACAATGTAATGGTAGTCTTTATATTGCTCTGTTTCAAATGTTTTTACAGCTTCCTTAGCATTTTCCATATTATAAAAGTCCAATAAAACGCTGGCAATTTGGTCTCTATCATTATGTTCAGCTTTTCGGAAAAATATATTATTATTATTCATTATCAAGATTTCTCTATTAGTTTCATATATTTAAGACTTTATAACTGTTTCGATTATTTTGTTTAATTTAAGTGACAGCATTGATTCCGTGAAAATTAGTTATTTTAGAAAACATCTTCCAATCTCATCTTCATTAATCCAGTATATTAAATCTAGCTATCTGGAATATTCAGTATAAGGTGGCAAAGATCGTAAAGATTAAATTAAACAGTGGTATGAATAATCGTTTTGGGTTGGTTGAAGTTTCCCTTGTAGGGTTAATTTAAGATGCGGTAGGTAAGTATGGTTTTGTAATTTCGATAAAGTATGTTATTTAGAGCATAATTATGAAAAAATTTCTGATCAGTTTTATTATTTTATTGTCCACATCAGTAGTCATTGCAAATACACCTGCTGATTCAGTAGGAAGTCAAGGAGTTGCTAAAGGGTCTACTAAAGGACCCATGGAAAAAAACTATTTTGAATTTCTACGTAAGCTGCATGGGGAACAACCTAAAGAATCGAGTAACCTCCTAGGTCGCCTGTCAGGAAGCTCGAATGATTTAGAAGAGTATAAGATCAGCGAATATAATACCTACCTTAAAATCTATTTTCCTAATCATCATTCAGATCACGTGCAGAGGTTTATGATTGAATCTTATATTGATCAGGGTAAATGGAATGAAGTCGAAGTAGCTTTATTGAAATTTGTTTATCTTTATCCAAATTCTGAACTGAGAAATACGGTGATAGAAAACGGATTTATCCTTTTAGAGGAGGAAGATTATTACCAATCCAATAAAAATAAACTTTTGACCATGTTACAAGAAGCTCCGAATTCAGGAGAAATCCAAGACCGTTATTTTAAATTTCTATCCGGCATTCATGCTCTCAGAGATCCAAAACTGAAACGACTTTTCAAAAGGGAGGCTTGGGAGTATCTTCGGTTATATTCCAATGTGCCTCGTGCTAGTAAAGCGCTCATGGGGTTAGCTGGAGTGGAGGTATCTAATAATGCCCATCATTCGGCTCTGATGATCTATGAAAAATTGATGACCATGCATCCCGAAAGCCATGAATTTTCGACTGCATTGTTTCAGGCAGGCAAGCTAAAACAGGAACAGTTTAATGAAGAAAATGAAGCGGTAGAAAACTTCCGACAATTTTTGATGCAATTCCCAGAACATCGTTTTGTATCGGAAGCTCAATATCGTATAGCTACCATCTCAGATCAGAATTTTAATGACTGGACTACTGCTATAGGGGAATATGAGAAGGTAGTTACCCATTACCCAATTAATGTTTTTACAATTCCGAGTTTACTTCGTATTGGTGAGATCCAGGCCATAAAACTAAGACGGGAAGAAGATGCTATTGCCACTTACAACCGAATAGCTTCTGAATACCCCGATAGTACAGTCAATGTTATAATAGCTCTCCAGCGTGCTGGTAAATTATATGAAAAAAGCAAAGAATACGAAGAAGCTATTGCTCAATACATGGCTGTATACGAGAAATATCCTGGTACTGAAGGGGCTTTGGTAACCTTGGAAAAATGTGCTGTTATTTATGAGAAAAAAATAAAACGGAAAGATAAAGCAGTTGAAAAACTCAATATTATTGTTAAAGAATATCCTGGTACCAAAAAAGCCAAAAAGGCGGCAAAAAGGATAAAAAAACTTAATAAATAAACTTATTTAGGCCACTCCCATTGGAGCCAAGCATATGATGAAATTATTATTAACCCTTTTCGGGGTTTAGTGTACGCCGATAATATTCAAAGACTTTACTGGTACCCTGCCAATTTGCAACCTGGTTAACCACAGTGACCTGTCCTTTAAAATTATTGGTGATTCCAACGATGACATGTCCTGTCATATATTTCAGGTGGTCCTGCTTTGTGGTCCAGTTCAGGTATACACGTTTCAACATTTTGGCGTAGCCGTTGCCCTTATATTTTGATTCAATAACAAAGGCATATGTATACAATGTATTGTTCTCACCAAAATGAACATCCATTCGGGCCCAAGGTTCCCGGTCCAAGCTCTCAATGGGAACACCAATAATATAGCCGATGATTTCACCTTGATACCTGGCTATGAATGGTAGGGATCCTTTCCGGTTGAAATACACTTGGATAGTATTAGGTGTTAATTTTGCTTTGGAACCGAATTTATCAGCTAAGGTTTCTGAAATCTTGATAAGGATTGGGTAATCATCGCTGCCTGTTTTTTCCAGGAGTTCAATCTGGAAGGCTCCACTGGATGCTATAACTTTACTGGTGGATTCTTTATCTGGCTGAAAATTAGGTTCTGCCATAGGTTTAGTTTAGGGAATACACCGATTAATCTTAAAGGCATTAATAAGCCATTCCATTTTATGGTGGAATCAAATTGTAGGATGTTAACCACTGAGGGTAATTTAACAGTCTATGATTCCTTTCAATCACCGTCTAAAGTCCATTATAGAAAACAAAAAGTCATGTCTTTGTGTTGGTCTGGATATCAGCCCCGAAATGCTTGGATCAGAAGATTTGAATGACTTTAAAATCCATGCCAGAAAAGTGATTGATGCCACTCGAGATCTGGCAGTAGCCTTTAAGCCTAATTTTGCATTTTTCGAGCGCTGGGGCAGTGCAGGATTCTCTTGGCTTGAAGAAACAATAGATTATATTGGTTCTGACCATATCAGAATTGCTGATGCCAAGCGCGGTGATATTGGCAGTACAGCGTGCCAGTATGCTCACAGTGTTTTCACACATTTTGGATTTGACGCGGTGACCTTGAATCCTTATATGGGGCAGGATAGTATCATGCCCTTTCTGGAAAACCCTGAAAATGGTGCATTTATTCTTTGCAGAACATCAAACCCCTCTGCTGTTGATTTCCAAGATCAACAGCTTGCGGGTATCCCACTTTATGAAAGGGTGGCCACTTGGGCAGATATCTTGAATGAACATAGGAATGTGGGGCTGGTCATAGGTGCTACAGCTCAGGATGAACTAATTCATATTCGTGCGCTAGTTCCGGAATTATCACTCCTAATTCCGGGAGTAGGCAGTCAGGGGGGAGATTTATATAACAGCGTAAAATTCGGGAACCAGTCTGGGGCCGCATTGATTAATATCTCAAGAGGGATTTGTTTTTCTGGAGATCTTAGTGAAAGAGATATCCGCAATACTGCAGGTGAATATGTTCAAAAAATGAATGAAGTTTTCCATGAAAAAAGAAAAAATAATTGATATCTTTAAATCTACGGAAGCATTGCTGGAAGGGCATTTTGTCTTAACTTCAGGTCGGCATAGCCCTACATACTTTCAATGTGCTAAAATCCTGCAATTTCCGGAACATTTGACTGCTTTTGGAAGTTTGATTGCTAAAAGGTTTATTGATCAAGTTCCAGACCTAGTGATATCACCAGCCATTGGTGGAATTGTGTTAGGTGCTGAAGTGGGTCGACAGTTGAAGGTGCGTACCATTTTTTCTGAACGAAAAAGGAAAGAGATGATTATCCGGAGAGGGTTTGAAATTAAATCCGGAGAAAAGGTTTTAATCGTAGAAGATGTTATTACTACAGGTGGTTCTGTTAAAGAGGTGATGAAACTTGTAAAGAAAGCGGGTGGTAATATCGTAGGAATTGGCGTGCTGGTGGACAGGAGCAATGGCTCCATCAGCCTCCACAAAAATCAATATGCCGTTGCAAGTATGGAAGCAGTCAGTTATGATGAAGCTGAAATGCCAGAAGAACTGGTTCTGCTTCCAATTCAGAAACCAGGGAGTCGATTCTTATGATGAAAAGAATAAATGTCTTAATAATATTAATATTAATAGGAGTAGTGATGGAGAGTTGTGATACACCAAAAAAGGATGTAGCAGTAATTTCTACAAAATTCGGAGATATGGTTGTAGAATTCTTTGATGAATCTGCACCCAAGCATGCGGAGAGTTTTAAAATGCACGCCCGAAATGGTTACTATAATGGTACTACATTTCACAGGGTGATCCCCGGTTTTGTGATCCAGGGTGGGGACCCAAATAGTAAATCGGAAGATAGGTCCCGCCATGGCATGGGTGGTCACGCCGCAAAATATTTTGGTTTTGGAAATGAAAAGGATTCTTCAACCTGGATGCTTCCTGCGGAATTCAATTCAATTAAACATAAAAAAGGAATTCTTTCTATGGCTCGGGCACAAAACCCAAACAGTGCTGGCAGCCAGTTTTTTGTGTGCGCCAATGATGCACCTAATCTTGATAACAGTTATACTGTTTTTGGACAGGTAGTAGAAGGACAATCTATAATTGACCAGATTGTAAATGTTCCCCGGGACCGTAGAGACAATCCCAATGATCGTATTGAAATGACAGTGCATTTGGAACAAAGGGAAAAATGAAACAACCTTTTTTAGGGTTGGCTCTTGGTGGTGGCGGTGCTAGGGGTGCAGCACATATTGGTATTTTGCATGTTCTTCATGAAAACAAAATAATCCCTGAATTATTAGCAGGCACTAGTGCCGGTGCTGTTATCGGTGCCATGTATGCTGCCAGACCAGAACCTCAGTGGATTGAAAACCGCTTTGGTGAATTTCTCATGAATGAAAACACAAAATTCAGGGCAACCGCTATTTTGATGAATGACCGTAATGCGGAAACACTCTTGGAAAAAGCCACAAAAAAGATTCAGGACCATTTTGCAGTGATACTGGGAGTTAACCGTTCTTATATCATTAAACGAGATGTTATCGATGAAATGCTTGAATATTTATTACCAGTTAAGACCTTCGAAGAATTGCAGATCCCTTTGAAAGTTGTTGCCACCGATATTCAAAGTGCTTGCGAACATGTCTACGATAAGGGTAACCTCCTTGAAGCTGTGTCTCGCAGCTGTTCCATACCAGGCTTTGTAAAGCCGACCAATGATGGGGATGCAATGCTGGTGGATGGCGGAGTGACCAACCCCTTGCCAATATCTGTATTAAAACCAGAATGTGATTTCGTTCTTGCAATAAATATCGATCGCGGTTCCCTACCCAGAATGAAATCTCCCAATATGGTGGAAATTATGAAAAGAGCCGATCTCATCACGGGTTCTAGATTAACAACAGAAATCTTACGAGAAGCTGATTTCCTTATTGCGCCGGATGTTCTTGGACTCCACTGGTCTGATTATGACCATTTTGAACCCTTAGTCGCAAATGGCCGAAAAGCTGCGGAAGAAAACCTGGTTGAACTCAAAAATGAAATCAGGAGAAAAAGTAACGTATTTTATAAGGTAAAACAGTGGTTGGCATAATAGCATATGACCGTTATTATCCACGTAGCCATCGTGCAAGAAATCCCATGATAAACCGGTTTTTATTTTTCTTATTTTTCATATCAGCTTCAACAGCACAATTGGATAATCCTGTTTCTATCCGCACAGGTTCCATACCTAAGGCCAGGGCGGGTGAGGTTATATATATTCCGGTCGTTGCCAGCATGGATTCGGAATGGTTTATTTATTCAATCTACAAAACCAGTGATGGGCCAATACCTACGGCCATCAATATCTCTGGAAAAGCAGTGGCCATGGTGGGGATGGTCAAAGAGCCAAAGCCAAAGTATAAATGGGATGATGGTTTTGAAACTAATTCCTATTTTCATACCAATGGCGCTACGTTTACTGCTCCTGTTAAACTGAAATCAGATCTTGCACCTGGCAACTATGACTTGGCGGTAGACTTTTTCTTCCAGGTCTGTAATCCCCGACTGTGCTATCCCCCAGCAACCAAGACAGTTTCTGTGCAGATTACCATTGAACCTGGTGAACCTCGCTCAGATAGAATTTCACTAATGGCTAATTTATCTTCTGTTGAGAATAATGATTCTGATGGGTTTGGGCAGTCTCTTCTGGGACTATTTCTGCTGGCCGTGGGTGGTGCAATCCTTAGTTGGGTAATGCCCTGTGTCTATCCGATGGTTCCCATCATTATTTCCTTTTTTGGTAAGCTGGCTGATGAAAAACATATTGGCAAAAATACAGTGGCTTCAATGTATGGGCTGGGAATTTCTGGAACATTTGTAGTGCTAGGTTTGGTCGTGAGTCTTCTCTCTTGGGGAGTCACAGATGTAGCTGCCAGAACACGTTATGCCAATATTGGCAACTTTATTGCGACCAATGCGTGGATAAACTTGGGGCTTGGAATATTATTCATTTTTTTTGCCCTTTGGATGTTTGGTATTATAAATGTTAATGTTGCAAGCCGTTTATTGAATATGACTGATCAGGCAGGTCAGTCAGCAAAAAGCGCTCATTTGGGCTCCCTGTTATTGGGGGTTGCTTTTGCCATCACGAGTTTTAGCTGCACAGTTCCTGTTGTAGGCACACTTCTGGTTGTGGCAGCTTCGGGTACCGCTGCTGGGTTATTTACAAGCCTGTACGGTATGTTGATCTATGGAGTAGTATTTGCTGCACCTTTTGTTGCTCTCTCTCTCTTTCCCAAGGCCTTGGAGGATTTGCCCCAATCTGGGGTTTGGATGGAAACAGTTAAAATTATTTTTGGATTCATTGAACTTGCCGCCGCAGTGAAATTTTTATGGGTACCGGATTTGGAATGGAATCTGGATATTCTGCCACGCAATGTAGTGCTAGCAATTTTCATTCTAATTGGAGTTGCTCAAATGGCCTACCTTTTAGGCTTTTATACGATAGGTACATCCGAAAATGAAATAAAACCATTTCAGATCGGTCGAGGTCGATGGGTGGGTACCCTGCTAACTGGTCTGGTTTTATTGCCCATAGGTTTGTCCCTTGCTGCTGCCCCCACATACCATTATGATAATATGCCGCGCCTGGTGGAAGAAATTATTGAGGCAATGGTGCCGCCACCGCCAACGGAAGATGATCTAGCTAGACAGCAGGGCTGGTTTGTGGATGATTATATCGGAGCTCTGGAAAAAGCCAAGGCACTAGGTAAACCGTTATTTATTGATTTCACGGGTGTATATTGTGCCAACTGCCGGGTTATGGAGCGACGAATCTTTCCAACCAATGCTGTGAAAGAACAATTTGATAAAATGGTTCTGACCAGACTTTACGTAGACAAAAAAGACTCTTTGAGTGATGCATTTGCCCGGTTGCAATTCGAACGTTATAAGCAAGCTACTCAGCCTTACTATGTAGTACTTGATCCTGTAGATGAATTCACACTGGCAGATACAGGTGGGTATATGCCAAGAGGATTTGCGGATTTTTTAAGTAGCGGGATTATGGCCTACGATTACCGTAATTCCGATGATCATAAATAACCTCAGAAGTTTTTATATTGAACCGTAATAATTAATGTTTCTATTAATGTAAACTGGTTATGAAGAAGAAAATACTTTTATTTGCTCTAATAGTGTTTATCATAGTGGGGTGCGGCCACGGTAATGCTCAGGCAGATGCTCAAAAAAAGATAACCCCTAAAGTAACCAAAAAAGTAGTTCGTCCCAAAGGCGCTGTAAAAGCCCCTGATTTTACCCTAGCAGATCTGGAAGGGAAGCGGGTACAATTGGCCGACTACAGGGGTAAGGTTGTCTTGCTCAATTTCTGGGGTACCTGGTGCGGACCCTGCCGTAAAGAAATACCTGATTTTATTAAGTTAGTAAATAAGTATCAGGAAAACGGACTTGAAATCATAGGTATAACCCTCACCTCGGGATCGCCGGAAAATATACAAAGATTTTCCGATCGGATGGGTATCAACTATACATTACTCACAGATATTGAAGCGCAAGAAACCCAGACCGTGACGTGGGTTTACGGTCAAGCCACTGGCAGTCCCATCAATGGTATACCAACTACGTTTATTATTGACAGACAAGGTTTTATAGTGAAAAAATATATTGGTCCCCGGCCAGAACATATATTTTATAAAGACCTTAAACCTTATCTATAAATTTTTCAGATTCCTAACATAAAGGTGAAACATCTAAAAACAGGGTTATTATTATGTACCCTTTCTATATTGAATGGTGATCTATTGGATCACTATTGGCAGCAGCGGGTAGATTATAAGATGGATGTTACTCTTCATGATTCCCTATTCCAACTGGCAGGTAGGAGTATCATTAAATACACCAATAATTCTCCCGATTCACTTGATCGTATCTATATTCACCTTTATCCTAATGCCTTTCAATTAGGCTCCGTTAAGGACCGGGAGTATAGTAGGAATTATGGACGGGCATCTCGTGCAAAATATTTTAAGGATAAACTGAAAGGATTCAACAGTAAAATTAAAATCCATGATTTTAATCTCGCAAAAAAGGGAGAACCGGTTTTAAAAAAGTATTCCATATATGATACCATACTTAAAGCATCGTTGAACCGTAAACTGGCACCAGGAGAAATTCTTAGAATTGATATTAGCTGGACTCATCATGTGGGTGAAATGGTGGAACGCGCTGGCTATTACGGTGGGCAGTACAACATGGCGCAATGGTACCCCAAAATGGCGGTTTATGATGAAGAAGGGTGGCACGCAGATGTATTTCATGCTGAAGGTGAATTTTACGGCGAATTTGGAAATTTTGAAGTGAAATTTGATTTGCCTAAAACATTTATCATTGGTGCCAGTGGTATTGTCATCGATGGTGATCCGGGATGGTCAGATGTTACAGTAGATACCACTCTTGATTATAGTATCTGGTCATCAATCTTTGACAGTACATTTATACAGTCTGATCCAATCGAACGGCGTCAGGTTACATTTTTTGCGGAGAATGTTCATGATTTCGCATGGGTCTCCGGTCCTGATTTACGATACGAACATGGTAATTGGCGGGACATTGACGTTCATGTATTATACCATAAAGCCCGTGGCCAAGAATGGTCGAGAGATGTTTTGAAACGATCTATCTTGGCCTTATCTTGGTTAGAAGATAAATTTGGTGACTACCCCTATCCCCAGGTTACCACTACGGACAGGTTGAAAAGCGGTGGTATGGAATATCCCATGCTGGTGATGAATGGGAGTGAAAGTGAAGGGTTGATTGTCCATGAGATTGGTCACATTTATTTCTATGGTATATTGGCCAATAATGAAGTGGATGAGGCATGGATGGATGAAGGTTTTACTACAAATCAGACTAGAAATTATATGATGGGTCGTTATGGATCCCATGGTTATGATATAAAGTTATATGATAAATATGGAAAGTTTCCAAACAAGCATTGGCCAATGGGAAACAGCCTGCATTCTTCGCAATGGTATGCCATCGACTTCATGAGAAGCGGGCATGATGAACCTATCAGCCGTTCGTCATATCTTTATTTAAATGGCTCCTCTTACAGGCAGAATGCCTATACAAAACCTGCACTAATGCTGAATGAACTTAATTATATCCTAGGAGACTCTTTGTATTATAGTGCCATGCAGTATTATTATGATAATTGGAAACTAAAACATGTCAATGAATTAAGATTTATTAAAACTATGGAAGAATTTACAGGCCAGGATCTAGACTGGTTCTTTAATCCTTGGCTACATACAACGCGCCATTTAGATTACGGTATTAGTTCCTATAAAAAATCGAAAATTGAAAAAAGTAGTAAGTGGAAAATTGATCTTAAAATAGAATGTGTGGGCGACCGATTTTTACCACTGCTAGTTGAGACAGAATTTCAGGATGGATCGGTTGACCGCCGATGGTGGAAAAATCAACTCTGGCGTTTCGATGATACTTTCTCTTATATAGTGGGCAAAGAGCCGGTGAGTGTGGCTCTTGATCCTGATGTTCAAACCGTGGATTTGGATTATCGAAATAATGTAACGAAAATGAAATATCACATTATGTTCAACTGGCCTGGGAACCAGTATAATCCTAGAGATCAATATGTGTTGCGGTGGATGCCTTATTATTACTATAACAGTGATGCTGTCGATTTTGCCCCGGGTTTCACCATGGTTAGGGATTACGGCCCATATGAAAGTTCAACAGTCCGTGCCAATTATGCATTAGCATCAAAAAATATATATTGGTATGTTGGCGGCTGGCGCGAACCTGTCCATATTTTACCAAGGACCAAAATTCAATATTGGACATTTAATCGGCCAGGTGTAAAGGAATTTGGGGGGGAAATTAAAAAACAATGGAACCGGGTTTATGGCAGAACACCTACGCATTCTTTTTCAAGTGGGTTTTATATACAATCGGAATATGATTCCGTCAGGGCTGTCCCCTTGGGATACAGTACAGACGGTCAGTTAGCAGTTGGCTATTTGGACTGGGATGGAAAGTTTGGCTCTCTACGTTTTGACCTGAATGGGGCTTCAACAATTGGCAGCTATTCGACTTGGAAATTTAATCGGGTCACTGCAACAGGCCTATATAATAAATCATGGAAAAACCTGTTATCATTATCAGAGATCACACCTGAAAAGAAAGTAACAACTCAGATTAGGTTCAAACAGCGTGTTATTGCAGGGAAAATCTGGACCAATGAGAAGGGCATTCCAGGGCAGGAGGGCTACAATATTGAAGGAAATAGTTCCAATGAACTTTTGCGTAAGAACTATTTGGTGGACCAATTTTATGGCCAGCAAGATCTTTTTAGTCACTATCATTTTCCTGGAGAGGGGAACCTACGCGGTTTTGTAGGCCAGGGTGAACGAGGTGCGGAGGCACTAACGACATTTACCACAGAGTGGTCCATTTACTTTAAAATAGTAGAACATGATATTAATATTGAAATAGCGGCTTTTAATGATGGTGGCTTTTTTTGGGACCGTCCGGATTTAACCAAGTCGAATTATGTAAAACGCACTTTATTGGATGGAGGACTGGGTTTTCGTTTCAATACATCCATATTTGAGCAGGATCTATATCTGAGAATTGACATTCCATTTTTTACGTACAATGATTCTAGAAAAAAACCCAGTCAAGTAGATTGGAACAACTGGATCATCAGTTTTCAACGAAGTATTTAATTTTTATCTACGAAATTAGTTTCATTAAACTTAACTTTTATCAGGACGAGAGTTATATTTCCTGATACAATAATTAAATTCGAATCGCAGGACATTCTATCATCAGTATATATCAAATTAATGACCTAATCTAAACTGAGGCAAATTGAGTCTTTTGAGAACTTTGGAGTGGCATATGTTAACTAGGGTGCTAAAATATTTATCGATATGCAATATTGTTTTTTGCTCTTTATTGAATGCACAAGCATCAAGAGATGAAGTTATTCAGATCACTTCTCCATCTGATGGTGAAATTCTTCTGGAGAGTCAAATTGCTGTTACATTTGAAGTTGCAACATTTTTTCAGGTTGACGAGCAACAATGTGATTATTGCGATGGCCATTTAAAAGTTTTCTTAGATCAAGACTCTATAGGCGTAATTACATCTTCAAACCAGACTAGTTATACAATAAGTGGATTAAGTGCTGGTACACATTTTCTTGAAATTGAAGCTGTTCAACCTTATGGTGATAGTTTTGATCCTGTGGTAAATGATACGGTATCCTTCACCTATGGTAATGTCGAAGGCTGTCCTCCCGAATTATTAACTGTTTTCGGTGGAGATGAGGAGAATATCCTTAGCTGGACAGAACCCACTGGAGGTTCTGGATGTGGTGATTTTGTTGTAACAGGATTACCGTTCTCTGATACTGGAACAAATCTGGGTATGGGTGATGAGTGGCCTGTTTCTGGTAGCCAGGGTGAAGATGTCGCTTATACATTTAATGTTTCTCAGACAGTGACAATTACTGTTGATATGTGCAGTGAATTAACTGATTATGATTGTAAACTGGAAATATTTACAAATGATGATGATTGTCTAATCCCAGTTTCCACAGGAAATTATGATGATGACGGTCCTTTTGGATCTTGTCCTGAAAGTCCCGCACCCTACACTCCGAGTTTATTGGAGAATGTCACACTGTCTCCAGGCCAATATTACATTGTTGTTGATGGCTTTGGTGGTGCTACTGGTAATTATGAAATAAATATAACAACATCAGGGCGCAATAATTATAGCCTTATTGAAAACACTATAAAAACAGAATGGCCATTAGAACAAATAAAAATGGCTGAACAAGGATTAACGGAAGAAGAAATAGCATCTATTACAGAACAAGTGATGGAATCGCATAGGAATCCGCCTCAATCTTCTTCTCGTGATATTCCTGAAGAATGTGGAGCATTTCTTACATATATAATATATGATAGTGAGGATAATAGCATAATCCATGAGACTACAGATCTAGATTGGTCACACGGCCCATTGGTAAATGGTACTGAATATTGTTACTATGTTACAGCTCTTTATGAACAGGGAGAAACTGTTATATCCAGCAATGTAGCCTGCGGCACTCCGCAAAGCTTTACTGCTTCGTCTCCGACTAATGTATCGGCCACCCCCCTTGATGAAGAAGTATTGGTTTATTGGACAGACCCGACGGTTACACAATTAGGTATCCCATATCTAGAAACTTTCCATGAAGACAGTGGTCTTATTGATCTTTGGTTAATTGATGGGGATAACTGGGTAGTTAGTTCATTTTATGGTAATCCATTGCCAGCAATGCAGTTTAACTGGTCTCCAACAGTTGAAAATTATGAACAAAGCTTATTTTCTCCTGTTATTCCGCTCGGCAACCAGACCTCAGTTGAGGTGAGTTTTGATATATTTTTTAGTGACTATTCTGCTGGTGCTCAGGATGATGAATATTTATCTGCAGAATATTTTACTGGCACTGGATGGACAGAAATTGAAACTTGGCGTGCTGATTCTAGTTTTGATTGGACTACCTATATAGACACAATTGATAATCTAACCAATTCCCTGCAGGTCAGGTTTAGGGCTCACGGTGTTAATTCGTTCGATATTAATTATTGGTTAGTGGATAATTTCCAGGCTAATGGTGTAACCCGTAGCGAATACGATTTTTCTGGGTATAACGTGTATTACGGGACAGATGGAAACAACTTACAACTATTCAATACAGACACAGTTCTTTCTGAAACGGATGTGTATGTTACAGGATTAACGAATGGTGTTGAATATACTTTTGGTGTTGCTTCTGTACATGAAGGTGAACCACCTTATTATAGTGACATTATCACTTCTACAGCAACGCCTATATGGCTATATGGAGATGTGAACGGTATAATCATGGATCCTGCAGGTGCACTTTTAGATAGTGCTGTGGTCACAATTTCGGGGATTACTGATACAACAGATTCCTATGGTATTTATTCAATTTCCGATTTAGAGCCTGGCATTCAAACTTGTACTGTCACCCGATCTGGTTTTTATGTGGACGATATGGATGTCGAAATTTTTGCTCAGGAAGAAGCCGTTGAGATGAATGTTACAATGGCGCCTATTTTGCTAGAGCCATTGTGTCTAACTGCCGAACCGGGTGATAATGCAATATATTTAAATTGGCAAAACCCTAGCTCTGAACCCTGCGGTGATTGGGTTTCTTACCATGATAACGAATTTGAAAATGCATTTGCAAGTACAGATGGTGGGGCAGGTTTGGCTTCACTATTTGTTCCAAATTCCTACCCATC
>CAJWLO010000014.1 GCA_913043235.1 uncultured Fidelibacterota bacterium
TGGATGCTGGTGACCACAGGGCGAACACCCTCAAAGTGGTCTGCCAACATCGCGTCGATCTGCTCACGATGGGCGGGATCGCCAATGGGCTGACGCCCTCTGTGCATGTTGGCCCAGTGTGTGAAGCGACTCAACCCGTCCGGATTGAAGCTGGGATCCAGCAGAATGATCGTCTCCCGCAGCAGTCCTTCGACCTGTTCACCCATCGCAGCGGCAAGCCAATAGGCCACCATGGGAGCAGCGTTGCTGCCGCTGGCCTCGTTGCCATGGATGCTGTAGCCCATGTACAGGACGGCGGGCATCTGCTGCAGTGACAGTCCGGCGCTCTGTTGGGGGTCGCTCAGCTTCAGGTGCTGCTGCTTCAGGTCCGGTAGATTTTCGTGGTTTTCGGGGGACGTGATTGTCAGCAGGATGAGAGGGCGATTCTCATAACTGCTCGCATATCGCTGGAGTTGCACACGATCAGACGTTCGGGCCAACTCGTGCATGTAGCCAACAAGCCGCTCGTGGGAGATATGCCAGTCGCCGATCTGGAATCCGAGATAGGCCTCCGGCGTGGGAATGGACGGATCGTATTCGGTATCAGCGGACAGATAATATTCGAGCGGTTCGGCTGCCACGGTCTGAGGTTGGAACAGAACCAGGCTAAGCAGGACCACGGGGATGACGTGGAGGCAATGCCGCATCGGGTCGTCTTTCCGCAAGATGATGAGACGGATGGAGGCAATTAGGCCAGGCTGGCTTCGCCGGTCAAAAACGCCGGAAAGAGAATGTTTCTGGCTCCGTAATTGACCTTTTAGGGGCTCTGCGATCTAACTTAGAAATTGAAATGGAATATTGGGAGAATGTATCCCGTGCCGGTTATCTAACAGGGTTTCAGATGACCATGGGGAAATTTTTTGTAATCCTGAGAGATCTGGGAATGTCGCAAAAAGATCAGATTACGATGGCCCAAGCCTTATTTGACAGTTTCCATGTAGACTGGGATGCTGGTGACAGGGAAAATATTAAAATGTCACTACAAAAACCTGCCTTGGCCAATTATGAAAAACAACAACGGGAATTAAGACAGGTAGCAAGCCAGCCTTTTTCGAAAACATTAACTCCAGAAATGATTTTAACCCTGGAAGAACTTACTTTCCTTTATAAAAAGTATTTGCGAAGATTTTAACAGCTGAATTTGAAGTCTATTTTCATATTTGTATTAAATATTTTTTTATTTAATCAACCAGACCTTTCATTCTGCATTCTTTCTTCGGCTTTTACCTTGGATAACACCCATGGAATAAAAATTAAAAAGAAGATCATAAGCGAATGAAAAATAATATAAGCAATCAATTCATTCTTGATCCGGATGTTACCTTCCTAAATCATGGTTCTTTTGGTGCGTGCCCAAAATCTGTATTTAATGATTATCAGTATTGGCAGAAAAAATTAGAATATCAGCCAGTTTTGTTTTCAACGGAGATAGTGTACGAACAACTTAGACAATCCCGAATTGCATTGGGTGATTTTGTAGGCTGTGATGAACAGGATCTGATCTTTTTCCAGAACCCTACTACGGCAGTAAGTAATATTATTTTTAGTTTGGACCTGAAACCGGGTGATGAAATACTTATGTCTAACCATGAATATGGTGCTCTGGTTAGGGCGTGGTTAAAGTGGGGCCGGCGGCACCAGGTTAAGATTGTACAACAGGATGTCAAACTCCCTGTCACTACCCGGGAACATTTTATCGATAATTTCTGGGCTGGAGTTACTCCACATACAAAAGTGATATTTCTATCCCAGATTACATCGGCGACAGCACTGGAATTCCCTGTAAAAAGTATATGTGAACTGGCAAAAGAAAAAGGAATCCTGACTATCATTGATGGGGCTCATGTCCCAGGTCATTTGGATTTAAATATAAATAAATTAGACTGTGATTTTTATACCGGAGCTTGTCATAAATGGCTTTGTGCACCCAAAGGTACGTCTTTCCTTTATGTTAAAAAGGAACACCAGTCTTGGGTGCGTCCGTTGGTATATAGTTGGGGAAAAGATGGAGATGACCCTGAGTCTTCTGAATTTTTGCAGGATTTCCAATGGCAGGGCACACGGGATATGGCGGCTTTTTTAACATTACCCAAGGCGATTAAGTTTTACCAAGAATATATTGATGGGGAAAAATTAAATTGTAAAAAAATGATCCTAAAGACTGGTATTGAATTAGCACAGTTATTTAATACACCTTCAATCTATCAATCGGCTGATTGGATACACCAAATGGTCAGCCACCCACTTCCAAAAAATGCCCCAATTGATATTAAAAAAAGATTATGGGAAGAATACAGAATTGAAATACCGGTTTTCCAATGGTGCGACCAGCCATACATCCGCGTCTCCTGCAATATTTATAATAATACCCAACAAATGGAATACTTACTTAATGTACTTCGAAGTTTGATTTAAATTTCAGCCATTGAATAATGGCGATGCGCAACCTGTTTCTGTTCATATTATTTATTGTTTTGGTGCCGATTTCATTCGGTCAGAAAGTATTGTTGTATACTGAAAATGATGATGTGTTTGCCTCTGCTAATCCTTTTACAATTGAAGAAGACAATGTGGTGTTTTGGCAGAGGGATTTGGTGTTGATGACTATACCGATTATTTCTCTAGAAGAAATTCGCTATGCTGAGAAATCTTATAAACCTGCAGGTATTCCATGCGTATTATTAGGTAAGTTCCTTATTGCTACCGTTCTAGGAGCTTCCGTTGCTGGTCAACCAGACTATATTTTACCTGGCCTTTCCGCAGGGATGGTTTTTTACATAATCGGAAGAGGATTAAACTTTTTCGGGGCAAAATTTGGCAGGGATGTCATTTATTATGAAATTGATCAGTTAGATTTATCCGCACGAAAAATGATTCTTAGCTCCATAAGCATGGATCTCGAAAAACGAAAAAAGCATAATTATCGCAGTGAGTTCCATTATGGCCCTGAAGGGAAAAAAAAGACATTTCTCGGCTTCAACTGGGATGGGAAAAAGCCATGGAAAAACAGGAAAAAAGTCAAGAAAAAGATATTACGTTTTTCTTTCTTTTAACATGCACTTTAGACCTGTACAATGTATCCTGACTGCTTTGAAATATGAGTCAGAACCATTCATTGACCATTATCAATTGGCACGTGTCAAGACTTTTGATTTTCCAGTTTTCAGATCTGGTTCCAGAATGCTGCTCGGTATTGGCGTTGGAAAAAAATACATTAAAACAAGAATTTGTGAGCTGTATGCGCAAAAACAGAATGATGAAAAATTCCAGTTTGTGAACATTGGTATCGCCGGTGGAAACCCAGGGCACTCAGTGCTAGGAGAATGTTATATGATCAACAAGATCTATGATGAGCATGATAAATTAAATTATTACCCGGATCTTCCTGTTGAACATCCTTTTGAGGAAAAGGCAATTGTTACCGTGGAACAGGGAATAATCAATGGCGGTCTACAATATTCTGATTTGGTTGATATGGAATCATCCGAAATCTTCCAGGTTTGCCAGGAACTGGTTCCAAAACAAAGACACTATTTTATAAAAATTGTTTCAGACCATATGGACTTAAATAAAGTAGAGTTTTGTAAAAATAGAATATCTAAACTTATTTTAAATAATATGGACACAATAGACTCTTTTCTGCAATCTTGTTATTTTAAAAAATATTAGTGCACGAAAATAATTTAATAATTTCATGACATTCAAAATCGTATTTTATACTGTTACAGTTGTATTTATCATTGGCGGTCTAGTTCTAGCCCTGATCTACCGATTAAATGAAGACAAGGATAATTCCTAAAGGTTTCTTTTTGAAGATAAACAGGTTTTTGTCTAGTTGGCATTTCCTAATGTTGCATGAATGACTATTATAAATTTTCTTGTAAATAAAAGATCATGAAAAGATCAAAAACGCAATACTTGCTATATAGGTTATTTACTTTTCATTTTATCATTAGTCTACTGGTTGGATCGGATAGGGGAAAATCAAAAATGTCGTCCACTACTATAAACTTTTGCAGTATTGAATTTGATATAGTTAAAAAAGGAGAGTCCAATAACTGTTACATTTGGTTGCACGGAGATGAACGAACTGCAAACCTGGCGATCCGGCATCATTTGAAATATTATGGTGGCACTGCATTCCTTGTGAAAAGTAAAGATAGGGAGGTCCCTTATCGGGATACTAAGATTGACCCAAATCGGGTATTTTCAAGGAAAGGCTCCTTCAAAGCAATTAAAAAATTTAAACCAGAATGGGCCCCTGGTACCATAAAGGTAGCACTGGATGAACTGGACCAAGCCCGCAAACAATTCCTATCAGAACTTTTTCCGGATTCAAACGGTGTTTTAGTCGCTGTACATAATAATTTTCGCGGTTATAATGTAAAATCTGAGTTGAAATACAGTACCAAGGTTTCATTAAATCCAAAAGAAAACCCGCGTGATTTTATTATTTGTACTGATTCTACAGACTTTGAAAAACTGTCTGTGGGAACTTATAATGTGGTTTTGCAAGATCGTCCCCCAGAGAAAGATAACGGAAGTTTGTCTTGGGCTGCATTTAGAAACGGGATTCGCTATGTTAATGTAGAAACCAGACTGGGTTGGCTGACCAAACAGAAAAAAATGTTGGAATTTGTCGAAGAAAGTCTACAATGACAGGTGTTGTTCCAATAATCCAAAAAATGATTCGCTGGCTGCCTTTAGTGCTGCTAATATTTCTTTTTATAATTGACCGGGAAAATTTAGTGCATGTGGTTACGTATATATTTATACTATTATCTTATACAGGAATCTTAGTATTGAAAATTTTATATGCAAAAAATAATTGGCACAAGGAGTTTGGGAATGAAAAACCTTAGAAGGAAACCGTATTGGGAAAATAAGGTGATCTCATGATAAGAATGAGCGAACTGGCAGATTATTTTCTAAGAATTTGGAGGCAAATATGAATAAAGTAGATATCAAAAGTTTAATGATCGGTATACTAGGTACAATTTTATTTTTTGTACTCAATGGTGCCGAAGAAGATGATAATCTGGGTGATATAGTAGTCAATTCCATCACGATTAAAGATGATGGACATGGCGGTTTTATTACAGCCTTCAACCAGGATCAAAAAAGAACCCTTTATCTTGGAACCGGCAAGGAACAAAATGGGTATGTTCAGACCTATAATAAATATGAACAGCCTACATCTTATATTGGCTCAAACAGAGATATGGATGGTGTTTTGGTACTTAATGATAGGTATGGCGCATTGGGATATACACGTTCTGGCAAACATTGAAACTGGGTGCATTAATTGTAATTCTAGTTCTATTTGCTTTTTTAAAGGCTAGAGGTCGATTTTATAAATATGATGATTAATAAAAAATAAGCAATTCTCATCACGGCTTTCTTTTAAAGAAATTATATTTCCAAAATAATTAACTGTCCAGTTTTTATAGACAAAATTAAAGTGGACTTTATATTTATATTTTATAACCGAAATGAATTTCGCTGTAAAAATAAAGATAGAAATATAAAATTTTAGAAAATAGAATAAATTGATAAGAATTATTAAAATTCAACCCTTTCTATCTAATAATAATAAATGAAAATAGCATTTCTAACCGCTGGCGGCATAGCACCCTGTTTATCAGCAGCGATCGGCGCTCTCATTGAAAAATATAATACACTAGCACCTCAAGCCGATATGATTGGTTATTTAAACGGTTATCGCGGCCTGCTCTTGGGAAAGTCAATCCAATTCCCGCAATCAGCCAAATCAAGGTTTGATATTCTCTATGATTTTGGAGGGAGCCCCATAGGTAACAGCAGAGTAAAACTAACCAATGCAGATGATTGTGAAAAACGAGGCTATGTTGATAACGGTGAAAGTCCTTTGAAGGTAGCTGCAGATCAATTGACAAGAGATAGAGTGAATATCTTGCATACTATTGGCGGGGATGACACCAATACTATGGCGGCACATCTTTCCTCCTATTTAAAAGAAAACGGGTATGATCTTACTGTTGTTGGACTTCCTAAAACTGTCGATAATGATGTATTTCCTATCACACAAACACTTGGTGCCTGGACCGCTGCTGAACAGGGGGCCATCTTTTTTGAAAATATTGCCAACGAAAATACGACAAGTACGCGCCAATTAATCATTCACGAAATTATGGGCCGTAATTGCGGGTGGCTCACTGCACAAACAGCATACAATTATCGTGAAAGAATGAAACAAAGGAATTTTTTCCCTGAACTACTGATTGATCAGCAACGATGGGATATAGATGCGGTGTACATTCCGGAAAAAGATTTTAATTTTCATACTGAAATAGATCGTTTAAGGGGAAAAATGGATGAAAAAGACGGGGTAAATATTTTTCTCAGTGAAGGTGCTGGTTTGGATACTATAGTGCGTGAAATGGAAGCTAAAAGTGAAAATATTCCCCGGGATGCTTTCGGGCATGTCCGCCTAGATGAGATTAACCCTGGTCAATGGTTTGCTAAACAGTTTGCAACAGAACTTAACGCGGAAAAAGTACTGGTCCAAAAAAGTGGTTATTTCGCAAGATCTGCAAAACCGAACCAAAAAGATCTTGATCTAATCAAAAAATCATCCTTTTTTGGGGCTGAAAAAGCTTTAAACAAGGAGAGTGGGGTTGCAGGCCTGGATGATAGTAATAATTCAGAATTGAATTTAATTGATTTTGATAGGATCAAGGGTGGCAAACCTTTTGATGCATCAATTAATTGGTATCAAACTTTGCTAAACGATATTGGACAACAATAAAACAAAAAGGAACTATATGTCATATTCATTAAAACCCGGTGTTGTCGCTGGAGAAGATTATAAAACATTATTAAAGGCAGCGAAACAAGGAGGATATGCACTACCTGCTGTTAATGCAGTGGGGACCAATTCTGTAAATGCCGTTATGGAAGCCGCAGCAAAGAATAAAGCCGATATTATTATTCAATTCTCAAACAGTGCCGGGCAGTTTTATGCAGGAAAAGGATTGGAAGATAGTTTTGAAGCTAAAGTTTTTGGCTCAATTTCAGCTGCACAGCATATTCACCTGCTGGCTGAAAAATATGGCATTTGCGTTGTGCTTCATACGGATCATGCCAACAAAGGTTTAATCCCTTGGGTTGATGCATTGGTTGATCACAGTGAAAAACATTTTGAAAAAACAGGTGAACCACTTTACAGCTCGCACATGTTGGACCTATCCGCTGAAGATATTGACTTTAATTTGTCAGAGTGTGAGCGTATGCTAAAGCGGATGGCACCTATAGGTATGAGTCTTGAAATTGAACTAGGTGTAACTGGCGGAGAGGAAGACGGTGTAGGTTCTGATGATGATATTGGTGCTGATAACCCATTACTTTATACGCAACCGGAAGATTGCCTGCGTGCTTATGAATTGTTATCACCCATTGGTCATTTTAGTCTGGCCGCTTCCTTTGGTAATGTACATGGCGTTTATAAGCCCGGTAATGTAAAACTTCGGCCAGAGATCTTAAAAAATTCTCAAGAACTGGTACAGCAAAGCTGCTCCACCGGATCGAAACCGTTGGATTTGGTTTTTCACGGCGGTTCCGGCTCTGAAAAATCAAAAATAACTGAAGCAATTTCATATGGCGTGTTTAAAATGAATATTGATACGGATACGCAATTTGCTTTTGCTAAAGCGGTAGGTAAATACGTGGAAGAAAATTCAAAGGCATTCAAATACCAGATAGATCCGGAAGATGGAACTCCTTATAAAAAACAGTATGATCCTCGGAAACTCTTGAGACTGGGTGAAGAGTCTATGATAGAAAGGCTGGATGAAGCATTTTCTGATCTTGGCTCTGCAGGTAAATCTTTGGCACAATAGTTCTAAAGGTCTATTTATAAAAGTCTTGTCCACCGGTCTCATAATCTGCTAAGAGATTTATTGATTCTATGCAGGGTATTTTGTTTGTGAAATGATGGATAGATTTTGAAATGAGTAGATATATATCACCATTACTATTTAGTGGTTTTATTTTTTGGAGCTGTGAAGAAAAGATTGAAGATTGTTTAGGTGACCCAGGAGGAACTGCAGTATATGATAGTTGCGGAGTATGTGATGATAACTCCACCAATGATTGTACGCAGGATTGTGCAGGAATTTGGGGCGGAAATGCTTTTCTAGATGATTGTGGAGCCTGTGATGAAGACCCGTCCAATGATTGTACTGTAGATTGTTTAGGTGTCCCAGGAGGAACTGCAGTATATGATAGTTGCGGAGTATGTGATGATAATTCCGCTAATGATTGCACGCAAGATTGTCTAGGTATTTGGGGCGGAAGCACTGTATGTGGATGCACTGATTCCGATGCAGTCAATTACAATTATCTTGCTACCTACGATGATGGCACATGTCAGTATGACACTGTAGAACTCAATATTCTCTGGGTAAAAACATATGGAGATATAGGGGATAAAAGTTGGTGTGTACGCCAGACAAGCGATAATGGATTCATTATTGCAGGTGCTAGTAATTATAACGGTCTTTTAATTAAGACCAATCCTGATGGTAATGTAGAGTGGCACCAAACATATGATAATTCAACTACATTGTACAGTGCTCGCGAAACATCTGATGGGGGTTTAATCGCAGTAGGATATTATGAGTGCGATACTTCGGCTGCATGTTATCCGGATATTTATATTTTAAAAACTAATAGTACAGGTATTATAGAATGGGAGAAAACCGTTGGTTCAGCAGGGAATAATAATGACTGGGCCCGAGACGTGATTCAGACTGCGGATGATAATTTTGTGATCACGGGCACTTGGAATGATAATGGAAATAATTCTAAAGCAATGCTTAGGAAGTATAGTAGTAGTGGTGAGTTAATATGGGATGAAATTTTTAGCAGTTCAGTAGCTAATGAGATTAACTCCATAATTGAGACATCAGATGGTAATTTCATTCTAGCAGGGTACACAGGAACTCAGCATGGTGATTATAAAGCTCTAATGATTAAAACTGATCCAAGTGGACAACAAATATGGAAAAAAAACATATCATCAACAGGGAGTACGGAGCTTTATGCAGTTTGCGAATCTCCAAATGGAGGATATGTTGGAGCTGGTTATTGTAATAGTTGGCGGAGTAATTATTTAGTAGAAAGAAATTCTTCGGGTGGTGGAGCCTGGAATAACTGTAATATTGTTGAACCTTCTGTAAGTGGCTATTATGATATAACACCTTCTTCCAGGGGTGGATATTATGTTATTGATGATAGGAGTACTTTAATGTGGATTAATGCACAAGGAGATATTCTTATGAGCAAAAGTATAGACAATGCAAATATGTCAATAATGGAACTAGATGACGGTGATATTGTAGTGGGAGGTTATGGTTTTATTGATGGAAATAGTGGTGGAACTCCCGCTCTGGCACGTTTATCCTTTTCAGATCAGTAGAATTATCCTTTTATACAACAGGCTTTGAATAAACAAACAAGATGGTATTATTGGACTGACCAGCCAAATCATACCATCTAATCAAGACCCTTTCACCCGGGTTTTTTGTTTGCTGGAGGATGGGTAGATAAATTTCAAGTATAAATAACTATGTAAATTGCATATAGAATGAAAAGGCAAAATCCGATGAAAAATAAAAAAATAATATCTTCTTTAAATAATATATTAGAATTAGAGCTTGCTGGCGTTGTGAAATACACTCACTATGCATTTATGGTCCAAGGGCCCTATCGTTTATCAATAGTACAGTGGTTAAGGACTCAGGCACAAGAATCTCTCGCTCATGCTGAAGCAGTTGGTGAGCATATTACTAGCCTAGGTGAGCATCCAACATTAAAAATAAGTGATATTTTAGAAACTCATAAACATTCAACAGAAGATATACTGAAAGAATGTTTAGAACACGAACGAACTGCGATTAAAGCATACTATGACCTATTAAAATCAGTCCAAAATAGATCCATAATGCTTGAAGAATTTGCACGCACACAAATAGCAGCAGAAGAGATGCATGAAGCAGAAGTAAAAAAAATGTTGAGAGATAATTTTTAATTGTAACAGGATTTTTATTGACCTTTAGCTAATGAGAGATACTCAAATTAAAAATAATGCACTAACATCAGGTATTACTAATGGCTTTTCCTAAATAATAGATATTACTATATAATCAAAATATTGAATAATAACTCAACTAGCCTCCGCCAATCAGTTTTTTTTTGTGGGGTTTTTGTTAAACTAATAATATCAAAAAAATAGAAATATGACATAAACGAATGGGAAAAAACAATTCACATAAATGAATTCAAGAATAATGATCAGGTCTTGACCAAGGCTAACAATGTAGAGATCCTATTGATTAAAAGTAATGATGAATATTTTGCTGTTACTTCAAAATGTGCTCATCTTGGCCTAGGGTTGAAGGGTGGCAAGGTGAATTCTGAAGAGAAAACCATCACATGTCCTTGGCATGATAGTCAATTTTGTCTAAAAACAGGAGAGACCAAGCAATGGGTTACAATGAGTGGTATAAAGAAATATCTATTATTCTTGATACCTAAAAAAACACCATTAAATACAACAACCTTCGATGTTAAAATTGAAGATAATCATTTGTGGTTAAAGCCTATTTGATTATATCATAATCATAACTCAAACAACGATATTATCAATCCCCACATTCGTGGGGTTTTTTTGTTTGTTGGATGTATATAAAATAATTAACAAAATGTAATTAATGGAAACATTAAGAATCAGGAATTGTATTTTTTATTAATATTATTAAATTATTAATCAATAAATGATCACTTTATAAAGTTATTTATCAAAATTTGTTTTATTTTTAAAAAAGATAAATTTATTATCAGTGAATTATGCACAACCAAGTATATAAAAAAGGATGAAACACTAATTTCCCAAGGCGATCTTGCTAAGGAAGCATATTCTTTTCAAATTGAAATATTGATTTCGCATTTTATGAATTCAAAGCAATATTTCTTGAGAAGCAGAATCCATTAGAAATAATTGAAGGATTATAAATGAAATCTTATATATTCATTTTTTTAATTTTCATTTCAGAATTTTCCACTGCTCAAATTGGAGAAGTTATCTGGGAAGATAATTTTAATGATCTAGATAACTGGATGAAAATCACCGGGAATGGATCCTGGGGCTGGGGCAATGGTGAACTGGAATTCTATCAGGAAGAAAATGTCGAGATAACTGAAGTTCCCGGTGAAACGGGCAATAACGCACTGGATATCATTGCCAGGGAGGAATCAGGACCAGGCATTGTTGACCAATGGGGGAATCCGTTATACTATACATCGGGGAAGGTGACCACAAAAGCAAAAATATCTATTAAGTATGGTGTGATAGAAACAAGAGTAAGAGTGCCAGACCTTGATCTTGGAGGATTGCCCGCTGTCTGGCTGCTTGGAATATCAAATCTCAATTGGCCGTATTGTGGTGAACTCGATATGATGGAAATGGGCTCTCTTCAAGATTTCAGAGATTTACATGATGAGTACAATGGTGGTAATGGTTCTGATAATTCAACTGTGAATCAAGTGGTCGGTGCCAATGCTATATTTTATGCAGATGAAGCTGTAACCTCAGAAAACCCATCCGGTGCAGCCAGTATTTCATGGGACCCGGATGGTGATTACTGTAGACCTTACTACAATTATAATAATCTAAACGATAGGTTCATCACGTATCGCATATATTGGGATTCAGATAGTATCCGGTTTACTGTTATTGATGATAGTGTTGAGTTTGATTTTTACACAGAACCATTTCCGATTGATAGTATTTCTGCTGAATTTCAGGAACCCTTTTACCTTATAGCCAATCTGGCCATAGGTGGATTATTTACAGATGCAGTTTATAATGGTGGAAGCGGATTGCCGATATCAATGCCTTTTCCTGCTCATATGTATGTTGACTACATTAAAGTGATGGAATGGAACGGGCAGGGGGAAGTTCATATCGGACCGCCTACGTTCCAAGGAGGGACCTTTGGTCTATTTACGGATACAACACCGATTGATAACGGTTTAGTAGCCGGTGATGATTCGGAAATCTACGTTTGGGAGGGGACCTTAATCGAAGGTAGTCTACAACCCTATGAAGGTGCAAATGGCATATCATGGCAAACTACCGGTTTAGGCTGGTTTGGTGCAGGAATTATGTCCATGCAACCGGTTAACCTATTCAATTTTAGTGAGGGAAATTTAAAATTCATGATCAAGATCCCGGAAAATATTTCATTCCAGATCGGCATTATAGATGCTTGGGGGAATCAGTCGTATGTTGAATTTCCGGCGAACCAAACCAAATACGGTCTTGTTAGGGATAGTAATTGGGGACAAGCATCAATTCCAGTGAGTGATATCCGTGGAGAGTTTATTGATTTAAGAATGTTGAGCTATGAGTTTGTCATTTTGGAGGTAAATGGTGCGGGATGCCAATTTGCACTGGATGATATTTATTGGGAAGGCGGTGGAACCGTAAGCGTTATTGAAAACGAATTTAGTACTACCCCAACTAGATTCAGTTTGAACAATAATTTTCCAAATCCATTCAATCCTGTTACTACCTTGAGTTACACCCTGTCGGAACAAGCCCATGTAACGCTCACGATCTACGATTTGATGGGCAAAGAAGTAACCGGCTTGTAGATATCACTCAAAAAGCAGGATTCAAATCAGTCCAATGGAATTCTGTAGACAGCTTTGGCAATTTGATGAGTGCTGGCGTCTATCTTTACCAGATACAGGCTGGGGATTATTTACAGACAAAGAAAATGGTACTACTAAAATAATTTTCCCCTTTTCGAAATATTAAGTCCCGCACTCTTGGGGTTTTTGTTTGTGGGCTGATTTCATGAATCGAAGTATTTATAACAGGAGTAATGATTTATTATTTATAATATTTTCTAAACGGAAGGCAATTAATGATCTCATTACACAATAGGACGACATATTTGTAATCAGGTTAAGCGAATAAAGAATAAAGATGTTTTTTTATATTATAGGTATTAATATTCTGATAAATATCTATTTAATATAAGGGTATGGTATAAAAACTAAGCTATAGGGAGATAGAAAAATGCATCAAAAAAAGATCACATTAACAGAACAGGAGATCCCAAAACAATGGTATAATATTGTCGCAGATATGCCTAATCAACCGCCGCCTATTCTTCACCCAGGCACTGGACAACCCGTAGGCCCTGATGATTTGGCTCCACTGTTTCCTATGGGGTTAATCATGCAGGAAGTATGTCAGGATAGATTTGTAGACATTCCTGAGCCAGTTTTGGAAGCTTTACAGATTTGGCGTCCGTCACCTTTAATTCGTGCAACTGGATTGGAAAAAGAACTAAAGACTCCAGCAAAAATCTATTATAAATATGAAGGTGTAAGTCCTACAGGAAGCCACAAACCAAACTCTGCAGTAGCGCAGGCATATTACAATAAAGCAGAAGGAATTATGCGTTTAGCGACAGAAACCGGTGCTGGACAGTGGGGTAGTAGCCTAGCATTTGCTGGTTCTATTTTTGGTCAGGAAGTGAAAGTATATATGGTCCGGATTAGTTTCGATCAGAAACCATATCGCAAGGCTTTGATGCAGACTTATGGTGCAGAGATTGTTGCCAGCCCTTCAACTGATACAAATGCAGGAAGAACAGTCCTAGAAAATACACCTGATACGCCAGGTAGCCTTGGTATCGCTATTTCTGAAGCAGTGGAAGATGCTGCTACAAGAGACGATACTCGCTATGCTCTTGGATCTGTCCTGAACCATGTTTTACTTCACCAGACCGTCATTGGCCAAGAAGCTATGAAACAGATGGAAATTGCTGGTGATTTTCCAGATATCATTATTGGTTGTGTCGGTGGTGGGTGCAATTTTGCTGGATTATCATTCCCTTTTGTTAGAGATAAAATCAATGGGAAAGATATTCGTTTTATTGCTGCAGAACCTGCATCATGTCCAACCCTTACAAAAGGTGAGTTCCGATATGATTTTGGAGATACTGCTCAGCTAACACCTCTATCCCCAATGTATACTCTAGGTCATAAGTTCGTTCCTCCACCGATTCACGCAGGTGGGTTAAGATACCACGGAGATGCACCTCTTTTATGTCAATTGGTAAAAGATGGGATTATGGAAGCAGAAGCTTATAGCCAAATAGATTGCTTTGAATCAGCTGTTTCTTTTGCAAAAACAGAAGGTATTGTCCCTGCACCGGAATCCAGTCATGCGGTCCATGGTGCGGTAAAACATGCAATTGAAGCACGTGAGTCTGGAGAAGAAAAAGTTATTCTTTTTAACCTTTCCGGGCACGGATATTTTGATATGTCTGCCTATACTCAATTCCTGAGCGGCAGTTTGGAAGATCATGCTATGACAAATGATGAAGTTGCTGAAAACTTAAAAGCACTGGAAGGACTACCTACAATATAAGCTACAGAATTTTCATAGCGATTCTATTATAATCTGATTTTCTTTAGTTTTAAAAACTGTGAAGACCTGCTTGTTATCATAAGATGGTAATAATATATGGTATTATTCTTATGAAAACACCTTCCGTATTGAGAGTGTTCTTGTGGTCTATGAATTCAGACTAGAATTAGGTAACATATTTTTTACCAATTCTCTATCAATTGATTTTCCTGTTGGGTCTAATTTTAGTAATTCATTAATGATCTTAAACTGTTTTTCACCTCGTTCATATACCTCTGAATATGGAATCTGATGGAAGGCTACCATAGAGTACCTCGGAATAAACTGTCCTGGATACATTCGTTCCAGTTTTAATTCTAAGGTTCTCTTTTTTTTATATTCTATATCATTTACATGATCACGCATTTCTATGTAATTCTCAATTGCCATATCTGCAATTGCATGTCCATTTTCTACCTGAGTAGCTGAAAAAGCATCAAAAATGGTTTTCCAGTCATTTTTATTCATGTCTATGAGTCCAGCCAAAATTGAACAGTCTTGAAATGATGCATTCATTCCCTGGCCGAAAAAAGGCACAATTGCATGTGCTGCGTCTCCAATAAGCAATGCTTTATCTTGGAAATGCCATGGTTTACAATAAACGGATGCAAGCTCACCGGTAGGATTATTTTGGAAATCTTCGATCAATGTAGGCATTAATTCCATGGTATCTGGAAATTGAGATTGAAACAAGTGTAAGATATCATTTTCTGTTTTTACAGTTTCAAAACTGACTACACCTTCTATTGGGAAAAATAAAGTGCATGTAAAAGAATAATCCTTATTGGGTAGAGCAATAAGCATGTAATTGCCTCTGGGCCAAATATGCAGAGCGTTAGATTCAATCTGAAAATCTCCCGATTCGGATGGTGGTATTGTTAATTCTTTATATCCATGGCCTAGTGGTTTTTTTATATATTTAACGGTTGATTTATTTATTATAGCTTCTCTGAGAACGGAGGCTGACCCATCGCAACCGATAACCCTGGTGAATGATAATTCCTTATGGGAGTTTGTATCCAATTCTTGAAGAAAGAGTTTATAATGGTCAAAATCAGCTGAGATTAGTTTATGGTTAAATAAAATGGTTACGTTTTCTGATTCCTCCGCCAGATTCATCAATTCCATATTTAACTGAGCTCTGGAGACGGAAAAAATAATCTCTTCGTCTGTTTGTCCATACGGTAGCATATGAGTAGTCCCATCTAGGTCATGAATCATTCGTCCCTTCATAGAGGTGGCAATAGGTTTAATTCTATTGTATAGGCCAATTTCTTTGAGAGCCTGAATACCACGGGCTGACAGTGCTAGATTGATAGATCGTCCCGCAGATATAGGTACTTTTCTCATATCCGGTCGACTTTCAATAATTGTTACAACATAACCTCGCTGTGCCATATAATTTGCGAGAAGTGGTCCTGCTAAACCGGCCCCGATTAATATGATTTTTTCTTTATTTATCAAGAATATGCTTTAAAATTATAACAAAATCATATACTTCAGTATATCGATTGAATAATGGATGAGGCGCAACACGTATTACATCTGGATTTCTCCAGTCGCATACTACGCCCTGGTTAGATAGTTCATCGAAGATTTTTTTTCCGCCAGGAACTACAAGAGATAACTGACATCCCCTTTCTATAGGGTTTTCGGGAGTAATAATTGTTACTTCTGGTAAGACTTTGATGATTAAATATTCTAAAAATCCCGTTAGTTTTTCACTTTTTTTGCGAATAGCTGTCATCCCCACTTCATCAAATATATCCATTGCCGCAAGTAAGGGCGCCATACCCATCACAGGCGAATTACTAACCTGCCAGCCTTCTGCTGTTTTAATCGGATCAAAATCGGGTCCCATATTGAATCGAGTTTTTTTATTCTGACCCCACCAACCTGCAAATCTATGATTCTTCCAATCATGATGTTTATTATGAATAAATACGCCTCCAGGGGCACCTGGCCCAGCACACAAATACTTATATGAACACCATGCAGCAAAATCAACGTCCCAGTCATGCAGGCGCATTGTCAGATTACCCACTCCATGAGCTAGGTCAAACCCGACAAATGCCCCCACCTCATGACCAGCATTTGTAATGGCTTGCATATCAAAAACCTGCCCTGTATAATAGTTTGGGTTACCAAGCATAACTGTAGCCAGTTCTTGGTTTTCGTTCTTAATTACGTTTATAATATCTTCAGTTCTAAGGGTTGACTCGCCTTCTCTTGGAGTTAATTCAATTAATGTATTTAAAGGGGAAAAGCCATGGAATTTAATTTGAGATTTAATAGCATATAGGTCTGACGGGAATGCTCCCTTTTCAATTATAATTTTTTTCCTGGTCCCAATAGGTTGATAAAATGAAATTAATAGGAAATGAATATTGACTGTTAAAGCATTCATTACCACTACTTCTGATGAATGACCTCCCACGAGTCTGGCAGTGGTTTCCAGAAATTTTTCGTGAAAGTTTTTCCACCTGCTATGTTGGCCAAGCAATCCTTTTCTTTCCCAAAGATCAAGTTCCTTCTCAACAAAAGTTCGAACTGATTTTGGCTGTAGCCCAAGGGAATTTCCAGAGAAATAAATTAGGTTATCGCCATATTTATTTTTAGGATAATAAAATTTTTCCGGATACGCTCCTAATGGATCATTCTGATCCAGGATATTTGCAAATGAACTAGAATTTTTATATTTCACGAAAAATGATTAATTGGGAGTCCAAGCCATTCTAGAGCATTTTTAAATAGTAATTTGTTTTTTTCTTCAGAAGAAAGGCTCATAGATTCAATCAATTTCCCTGGTTCAAGCTCCCCGAGAGGAAATGGATAATCTGTACCTAGTGCAATTCTATCAGAACCAATCTTTTTTAATAAAAATTTTAATGTATCTGCATCATGTACTAATGAATCCACCCAAAATCTGCCAAGGTAGTTTGAGGGATCGACTTGGTTGTCTAGCGCACATAGATCAGGACGGACATTATATCCATGTTGGATGCGTCCTGAAGTAACCGGAAATGCACCACCCCCATGGGCAAAAGCAACTCGGAGTTTTGGTAAACGTTCAAATATACCACCAAAAATCATGGAGCATATAGCTCGACTAGTTTCTGCTGGCATGCCCACCAGCCATGGGAGCCAATATTTTCTCATCTCATTTTCACCCATCATATTCCAAGGGTGAACAAAAATTGCCATATCAAGTTCAGAAGCGGCTTCGAACATTGGAAATAGTTCAGCTTCATTTAGGTTTTTTCCATTCACATTAGATCCAATCTGGACACCAGCCAGTCTCATTTTAGAACACCGTTCTAATTCTTTGATTGATTTATCAGTGTCTTGTAGTGGAATAGTTCCTAGACCAATGAATCTTTTTGGAAATTCAGCCACTACAGATGAAATATGATCATTCAATAACTTGGATAAGTCCAAAGTATCATCGATGTTTGCCCAATAACTGAACATGACCGGAACAGTTGATAACACTTGAACATCAAGTCCATGATTATTACTCTCATTTATTCGAATATTGGAATCCCATAGATTGGATTCCACTTCCCGAAAAAAATTATCATCTTTCATCATGCGGGCGCAGCCGGTTTTATGATGATCTAAACTAATCCATCCTCCATATCCGTATCTTTCTTTCAAATTCGGCCATTCCTTTGGGAGAATATGGGTGTGGATATCTATTTTCAATTTCTGCTTTAATTAGGGCTGTGCTGAATTGACCCGCATTTATTACAAGTCCTATTTTCTATACTATTCCAATATTTTTCAAATAAAGGTGGAAGCTGTGAAACAATGTCTTCCAAGTCTAATGTTACTTCATGGAGCAAAGACTCACATTCATCGCAGTACCATTGAAACGCATCTAGAGCGCCTTCTTCTCTTTGATATTCCACCACTAGGCCTATTGTATTTTCAAACCGTTGTGGAGAATGAGGGATATTTTTTGGGAGTAAATATATTTCTCCTTCTTTGATAGGGACATCAACCATTTTACCATTTTTAATAATTTTCAGGAGCATATCACCCTCAATTTGGTAAAAAAATTCTTCCACAGGATCCACATGGTAATCTTTTCTTGAATTGGGTCCTCCAACAACCATAATCATAAAATCACCATTTTCATAAACCATCTTGTTACCCACAGGAGGTTTAAATAAACTCCGATTTTTTTCGATCCAGTTTATCAAATTCAATGGTGGAGTGATTTTCATTAAAGGTTCTAGTCAATTATTGCAATACATTTGAGCTCAATTGCGATGGGTGTAGGCAATGATTTAACTTCAACTGTAGTTCTGCAGGGTTGATTATTTTTGAAATAATCGGCATAAATTTGATTATACCGATCAAAATCGCCCTTCATATCCGTTAAATATACAGTGATGTCAATAAGGTTATTCCAGTTGCTCCCTGCTTCGTCCAAAATGATTTTTACATTTTGGAAAACAGCATGGCATTGTTCCTCAATATCATGGGCTACGATATTTCCTTGGCCATCTACCACAACACCAGGGATTACGTTTGAACCTTGCTTTCGAGGACCAACTCCTGAAAGGAAAAGGATATTTCCAACTCTACGACTATGGGGATATGATCCAATAGGTTTAGGCGCTTTGGATGACTTCATATAAATTCTTATTATTTTTCATTTATTAATATAAAACAAATTGATTTATTATATCTCTGACATTATTATGTCTAAATAATTAATTCCTTCAAATCATTAATTATAAAATCTGGTTGGATACCATCATCATTGATTTCATCTTGCCCACCAGATAGATAACAGCTTTTAATATTCGCTGCTTTGGCTGCCCCAAGGTCATCATAGGAATCACCAGTAAATAATATTGAATCTGGATCAATTTTGAGTGAATCTACTGCCATGACTAAACCTTCTGGGTCTGGTTTAAGTTTTCTGACATGATCCCGAGTGATGACAATTTCGAATATATCATTTAGTTCAAGTTTTTTAATAGCAGAGTATATCGCTTTTGAACCAATATTTGATACCAGACCCAATGGTTTACCATTATTTTTCAGTTTATTCAGAGTATGTTTTGCATCTTTATATAGTTCCCATCTAGATAAAGCATCTGCATCAAATTGGTTAAAAACTTCATCTATGACATTCATTATGGTTGATTCATCATCTCGTTCACTTATAACCGAAGCAACTTTATAAATATCAACATAAGAAAGACTACTATCAAATAAATTCATTGAATATCCAATAGATTCAATTCGGTCTAATACTGTTTTTACCCCTATGCTAAGGTTCCATTCGAAATTGACTAGAGTACCCTCAAAGTCAAAAAGATATGCTTCGGGTTCCCAATCATGCCATTTTGGATTACTATCCATATGCTTGTACTTTTGAATTAGTAGTTATTGCTTCTATTAGATCGCCATTTTTTATATCCACGGCAGAAGTTAATCCACCGGTGATAATAATTTGACCAGATTTAATTCTTGAGCCTTGTTCCTCCAAACGTTTTATCAGCCAGAGAATCCCATTTAGTGGATGTCCTGAAGCAGCGGAGCCTTTGCATTTAGCAATTGGTTCACCATTTTTACTAAAAATAATAGCTGTCTTATCCAAAGCATCATGATTAATTGCTGGACCCAAAACGAATTGTGCTGCGGATGAACGGTCTGCTGTATTATCCTCTATTTTAAAGGAATAGTTTTTATAAACTGAATCAACAACTTCCAATGCTATATAAGCTTTATCAATAGCATCTGTAACTTGTTTAAAAGTGAATAAGCTATTTAGATGTTTTTGAAATGATAACGCAATTTCAGGTTCAACCTTAGGTTGAACCAAATTTCTTGATATTGTTGATCCCGTAGGTAGAATCATATTATCAAGCAAAGGGCCATAATTGGGTTCGCTAACATTCATTTGTTTTCGCATTGCAATGGATGTGTAACCAAGTTTCCATCCAATAATTTTTCTACCTTGACTTATTTCATGATCAATGACCATACGCTGTATCTTATAAGCGTCATCCATAGAATAATCATAACTACTTGATAATGCCGGAATAAGTTTTTTATTGTTACGAGTTCTTATCAGTTTTGTTGCTAGTAGTTTAATTTGCCTGTTATTCAGTGACATTATTGAACACCTAAAAGATTCAAGGCTGTTTGATAGACTGTTCCAGGATCAGTAACATCAAAATGTAGTGCATGAAGCCCAACTTTTCTTGCACCTAAAACATTACGTATTTGATCATCGATAAATATGATTTTTTTCGCATTAATCCCTGAAGATTTAATTGCAATCTGGTAAGCCATGTGAGATGGTTTTAATACTTTTGTTTTAGTGCCGTCAATCAAATATTCCATATCCTTTAATATGTTCAGTTCATCCATCCATTCCCGGCCATGGAAATATTCAATTTCATTTGTTAGTATCCCTACCGAAAAACCATGATCCTTTACTTTTCTAATTGTAGTAACAGCTTCTTTGCGAATGATATCATTTTCTTCAAACCCATGGTAACAGCAGGTCATATAATCTCTAAGGTTCCAGTTTTCACCAACCAATTTTCCAACCAATTTGGATTTTTCGTGCCAATAATCTTGTTCCGTTATTTCATCCTTTTGCATTTTTATCCACAGCAAGTCTGAATCAGGATCGAAAGGTCCGTACCAAGTAAGGGTATTATTGGCGATACCAAGTTTTTTTTCAACAAAACGGTGCATTTCAAAAGGCGTTTTGAGAATAACCCCACCAAAGTCAAGCATCAGTCCTAAATATTTCATGTTTAAACTCTGTTTTGGGTAAAGAATAGGGTATTGGACTGTTAAACTGAAAAGGATGGATTGTTAGTCTTTTTTCTTTAAATCATACCATGACGGGGTATTAATAGTCGGAACTTCAATTTCGGTTGCCCGACCTCTAAATGTTAACACTGCGTGCTTTAAATCCTTAAAAACACGGATTCGAACATCCTCCACATTATATGGCTCACCAGGGTCATGTCCAACAGCGGAAGTAGCAACAGCCCTGATTGGACCTGAGTGTGTACAAATGAATATTCTTTTATTTTTTTTATCAGAGTTATCTTTTATTACTTTTATAATACCACGCCAGAAGCGTCTTACAACAATTGCTGGAGGTTCATAAAACTGTAATGGCTGATTTAACCAGTATTGAATTGGATCTCCACCAGCTGCCTGGATTTTCCAAAACCGATCAATTTCATCTAGCCAACCTGGTCGACCCCCTGATTTTTTTCTTTCATATTCTTCCAATAAAGTATCATATTTAACGAACGCGCTGGTTGGATCCTTTTCTTCGGCATCGCACCATACCTGAAGATTTCTGAAATTATCCATAACGATTGGATCAAAAATATTAATCTCCTCAATATTGTATCTAATCAAACCCTGTTCTAACCCTTCTTGAAGACCATATGCAGTTTCTTTGGCCCGTGCTGTATCTGCATGGATCAATATGACGCTTGATTTATTTTTCACACCTCGCGCAAGATTTTGTCCTTTTCTATGAGATTGCCATTTTCCAAGTTGAGTTAAACCAGAATTGGTGCCATAGCCTTGAGTTTCGCCGTGACGTATCAAACGAATATCTACAGATCCAATCATTTTTTCCCGAATTGAATCTGGGAATATTAATTCTCTGGGACTTACTGTTACTTGGGCATATCCCTCAGATCGAACCGGAGGGGCTTCAGCTAAAGTCATTTCTAGATTTGCCCGATCTTTTGCCTTTTCGCGAGCCCGTAAAATCCAGCGTGGGGATTTTCCCACATGTTTAGGTTGTTTTATTTTATTTTTTTTTCGATCTAAATATTTTAGTAGATAGGCCGGTGCTTCGGTTCTGGTATCTGGGAAATTTTTTGACATTATGTATGTCGATTTACAAATTGCTCGTTTATTTTCCCTTCATAGAAAAATAGTGCCTTCCCAAATTGATCTTCTGTCCAAGTAATCGGTTCGAAATCTGGATCAACATAATAGCCACCTGAAAAGACCTCATTTCTGTTACCGCAAGGGTCAAAGAAATAAATCGTGTGGCCTCTTGTCAACCCATGCCTTGTTGGACCGATATCAATTTCGATTCCATTCATAGTCAATGTATCTGCAGCATTACCTACTTCGATCCAGTTATCTAGGTGGAATGCAATATGATGTAGACCGCCATCAGTGCCTGTAGCAAAAGCTACATCATGGGGTGTATGACTCCTTTCTAGGAAAACAATAAGCTGATGACCTTCACCATTTACTAATTGTTCTGTCATGCGGAAATCGAGCGCTTCCTTCATAAAATGGCCTGCATCTCCTACGTTTTCCGCTAAGAGAAGTGTATGATCTAATCTTGGTGGAGCGATCCCAATCAGATCATCACGAACGGGTGGTGGGTTTAATTTTGGAAGGCCATTTCCTACCTTTTCCATTTCATGATATAATTCCATATGATGCCCTGAAGGAGTTTCAAAACGAATTCCATCACCCATAGCCAGCTCTTCACCGGCAGGTATACGCTCCACATGGCATCCATATTTCTCAAGTTTGGTTTCGTATAATTGCAGGTCATCAACATTATCACATTTCCAGGCTATGTGCTCTATACCATACCTTGGGGCGTATGTTAGGATAACTGAATGATGGTCATGCTCATCCCATCCTTTCAGATAAACACTGTTCCCCTGCCGTGCCACTTCAATTAGTCCTAGAACTTCTGTGTAATAAGCAGATGCGAGCTCTAAATCAGGTACCCGAACTTCCACGTGTCCTAAGCGATAAATACTCATAATAAATCCCCCTATATTTTCATTACCACAGCTTTTGGCTCAGTAAAAAATTCTTTGCTGTATTTTCCCCCTTCACGACCGATTCCAGAATCGCCGAATCCTCCAAAGGGAGCCCGTAGATCACGGATGAAAAAACAGTTCACCCAAACAGTACCTGCACGCAATGCAGCCGCAACTCTGTGGGCACGGCGTACGTTTTCTGTAAACAGCATGGCATTCAGACCATATCGAGTATCATTTGCCAAATGTATAGCTTCTGCTTCAGTTTCAAATGGCTGAATTCCCACTATAGGACCAAATATTTCTTCCTTACAGACCCGCATTTCATTATGAACCTCTGTCAATATAGTTGGTTTTATCCACCACCCTTTTCCTTTTCCGCCTGCATATATGGTAAATTTCTCTTCGGATGCAAGATCCAAGTATCCAGCCACCTTATTATAATGTTCTTTTGATGCTAGAGGTCCAATCTCTGTTTTTAGATCTGTAGGATCCCCTACGATCATTTGATCTGCTTTCTGTACAAAACGGGTAAGAAAGTCTTCATAAATATTTTTGTGTACATAAAGCCTGGATCCCGCTAGGCAAACTTGGCCAGCATTTGTGAAAATAGCTCGGAGAGACCAGTCTATTGCCTCGTTCATATCTGCATCATCAAACACAATATTAGCTCCCTTTCCACCCATTTCAAAACTGACACCCTTTAATGTCGACGATACTGCCTTCTGGATAGCCCTGCCAGTATTAGACTCTCCCGTAAAAGTTACAAGGTCTACATCTGGATGAGTGGTTAAATATTCGCCAACACTCTTAGGCCCAAATCCATGCACGATATTGAGGACACCTTCAGGAAGCCCGGCTTCTGCAGCCAACTCACCAAGACGGTAGCAAGAAACGGGTGTTTGCTCTGCAGGTTTTAATACTACCGTATTTCCAAACGCCAGTGCTGGAGCCACTTTCCAAGATGCAAGCATAATAGGGAAATTCCATGGTGAAATTGCAGCAACAACCCCAACTGGTTCGTATCGCGTATATATATGATAATCATTTGACATAGGAAATGATTCATTCTCCGAAAGTGTAATGTAATCGGCAAAAAAACGAAAATTATCCACGGTCCTTGGTAAATCTTTACCTCTAGATTGAGTAATCGGTTTACCCATATCCATTGTTTCTATTTCTGCAAGTTCATCCATATTATTTTCTATCAAATCTGCAATTTTGTGTAGAAACCCAGCACGCTCCTTAGCAGTCATCTTTGGCCATGGACCATTATCGAATGCGTTGCGTGCTGCACGAACAGCTGTATCTGTCTCTGATTTACTACCGAGCGCTGCTTGGGCCCATGTTGTTTGTGTTGCAGGATTTACAGAATCAAATATTTTCCCGTCTTTTGAATCTATTGATTTGTTATTAATAAAGTGACGTATTTGTTTCATTTAGTAACCATTTGTAATCGTTTGCGTTTTTCTTTGAGCGTTTCACCGGCAGTCATGTAATCTGTATCTGGAAATTCGTTGATCCATACCCGAATGGATTTTCGAGGTGCACCAATAACTTTTTCTGTAACATCTGTAATCTTAGACATAAGTGTTTTTTTCTGTTCTTCTGTTCTGCCTTCAGCTAGATTGATTTCAATTAAGGGCATATTATCTCCTATTTATACTTTTATAGATACAGAACCAAGATGTGCGAAAGAACCTCTCACGTAATTATTTGGTTCTAATGGGAAAGCGTTGGTAAGACCACCGGATAACACCGCCCATCCTTTTTTTAATGATTTCCCTTGCGTATGTAACCAAGCTGCTAATAGAGCGACTGCACGTGCGGGGTGGCCTAACACTGCGGCTCCTGTAGCCGTAGCAACTACTTCATTATTGATTTCAAGAAGGCAACCTGTCAGATCTAATTCTAAATTAGTTAATGGCATAGGATTCCCAAGGATAAAAGCAGATGCAGATGTATTATCTGCAACTACATCTGCAAGAGTAAATCGAAAATCAAGGTAGCGACTATCAATAATTTCAAGACCACAACAAACAGATTCTGTCGCATCTAGAATCTCTTCAACTGTCAGGTTATGGCCAGATAAATCTTTACCAAGAATAAATACAATTTCTGGTTCTACTCGTGGATGAATAAATTTATCTAATTCAACTTTTTCACCTGACACTAGCATCATTTTATCAGTGATTATTCCGTAAACGGGTTCATTAACACCCATTGCTTTTTGCTTAGCTATAGATGTTAATCCTGCTTTTGCACCAATAATCTTTTCTCCTTCATTGCAACGATAATCCATGAGTAATTCTTGAATTTTATATCCATCATCAACAGATAGGTTTTTTTCAAAATCTGTGATTGGTTCAACCGCAATTGCTTTGCGTTGTGCCTGGAACAGGTAATCACTCCAAGACTGATAATCCATTATATTGAATCCTTTAGTTTTTTTGTGGAATCTGCTCGCAATGATGACCATTTCTCCCAAGTTACATTTGTTGCAACTAACCTTTCTACGACCTCATCTTTTAATACAGAGAATAAAAAGATTTCTTCTACATCTTCTACAGTAACACCTGAATACCAAATATTTTGTGGATATACAACAACATTAGGCCCTACTTCACAAATGTCCAAGCATCCACTTTTTGATGCCCGAACTATGCCTTTCAAGTTGTGCTTGTTTATCAATTGTACAAATTTGGTGCGAATATCCATTCCCCCGAATTCAAGACAGCTACCACGTGGATTACCCTTTGGTCTTTCCTTGACGCAGACCAAAATATGTTTTTTGTATTTTGATGAATTGTTAATCATTATGAGAGTACATTGTTTTTTTGAGCTAGTTCAGCTGCGATATGGATTATTTGGTCTTCTTGGCCTCCAACTAGTTTCCGTTCTCCACACTCCAGTAGGATATCTGTTCCGGATACTTTATATTGATCTGCTGCTTGATATGCGTGTTTTAGAAAACTCGAATAAACACCAGCGTATCCCATTATAAGAGATAATCTATCCAGTGCGCACTCATTATCCATTATTGGGCGCACCACTGTTTCTGCTACATCAAACATTTTGAGTACATTTACACCAGTTTTAATATCTATTTTTTCACAGATTGCAATTAATGCTTCCAGCGGAGTATTCCCAGCTCCTGCTCCAAAGCTTCGGGTGCTGCCATCAATCTGTACTGCTCCAGAGCGGATAGCAATTATTGAATTTGCAATGGCTATCCCTAGATTTTGATGTCCATGGAAACCAACCTGAGCGTCATTTCCTAATTCTGTAACAAGTGCTGATACACGATCACTGGTTTGTTCTAATATCAAGGCACCAGCTGAATCAACCACATACACGCACTGGCAACCTGCGTCAGCCATAATACGAGCTTGCCCTGCGAGATGCTCCGGTTCTACTGTATGCGCCATCATTAAAAAACCAACGGTTTCCAATCCTATTTCTCTGGCTAGACCAAAATGCTGCTCAGAAATATCTGCTTCAGTGGAATGAGTTGCAATACGAATAATAGAACCACCAATGTCCTTGAATTTTACAATATCATCTTTGGTTCCAAGCCCTGGAAGCATAAGAGCTGCAATTTTAGAGTTTGTTGATGATTCGATGGCAGCATTGATTAATTCCGTTTCGTTTACACTTGAAAAACCATAATTAAAAGAAGAACCACCCAGTCCATCCCCATGAGAAACCTCAATGACAGGCATACCAGCATTATCTAGTGCGGTTACAACATTTTTTACATTATCTATAGTGAACCGGTGGGCTTTTGCATGGGACCCATCACGCAGAGAAGTATCTGTTAAGCGGATCTGTATTTTTTCTGAGAATGTCATTCAGGAACACTTTTACTCATGGATTTTGAAATCTCTTCACCTACTTTTACTGCAGCAGCAGTCATAATGTCTAGGTTGCCTGCGTAGGTAGGTAAATAATCACCTGCACCTTCTACCTCAATAAATATTACCACCCGCTCTTCACTGTACTGGGGTTCCGCAATCAATCGGTAGCCCGGAACATAGGATTGAATATCCTTTTCCATAGTGTAAATTGATTGAGTTATAGTTTCCTTCTCGTATTCTTCTGGCAGAGAACAAAAGATGGTATCCCTCATAATAAGAGGCGGTTCGGCAGGGTTTAATATCATAATAGCCTTCCCTTCATCAGAACCACCTAAGATCTCTACACCATGCGCAGTAGTTCTGGTAAATTCATCAATGTTCTGGCGTGTGCCTGGTCCTGCGGACCTAGAAGCCACCGTTGCCACAATCTCTGCGTATTTCACATCAATAACTCGAGACACGGCGTACACCATAGGAATAGTAGCCTGACCACCACAGGTCACCATGTTTACATTATCTTCAGAAATATATTCAGTTAGATTCACGGAAGGTATAACGTAAGGGCCACAAGCAGCGGGGGTGAGATCGATAGCCCGGATACCTGCATTTTTGTATTTAGGTTCATTTTGTTTGTGAACGTGAGCTGAAGTTGCTTCAAAAACCAGATCTGGCTTTGAATTTTGGTCTAGGAGCCAATCAACTCCTTCATGAGATGCCTCTAGACCTAATATTTTTGCTCTCTTTAACCCATCACTGTCTGGGTCAATACCAATCATGTATTGTGGTTCGATCTCATTTGATTGAATTAGTTTATACATTAAATCTGTACCAATATTTCCTGAACCTACAATTGCTGCACTATGTTTATACATGTATTATATAAAACTTACTTCTACTTTTCCCATTCTATCGTAGTGGGCAATAATATGATCTCCTTTTTTAACATCAAATGCTTTTGTACAAGATCCAGGTAAAATAACATGACCTGGTTCTAGGACGACCCCAAATTGGTGGACTTTATTCGCAAGCCATGCCACCGCTATAGTGGGATCATTTAATACCCCACCCATTGCACCAGTATCAATAATTTCTCCATTTTTTGTTAGATTTGCCCCAATTAACCTTGGAGAACATAATCTGGGATTAGTTTTTTCTCCGCCAAGTATCACCCCAGCGGATGATGCATTATCTGCAATAGTATCTACAAGTTTTATGTTCCAGTTCTTAATTCTGCTATCAATTAATTCAATTGCTGGTTGAATATATTCTGTTGAGTTTAGGACATCTTCCACAGTACAACCTGGTGCAGGAAGAGCTTTTCCTAAAATATATGCTATTTCTACTTCTACCCTTGGGGTTAGGTAATTTTTTAAATTGATGTTGCTTCTGTTTTTATGAAAAAAATCATCTAGTAAATGACCGTAATCTGGTTCATTTACATTCATCATTTTCTGCATAGCCTTAGAAGAAAGTCCGACCTTATGACCTTGGATTGCTCTTCCCGCCGTAAGTTTCCTTTTAATATTGATCAGTTGGATTTCGTAAGCATGGTCAACTTCTAATTGTGAATATGTTTCAGTAATTGGTTCAATAGCTTGTTTATTATTTTCAGCTTCCCATAATAGGTTCGCTACTTTGTTTGTGAGTTTCATTTCATCCATTATATTCAATTAGAATTATTGGAAAAGTCAACCTTTAAACGCGTATTTTTTGGCGTAGGCTACAGGATCCCACTTCTGTGATGCATGATTTTCATCTTCTTGGGAATGAACAGTTTCTGGACGTGTTTGAACAATAGTTATGGGATCATTTTTTTTCCGATTTTTCTTCACAACCCATTCAACATCGACTGGATAACCATATTTTTTTTCAATGGCCATTACCGTTTTACAAATAGTAATGATCTCTTCTTCATTCAATATTGCTGCTTGGCGGAATAGTTTTGGCATTTTTTGTTCAAAAACCATTCCTTCTGAATAATCAAAGGCCGAAACGATCTTTTTATTAGAAATTTGATGTTCAAGTATTCTGAGATCTGTTTTCCCAACTTCAATATGATCAGGAGTTACAATACCTTGAACAACAGATTCTCCCCATCCCCAGTTTCCTTCAATAACCATGCGGTCTTTTGAACCTGTTACCGGATGTATGGAAAAAGCGACACCGGAAACCCTGGCATGTATTAATTCTAATACTCCCACAGCCATAGGACTATCTTCATGTGATAATCCATTTTTTAATCTATAGGAAAGAGCACGTGCAGTAAATAAACTGGACCAACATTTTCTTAACGCTCGTACCAACTGTTTCTTACCGGTTACTCCAAGGTAAGTATCAAACTGTCCTGCAAAGCTGGATTCAGCGCTATCTTCTCCTGTGGCTGATGAACGCACGGCTGTAGGTAGATTAATATCAAAACAATTAAATGAAAGCTGGTTGTAAGCTTTTTTCAATTCACGTCTTATTTCTACAGGGATTTCAGATTTTTCTATAATATTCCGAATTTCATTGGAGATACTTTTTACTTGATCCAGATCATCTTCGTTAGTGATTAATTCAATTTTGTCATCAATTATCTTTTCAAGGCCATTAGACGTCAAAAATAACTTGAACGCATCTGTTGAAACCACGAAGCCATCGGGAACTTTCAAATTCATTTTTTGTAGTTCCCCTAGCCGGGCCACTTTTGACCCGGCTAAAGGAATTGAATTATCATCAAGGTCTTTTACCCAGATAATAAAATGGTATTCCACTATTGTTACTTATTGATTTTTGAAAACCGTGACAATACCTTTGGTTCCATCTACTTCAATTTCATCACCAGTATTAATTACTGTTGTTGCTAAGCCAACACCTACAACACAAGGGATTCTGTATTCTCGACTGATTATGGAAGCATGAGTTAGGGTTCCACCCCCATCGCAAACACAGGCAGCAATTTTAGCAAAAGCTGGAGTCCAATTGGGTGATGTCGCTTCACAAACTAGAATTTCTCCCGGTTCGATTTTATGCAGTTCTCCCGCATTATGAAGTACTCGCGCTTTCCCGGTAACAGTGCCCTTAGAAGCAGCAACGCCTGTGAGCGTTTGCACATCCTGCCCTTCTGCCTTCATTGCATTAAAGAAATGATGATGCATCCCAAAAATTTCAATCATGATTGGGTCCGCTACTTCTTCAGGAATAAAACCAAGTACTTTTGGCATACTTGGACGTTTTTCTTCCCAGTGATCATAGTAATCGCGTCGATCTTTTATCATTTGCTTGCAGTCTGACATTGATTTTGAACCATTAACTATTTCCATAAGCTCAGGATAGAACAAGAACAGTGTATCATCTTTGTTCTCACAACCTATTGCTTCTCCTAAAGCCAAACAGGCTTTTCGCATAGGAATAGTTGCTCGTAGATCAATATAGTAATTGTGCTCATCATTCCACCATGCAAAATTTGCATGTTGACACGCACCCAAAGCGCTATTAAACTTTTCCTGTTCTTCTGTTGTAATCTTAGATCTGGCATTTTCAATCGCTTCTTCACGTTCTTCAACTGATGCTTTTTGGGCTGCTTCGAAATCATGTGATTCTTCTTTCATTAAGAACGTTTTGATTGTCCCAAGTGGTGATGTAGGATCTTCAATCCAGGATGCTAGATTTATATCAGAAATTCCTTCCGTTCTATGACCATATTTTTGAAGGAATTCGTTAAACGAAGACATCCAGGATGAAGCTCGACTATCATTGTCCAGGGCAGTCTTTAAGTTTTCAGCATCATTGGATTCGAATAGATCTATAATGTCTTGAGATTTTACTTTATCTGTTAGTTCCCAAAGGCCGCGATCGCATTCAAGTATTTTGGTATCATATCCTTGCAAAAACTTGGATATTTCACCAGGATCAATACTGAGTTCACTACAGACACCATAAAATCCTAGATAGTTTGCAAGCAAGGGGTACATCATCTCAAAATGGATTTCCCAAGCTCGTTTATGGAATATTCTAGCATCTACGAGATACTGACCAAGTTCTTCAATGGATTTCCCTGATGAATCATAATTCTCAAAGTATTCCAATCCCATATCCAATTCCCAGACACGGTCTTTCCAAATATCTGGAAAATTTTCTAAGAACGGTGGAAGATTTTTTTCAATTCGTGCGCCTCTGAATCCCATTTCCCATTCTGATGTTACAGGAACTTCTGAAGCATATACATGTGTTCCTCCCAAACGTTGAACAATACCTTTACCAGGAGGTAAAGGTAGTCCTTGGGCAGCAGCTTGTGTACTCCAAGAATACCCATCTTCAAGAAAAGTAATTCCCATAGGAGATAAGCCTTTTGGCCAGTGAAAGTCCAAAAACCAAAAGCGCTTTTCATCCTCTTTATTAAAAGTATTAATTGGTTCAGTGCACCAAGCTGAATGACCATATTCTGGTTTAAACCCAGGATACCACTCATCTGTAATGAACTCGTCTACAGGTATAATATTTGCCATTTTTATTCCTTCCTTTTTTTATTTACCATTTAACCATAGAATAATAATCTATGATTTGGTATGCGAAATTTTTACCAACTTACACTTTCGAATGCGTCCCAGCATCTTCGTGCAGATTCTGCTCCTGCAAAATAGGAGGCCTTTGCACTTCGGCGTTTTTCTTCTGTATCTAAATATTTTTCCGCCATTTCTCCCATTCCACCACCGTGGTCTTCATCAACTGCAATATGAACAGTATGAAATTTGTAATCATCAGGTTTCAATATATCTGAATAATGTTCTTCAAATCCCTTTACTACTTTAGTATAAGCTTCGGGTATTTGTTCTTCAATGGCCATCAATGCCCCAAAAATCATTTCATACCATGGTCTCTGATGGGCATAGTTAAAGAGAAGACTCTCCGAAAGGACAGCATCTGCATTTGGAATTGCAGAAGTAATCGCTTCATCAGGAGCTCCCAAAGCTCTGGTAAAATGAAATAACCAATCCAAATGACTTTTCCCTTCTCCCCCAAATAGTTTCTTTTGCTCAGTGCCTAATACCTCTTCTGAAATATTATCAATAACATCGTTGGTCATTTCATAGGGAATACGACCAACCCATACACTCAAGAATCTCCTGGTATGGTATGTGACTCCCCAATAGTGTTGCCGGGCCCATCCAACTAAGTCTTCTTTGGTTGCTTCGCCTCGAGACACTTTTTCAACCCATGTTGCATTTTTTAATCCTCTTTTTGAAGAAATTAAATCAGCTTTCATTTCATCCACGAACGCATTACCATCAAATGCCATGTTTTACTCCTGTAGTTTTATTTATTACTATATATGGGTAAATGCCCCCAATTTCTTTTGTGATTCTTTTTCCGGCATCAAGTACTTTTTGAGTGAGGATGTTTTTTTTATTGATCATCCTATCTTTTAGGCCCGAGACACTTATCGCAGCAACTGGATTGCTATTTGAATCAAATACTGGTGTAGCCACACAATAAAGATGATCTGCAAATTCTTCGTTATCGATACTAATAAAGGATTCGCGGATCAAATCCAACTCCAAATTCAATTTATTTGCCGAAACCGAGGTGTTCTCTGTCCTTTTTTTTAACTTTTGATATGTATAATACACGCTCATGTAATCATCATCCATGAATGCTAGAAATGCCTTTCCAACCCCAGTACAATACATTGGTAGCTTAGAACCAATAGAAGAAGAAATTTGAATACTCTGTAAACACTCTTCTTTTAATATATATAATACTTCGACTTTATCGCGAATAACCATATGTGCTGATTCCTGAACAACTTCAGCCAAGTTATGAAGAATGGGCTGTGCTTTATTTGCCAATGATTGGTTTACATCTACCTTAATACCTAATTCGAATAATTTAATTCCTAATTTATATGTTCCATTTTGTTCTTTTTCCAAAATACCAATTTGGTTGAGTGAATTTAAAAATCGAAGTACTGTTGATCGGTTCATGCCTGTTATCAAGCAAATATCACGAACACGTTGATACGGATTATCTAGCGAAAAACAATCGAGGATATCGAATGTCTTTAATACAGAACCATTTTGTAATGTTAAATTTTTATTATGAGATCGACCATCTATTAAATTTGTATTCATTAAAATAGTCTTATTGTATTAAAACTTGCCAAAATATATTTGGTTAATAAATAGCATGTCACTTAATTATAATCATTTTTTAGATTGTTTCTTTCACAGATAAAAGAGTTTATAGATAATCTTGAATTTTTTATCTATCTAAAATAAAAACCAATTTTATAATTAGATATTCAATCTTTAGTTTAATTATTAAACACAAAGTTTAATAATTAACTAGTAAATTTTAGTAATCGTTTATAGTAGCAATCAATAAAAAAATAAAATAATTAAAAAAAATGATGAAATATATATTTTAAATATACCATGACCTTTGTTAGCATGTATTCAAAGGTCACTATAGAACAAATTTATTTTATATACTGAAATTCAATCTATTTTTATATCAAGCACCAAAGCGTCCTCCATCAATAGTTAGATTATGTCCATTAATATAACTTGCAGAGTCTGAAGCGAGAAAAGTCACTGCACTGGCAATCTCTTTAGGTTTTGCCAATCGTCTTAAGGATATATTATCAGTCCATATTTTAATGATATCTTGTACTGTTGTTCCCATTGACACAGCCTTATTTTCAGCTAGTTTCTGGAGTCTTGCAGTTTCTGTGTATCCTGGTAAAATATTATTAACTGTGATTCCAAATTTCCCTAATTCTAGTGCTAGAGTTTTTGACCATTGTGCTACGGCACCTCGAATCGTGTTCGATACACCTAAACCAGGTATTACTTGATTTACAGACATAGATATAATATTAATAATACGACCAGAGCCCAATGTTTGCATACCTGGTACCACAGCCTTGGCCATTATCTGATTACAAATTAAAAGCCGTTCAAAGGCAATTCTAAATTCATCTTCATCAGCATCAATCAGTGGTCCGCCATGTGGACCACCAGAATTATTAACGAGTATATGGTAAGTATAACAGCTTTCTTTTAAATGTTCTTTTATTATATGTTTTAATTCATCTGGTTGATTGAAATCTGCACAAAGGGTAGAATGATTTTGTTTATGTTCTGTGGATAATTCGGTTAAAGTATTATATAATTTGTCTTTATTACGTGCCACCAATGTTATGCTTGCACCACTTTCTGCCATCAATAGTGCTGATGCCTTTCCAATTCCATCAGTACTTCCACAAACTATAGCTCTCTTTCCTTGAAGATTGGAATCCATTATTTCACCATAGAATGATAAAAGAATCCTAAATTATTTTCCACTTCTGTTGGCAACTTAGGTAATGCAGACCTTGGAATTAAAAAAGTGGACAATGCACCAATATCAGAAAAAATACGATGCTTCTCTGCTGTTTTATTTAAATAATCAGAGCCTGTAGTTCCCCCCGTACCGATTTTACGTCCTATCATTCTTGATACCATTAGTGCATGACGATATCGCCATGTTGTGAATAATTCATCCACATCGCAAACTTTTTTCAATAATTGATAGGGGTTATATAGGATGGGTTGGTCACGGTATAGATATATCAATAAGGCAGCCTGGGTTGCTTTATGAGACAATCGCCATTTCCCTTCTTTTACTAATTTGGAATGCTCTTTTGAATCCAGTACTGCACCAAAGGATGCTTCTGTTTTATTGTATTCTAACAAGTGTTTTTCTTTTTCAGTTTTTGAAAGCTTATCATTGGTTTTTATCAGATTCCGATCATCGCTCAACATTTCCTGAACCGCTGATTCATATTCCTTCCAGAAGGAAGTAGAACCCCAATCAAGAAAAGGTGTTCTTTCCAACCATTTCTCCATTAAATCAAAAAGAGATAGAGTTGATTCAGACTTGCTTACTTTTTTTTGGTCTGATTCATTAAGATAAGAATGATAACTATTGTCCCCATAGGAATAACGATCTTTGAGACATAATCCGAGTTTATTTTCGATTATTCTAAACTGTACACTTTGAAATCCCGATGCAGGGATAAGAAAATCCCTAAAATCTAAAAAATCCATAGGAGTCATTGTCTCCAAAACATTGATCTGATCAATCAGTATTTTCTGGATTTCAATAATGCGTTCCAGTCGAGAGACTCCTATCGAAATATGATTTTCTTGAATTTCATTATTATGAAATATCTCCAGCAAGGATTCCAGTTCATATATAATTTGTTTAAACCACAATTCGTACACTTGGTGCACGACAATAAACAACATTTCATCATGAGCAGAATGGCCATACTTTTGGCTAAGCAAATGTTGGCTATTTAAGATTTTTTCTAGATTTAAATAGTCTTGGTAATATTGTTGAGGATATGGTTTTAGTTTATCCATTATTGTTCCTCAAATTTAAATAAGAAAGGCCTAGATGGTGCTGCATCCAGTTTCATGGCCGGGATTTCGATTAGCATGAAGTATGAACCGTCGTCAATTGAATCAGGAATATAAGCTAATTCAGTTATCGTTTTTTCAAAAGGTGGCATACGTTCAAAAAAATGATGGTGGTTTCCTAGCTCTCCATTATCATCGGTACGGTCAATACTCGGAAGATCTACAACCAGATGTTTTATATTCAATTCGTCCAGATATGAAATAGCATCAGTGGTAAGAAATGCTGTATTTAACGAATCATATTTACGATTTAATTTTCCCTTATCATTTGGCAATGTACGTAATACCAGTCCATCTATAGGGGAAATAAGTTTTTCTATAAGTCTCTTTTTTGTAATCACCTGATCATTAGAATCCACATTACAATGATACGATTCATTGGTTTCCGACCACTTTTCTGGAATAATAGAAATTAATTCTGTATGGATAAATGCTGGTGACAATATATCATGGATGCAGATGTCTTGGTTTAATATATGACTAGCGCATTCCGTATGGGTTCCAGTGCAATGAATATTCTGATTAATAACCATCACATTGCAACCTTTATTATTTTCCACTTTGCCGACAAAATTATTTTGTTGATATGGTGTTGCAATACCGGGATGAGTATTATAAAAATTTGGTTGAGAGCCATTATATTCGTAAGGAATGGCCAAACAGACGGATGATGATGGATCAATTTGGAAATTTTTCCGACCTTCGGTTATAGTCAATTTCATTTCATGAAGATATAAACTTTCGACAGAAATTAGATATATTTATGCTAATTACGAACTATCCAACAAAGCTTTTATTAGTGGGCCTTTTTGTAGATTGATACATAAAACCTGAAGAAATTAAAAAATTAAAAAGACACATGATCCAATGAGAGAACGTTGATTAGGACTTTTTTTATTATTTTCTGTGATTTGTATTTTTTGAAAATAGAGATCGAAAATAAGGAAGTCGATGAGAGTAAAGTCGATCATTCACTGTGATTCAATATCACCCATACCGGGCCATTAGCCTGAATTGAGAATTTGGACTCCATTGCAATATTGCTGATACCTTGTGAATTATTCTTCAGATTTTCATTGTTTAACGGGTACTGAAGGCCAGTTGTTTTTATTTTCGTTATATAATCCTTGGGAATCAAGGAGATGATTTGGTTAGGTGTGCATTCAAAATCTCTTAAACCATGAATACAATAAATTGTTGAAAAATTGGTTACCATCTCTATTTGTATTTGATCAGAAAATATGGATAGAAGTTGGAAGTTTATTTGATGATGGTCGTCCCTGTATCCGGAACAGCCCACGATGCTTAATTGTCTTATGCCTTTTTCCACACACCAGGTGAATGATTTTTCCAGGTCTGTCTGGGATTGATCTTCCAGAACAATTTTTTCAGTATGCATCAAATTATCCATTTTGGTAATGGAGTCCATATCTCCAAGTATATAATCAGCATTAAACCCTAGTTGTTGCAATTTGTTTGCACCCCCATCTATGCATAGGATAGTTCTAGCTTTTTTAAGTCTCAGGAATTCATTTGGGTGTACGGGGGGCTTGCCGTTTCCAAATAAGACAATCGGTTCATTACTTGGCGAAAACTGAATAGACATTATGAAAAATTACGACACCAGAATTGTTGGAAGAACCGATTCCATATTTTTAATGATCCAATTTGGTTGTATTTTATCCGAGTTAGATTATTTTTGTCTATTATCACTAATTCATGATCAAACAGAAAAACAGCACTCTTCTTCTTTTGGCCGTTGCCTTTTCACATGCTGTTTTATGTGCAGGTTTAATCCAGCCTGAGAATGGTGACACATTAAATTATATCCATGTTTTATTTGAATGGGAACAGGTTCCGGAAGCAGAATATTATGAAATTCATATAACTGAAGAAGACAATTTTGATGCTATGATTTTACTGGCGGAAGATTCTACACTGTTATACATTGATACAACGCTTGTTGACTGGGATCGGAATTATCATTGGAGTGTTTTGCCGATTTACCCAACCGGACAGGCAGGTGCTTCGTCTGAAACTTTTTCCTTTTCCACGGGTTCACAACTTTCCGATGTCGATATCACAATCATCAGTGGAGACCAGGTTCAAAATGGTGTCACAATTTTTGGTGCTTTCTTTAACTATTTTTCGGCTGTGATCGATCATGCTGGTCGCGAAATATGGAATTCAGGTCCGGATAACATTGTTTACTACAATTCGTCTGATTACGGTGATTTATTTGGTTGCTATCTAAACCCAGGTACAGAGAATAACCTACCCGGAATTGAGTTTTCTTTCGATCGGAGTACTTTATGGTGGGAACCAAATGATGAATTTTTACACCATGATTTAATCCAACTGCCAAATGGGAATTATATGGGAATTGTTGAAACTACCTCAATGGGTGTTATTCCTGTTGGACAGTGGACACAGCAATTCCAGGATCTTGGTTTTCAGGCAGATGGAATTACAATAGAATTCCCCTGGATAGGCGATAAGCTCGTGGAGTGGGACCGTGAAACAGGGGCTGTGGTTTGGAGTTGGAATACTTTTGACCATTTTTCCATGGTGGATTATGATCAGTATGGAGGCACCTGGAATCAGGCTTACACCGATCTGCAGTACGACTGGACACACGTAAATGCGCTGGCGTTTGAAGAAGAAGCTATTTATATCTCAACCCGGCATCTATCCAGAATTACCAAAATTGATTATCCTTCTGGAGAAATAATCTGGAATATGGGTCATCAATTTTCATCCAGTGATGTGGATATGGGTACGGATCTTGGATTCAGTTTTCAGCATAGCCTGCAAATACTATCCAATGGGAATATACTCACTTTTGATAATGGCAACCTCAGTCCAGAATTCCGGGGTACAAATGACCCTATTTCCAGGGCCATCGAAATAGCAGTAAATGAATCAGGTAGTAACTATACAACAGAATTAGCCTGGTCTTATGAATTACCAACCGAGCTGTTTGGTTTTGCTTCCGGCAATGCACAGAAATTGATTAATGGTAATGTATTGGTTACAACGGTTGGCGGTGGTGGAAGGTCTCTGGAGATTAATGGAGATGGCGATATCGTTTGGCAAGCAGAGTACAATTTATCTTTGCCCAATGGAGCCGTGTATCGTGCTCACCGATTACCGGGCCTGTATCCACTTGCCTACAGTATCATGATCAATGATTTCCAGGAATACGAAGGAATTGAAGGCGTTTATTTGTCTGAGGGAATTTCGAATATTACTTTTACCTTAACCCATGAAGGCGGATATGCGGATACTTTTTTCTATGAGATAATGGATGAAGCTGATTGGTTCAGCGCAGTAACGGGGAGTACCATCCTTCAACCTGGACAGGAAATTGATTTAACTTTTTCAGGTAATGTTTCTGCCAATTCAAATGGTAACCCCATCACTTTCACTGTTATTCCCAAGCATCACACTGAAAAATCAAAAAGTGTGACTGTAACTGGTTTCACAAATCTACTAACTGGAACTGTAGTTGATATTCCTGCTAAGTTTGAACTTAAGCAGCCATTTCCAAATCCATTCAATTCATCTATTACAATTCATTATTTCGCTGAGATAGCCGGAAACGTGTCTCTTCAAATCTTTGATATAGCCGGACGTTTGACGGCAACGCTGGAAGAAGAAAAACCCGTTTCTGGTTTTCAGGAAAAAAAATGGAATGCTGGGAATCATCAAACAGGATTGTACTTCGTAAAACTAACGAATGGCGATCAAATAGAAACAAAAAAAATTATTTATCTGAAATAATGAAAAAGATTTTCATATCCATGGTTTCAATATATTTCACTCAAACTTTGATTGCCCAGTGCGACAGCACATATTCCTATTATTCTGATATGCCTTCAAATGTAACCATTCTAGTGGGTGACTCCTGCCTGCACGATGATGATATTGCTGTATTAGATAGTTTGATATTTATTAACGGTCTTGATTATAATTCACCATTGGAACTGGGGACCCAGACTTGGTTTTATGGCAGACTACGATTCCTCGTAGCGGGTAATTATGGTAACAGTTCTGGCGTGAATGATACAATATATTACCTGCCGGAGAATATTGGCAATTGGTCTAACTTAGCATCTCTCTATCTTGAATGGAACAGAATCTCCGCACTCCCAGGTACTTTTAGTAATTTGACTTCCCTGCAATCATTTTATATTAATAATAATTTATTGACATCTCTTGGCGATAGCATTGGCAATCTATCAAACCTTTATTTTCTTGATCTGGGATATAACGAGCTTCCTGCTATCCCTGAATCTATCTGTGATCTTGAAAATTTATCCTATCTTTGGTTATTTAATAATAATATTGAATCATTACCAGGTTGTTTCTGTGATATCGAACTGGATTGGAATAATAATGATATGGGCGGTTATCCATACTTTGCCATTGGCGCAAACTCCCTTTGTGATAGTGTTGCATCATGTATCGCCGAAAGTGACCATTTTGAGTTAAGCCTGGATCAATTCTATTATTCTTTTCCGGTTTATGCTCCTCAGGATTGTGATACCACGTCTATTCAAGTTGAAAAAGATTTGTTACCATACCAATATTGGGTTTCTGCACCTTATCCGAATCCATTCAATCCAATCATGAAAATTGATCTTTCGGTTCCCTATGATCGAAGAATGGATATTCGAGTTTATGATATACTTGGAAATGAAATTGATGTGATTTCAAATAAAGAAATTTATAAAAAAGGTATATATACAATTACCTGGTCTGGAGATATCCACCCATCGGGTGTTTATGTAATAAAACTAGATGATGGTGAAGATATAAGAATCAGAAAGATGGTTCTGGCAAGATAATCAGGATGATATTGGTACGGTTTGAAATATTATTATTTATTGCTGGGCCATTGTTTTCACATTAGAAAAAATATTTTATTTCGAATCGGAGATGAGAAAAATTTTCCATCTTATTAAACTGATAATTATTACCATCTGGATGAATATTTGACCCGGTTACCTTTGTTAAGGCAATCAGGCCCAGAAGATCCGGAGCTACTTTATATTCCATCTTAAATTCAGTTAAGGATCCTGGAATCCCGGCTACCCCGGCATAGGTCTCTAAATCCAGTATGGATGTTACAGATAGTTTCAGTTGCTCATCCATGAACATTCTATCTAGGATTATAATTGCAGCCCTATTTGTAATAATCGCCAATGGGGCACCTACCCCAGGATTGAAAAAATAAGATGGAGTCATTTCTTCAGGATCAATATTCAGATTTGGAATACTGATCTCCTGATCGACAGGCAAACTTCCGGAAGTATAAGAGATGGTATTGTATAGAAAATATTGTACGATCAAATTAATGTTCAGGGGTAGTTCTGTTTCTATCTGAAAGGTCGTTTCATAAAAGTCTGCCTTTTCCTGCAAAGGATATGAAAAATGAAGCGAATCATACCAGACAGGATTGTTGGTACTTTCGCGTGTTATATTGGAATTGAGGTCCTGTGTTGAAAAATAACCGATATCACCGCGCAGAACAAACCAATCTGAAAGAAATACACCACCAAGCCCCAGAATATTTGTTTTCCGATAACCAAATAGTATATCTATAAAAGGGAATGAAAGATCAGATCCATGCCCATAGACATTGACACCTGTCAGGTTAAAAATTCTGTCATATGTTGAATAATAGGATAAAGAGATATCGCCTTTTCCATGGGAAAAGGTAGTATAAATTCCGCCTTCAAAGGGCAATTTATTTATTGGAAAAATCTGGTCTTCCTTGGGATAGACTGGCAGAGTGATTGGGAAATCATCATCGCCAAGCGGTATGCGGTTCGTATGATGCAAAGGTGAAAAAACTACACTTGTTTTGAAATTACCAGAATAATAATCTAGTGCTGCAGACATGGTTGCCATCTTTCGTTCTGTTCCTAAAAAGAATATGTAGTAATAATCAAAAGCACTTGCATTATCCAGTGGACTGTTTTCATCCACACTGCCCCAGGAATGGATCTGTTTTCCGATCCGGAATTCGAAATTATTTTTGCTGTAGGTGGTATAGAATTCGCGCATATCCAGCCTGAATTCCTGGGGATCCTTTGATCCCAGGAAGTAAGAATCACCTCGGATCTGGTATTCCAAAACAAAATTCCCATTTAAGGAAAGATTTCCTGATCCATGTTCAAATTCCAATGAACCCATTCTGTATGGAATGTCAATCAGTGAATAATCAGACAGTCTAGCGATATGTGCAAAATCTACATAACCGTTGAAAAGAATCGTTGGCTCGTTTCCAAGCGTTAATGAAACCAATAAAATAACGATAGGTTTTTTCATATGTTATTCTTTTTAGACAGTGCTTGATCCAGCCAATTTAATACTTCCGTACCTTGGGTTGCCCAGGCACGATGAAGAGCAATATCAGGGAAATTACCAAGTAGCTCACCATTCCAGGCATAGGTGACCCTGGTCTTGTTTGCTTCTTGCTCCGTCAGGATCCAAATCCCGGCTGCATTGGGCAATCTTACATGGTGTGGGTCCAGGGTTCCTTTGGAATGCTCGATCGCAGAAAATGAAAATATCCATTTATTTCCCAATTTTTCTATTTGGTACTTAATAATGTAATCGCGGCCATCAAATGGGAAAGGCATATCCAAAACAATTTGTACAACGTCTAGATCTAATTGTCTCGTTTTGGTAACCCTTTTAAAAATATTTGGATAATGCTTTAAATCTTGGATGACACTAGCAATTTTATTCATAGGATGATGCAATATTGTCTCTGCCTTGCTGATGGGAAATCCTTCATATTCTGTCCACTGTACGGTTATATTGCCTGATAAAAGATTATTCCAATTCTGGATGGATTGTATTGGACGGAGGTCCAACCCAAAAGATAGGGAAACCATGAATGAAAAAGTTATAATTTTCTGTTTCATTGGTCAGTCCAAGAATGTTTGATAGATACAGGAGCAGTCTTTTTTGATTCTTTCTGCGGTCAAACCAAATTTTTCTAGGTCATATCGATGGCTGCTTGTGTATTGTCTCTGATTGTTTGCCGTTTCTTTTATATTTTGTATCATTTCGTCTGTTGGTTCTGAATCAATAAAAGACAATACATCTTCCATTAGAGATTCGAAATTAGACATCATTTTATCATAACGGATGATCAGCACCTTTTTCCTATCAATCTTTTTCTGGACCCAGTCATCATGAAAACGATTTAATAATTCGACGAGTGCTGAATATAATCTATCAATGAATCGAGATTTAATATTTTCATCCAACGCCCAGAAATCAAATTTTTTATCCAAAACACCAGTTACAAGGCTTAGGCCCGAAGGGATCACATTCAACGGGTCGCGAATCATGTATAGGACCTTTGCGTCAGGGAATCGTTTTTGAAATGCAGGGAGATTACCGCTCAGACTGAATAATTTACCAATATAGCGACTGCACCTATTGGAGCGCTGGTTTCTTTTCCAGAGTGATTCAAACCAGGAAAAATCCCTTGCTGATGTATCTCGAATCTTAGGATCCACCCAATCAAATAAGTCCCTTTCATTGAATGTTAAAAAAAAACCATATAGGAAAAAACCATCGAAATAACGGAATAAAAGAGATATATCATCTGTTTCAATTGAGCTTAAACTTGTCTTGTGGGCTTCTGTTGAATGGTGTCTGGCAGGACTGACAACCTCTAGTATTGGAAGAATGGGTTTTATTATTTTTTGGATTGTAATGGATGGATAGATCATCTGCCAAAGTTGGGACCCTGTGCCCAAGTCTTGATTGATCAGGTAGCGATGGAGAAACGTTGTCCCAGAACGGGGATTACCCACAATTACTATTGGTTTCTTAAGCGAGGCATGGATCGATGGAAAAAGAAAAAGGTCAACAATTCTTCCCAGACCGACAAAGACTCTCAGAACCAACAGTAAAATTCCTGTAAAAACAGGAGTAATCCATGTTCCAAATGTATTACCAACAATAAAGTATACTTTTAATATGCGTTTTAGTGCCAAAACAGAATAAATCGTTTGATTGAAAAGGACAGAGTCTAAACTAAATTATATCATTAATCTAAACAGATATAAGAATATTTAACTATTTGACCTTCCATGGGCCCATTGGTTAGAATTAATTTTATAGATAGTTTCAAATGAACACTAGAAATACGATTATATTACATTGCCTATGTGCGCACATGCTTTGGGCCCAGGAGGCCTTCAATGGTCTTACACTATTCTCTCCTAATCAAGGTGGCCAGGGGCAAGGAGGTACTAATCATAGTTATCTTATAGATAATGATGAAAATGTCGTCCATTCCTGGGAGCACCAGCGTGGCGCAGCCGGTATGCCCTACCTGTTGCAGGATAGCACCCTGGTTTATCCTTATCGTGTTGCAAATCCTACAATGACCACTGGCGGTGTCGGAGGAGGTATATCCACATACAACTGGGCTGGCGATCTTTTATGGTACAACGAAATTTCTAATGAGATATATCAGCACCATCATGATATTGAGCCTCTACCTAATGGTAATATTCTGGTCTTAGTCTGGGAGAAACACCCTGCTGTACAAGGTGCTGGTTCTATATATTACGGTGGTGCCGGTAAAGGATGGGCCGAGATGGGCCGTAACACTGTTGACAATTCTTTAAATGTAATGTGGAGCGAGGCGGTCCTGGAAGTGGAACCAGTTGGTAGTGATGGTAATATAGTCTGGGAGTGGCATCTATGGGATCATCTAATTCAGGATGTTAGTTCCAATCTGCCTAATTATGGTATTGTAGCTGATCATCCGGAACTTCAGGATATAAATTTTGGTAATGTTGGTGGGAACCAGGGACCAACCGCCAATGCGGACTGGAAACATTTTAATGCCATTGCCTACAATGATGTACTAGATCAGATTGTACTATCCAGCCGCCATCATGGAGAGGTGTATATTATTGACCATAGTACCACTACAGAAGAAGCAGCAGGGCATACGGGAGGAAACTCTGGAAGGGGGGGGGACTTTCTTTATCGCTGGGGAAACCCACAGGTTTATGACAGGGGTACAGCAGCAGAACAAAAGCTGAATCACCAGCATGGAGTAAACTGGATTCCTGAAGGATATCCTGGCTCAGGAAATTTGATCTTATTTAATAATGACTATGTCTCAGCTGGCCAGCAATCCCAATCCGCTGTATTTGAGATAGAAACACCTCTAAATGATGACGGCACCTATTATTTGGGAACTGGGCAAGCTTACGGTCCGGAGAATCCTGTTTGGATTCACACTGGTGGTTTTCATTCAAATGTGCAGTCAGGTGCCTTCCGATTGCCAAATGGAAATACATTGATCACTGATGCCAACGATTCCCATATGTTTGAAGTCACTGCGGAGCATTCTATTGTCTGGGATTATGATTACCCCGGGGGTGAAAATAGTATGATTGCCCGGGCACAAAAATACCCTTTGAATTATTTAGGGGGTGATTTTCCTGAATATATCCTCGGTGATGTCAATTTTGATCAAATAATAGATATATTTGATGTGCTGATTATTATGGATATGGCATTTGGGTTTGGTATTTATTCTCCTACGCCACCAGCTGACTATGTTCCCAATGGAGTAGTTAATTATGCTGATGCTTTTGCTTTAGTGGCCTATATAACAAATATTTAACGTTTAAAACTAATTAATTCGCTTTTTAGGATATCGGTGCCAAATTCGGAACCGAGATAATTAAGAATAGGTATTATTAATTTTATTTAATTATATGAATACGTCTTCTTCCAATACCCCAATCCGAAAATGGTTCATTCAACAAAGCCTGGACCATGCAAGACGAACAATCATTATTTCCGTAATCGCCACATTGATCATGGGTTCCGGATTACAATTTTTTGTTATAGATGATGATATGATGAAAATGCTACCTAAAAATCTGGAGTCTAGAATTGCATGGGATATGGTCCAAGAAGAATTCGGTAGTACTGAAGTTATGTTCATTTCCTTTGGTAGAACGGGACAAACTATTTTTTCACCCGATGCATTTGCAGCTTTATGGGATATCTCAGTGAAATTGGAAGCTTTACAGGAAATTGAAGAAGTCCAAAGTCTTTCCATGATTACGCGGATGGATAATGACGGTGGGTTTATGGAAATCGATGATCTACAGCCAAACAGAGAATTGACGGATGATGAAGTTCAGAAGATCAAATTATATCTGGAAAAAATTCCAAATGTCAAAAATCGGTTTGTAAGCCAGAATGGAGATTATTTATTGGCCATGGTCCAACCTTTTGAAAACATTGGCTTAGATCATGTCCGAAATAAGTTGGTGACAGTCGTAGATCCGATATTAAAGGAGTATGATGTCCATTATGGCGGATCCGCTTATGTTACAGGATCTATCCCCGGAATGATTCGAGATGATGTTAAATCTCTTATGAAAGCAGGTTTAATCATTATGGTTGTAATACTGCTACTTAATCTGAGAAGTATTCCTGGTGTGGCCATGGTTATAATGGTGATTGGCTTATCTCTTTTTGCAATGATGGGTTTCTTGGGCTGGGTTTACAGGTTTACCGGTTCGGATCGTTTTTTGTTTACACTTGTGAATACGTCCATGCCCATTATACTGTTAACAATTGCCAATTCTGACGGTGTACATGTAGTAACTAAGTTTTTCAGGGAAATGCGACTAAAAGAAGATGTGAGAACTGCCGTGGAAACCACCATGAATTCTTTATTGGTACCCATATTTTTAACCAGTATCACAACGATAGCTGCTTTTTTAACTATGACCTTATCTCCGCTGGAACCTATGATTGGTTATGGTATTGCTATCTCCGCAGGGATTACCTGGGCCTGGCTCTTAAGTTCATTTATGCTTCCAGCAGTTATCAGTCTGAAAAAATGGGATTTGGAATCTAAAGCATTTTCAGAACCTAGTGCCTTTGAAAAAATAATTGACCGTCTGGGTCGGGTGGTTTTAACACACCCTAAATATATATTTTCATTAGGACTCATTATGGTAATGGTCGGTGTTCTTGGTTTTTTTAAAGTCACCGTGGATGTGAATCTTGCCCACTTTTTTAAACCTGGAACAGAAATCCGTGATAGTATGGATTTTATGGATCATGAAATGACTGGGACCATGGATGTCCGGGCCCGCGTTGAAGGAGATATGAAGAATCCTAACGCCTTGAATGATATTGTTGCCTTGCAGGAATTCATGGAAAAGAATGAGAAAATCTCACTCAGCTATTCTATTGCTGATGTGGTGAAACAAATGCATCGTACGGTCATGGATGATAACCCTATATTTGAAACCATCCCGGAAAGTCGGGAAAAAGTAAATAATTTGTTTACCATGTATTCCATGTCGGGTGATCCAGAAGATTTTTCATCTATGGTAGATTATGATTACAATGTAGGACTTATTACAGCACTAAGTAAAATTATGTCTACCGAGGAGATATTTTCCTATGTGAGAAAGGTCAATAACTATATCCATAAAAAGCTAAAATCTGATTTGAAGATTCATGTGACCGGAATGATAGTTGTTTTTCGTGACATGGTGCTTATGATTATTAAATCATCGGCACTCAGTATCGTATTTTCTCTGATAGTTATAGGAATTATTTCAGCTATTTTTTTCAAAAGACTTCTTTGGGGTTTTCTGGCTGTTGTACCCTTGTCATCAGCGGTTATTCTCAATTTCGGGTTAATGGGGCATTTTAATATTACTTTGAATCATATCACTGCGATTCTGTCCTCTATTATTATAGGCGTAGGAGTTGATTTTGCTGTTCATTACATTGCCCAGTTCAGGAGGCTTTCCCGAACTGTGAATGAAAATAAACTCAGTCGTGAAGTGATGGATGATGTGGGGTATCCTATTATTCTGGATGCCGGTTCAAACATGGGATTTGGCGCTTTGCTATTCTCAGCATTTTTACCAATTCAATATATTGGAGGCCTTATGGTTTTTGCGATGATCTCTACATCGCTGGGGACACTAACAATTTTATCTGCACTGACAGAATTACTAAAAAAACGATTGATAAATGGATAAGCATAAGATCAAAAAAAGTAAAATTACTGGAATAGGATTTCATGTTCCAGAACACGTCGTTACCAATCAAGATTTGTCGACTTTCATGGATACATCGGACGAGTGGATCCAGATACGTACAGGAATTCAGAAACGGCGTTGGGTATCAAGAGATGAAGCAGTTTCGGATCTAGCTATTCCAGCAGCAAAAAAGGCTATGGCCGAAGCGAATGTATTTCCCAAAGACATTGATCTGGTTATTGTTGCCACACTTTCTTCGGATTATTTTTTTCCTGGTGTCAGTTCACAACTACAAGACAAATTAGGATTACGAACTGTTGGAGCATTCGACATAAAGGTGGCTTGCTCAGCATTTGTTTACGGCATATCCATTGCTGATCAATATCTTCGATCAGGCACCTGTCATACGGCACTTGTAGTTGGGGCAGAAGCGCAAACGAAATTTATCAATAAAACCACTAAAGGACGGGATATGGCTGTTTTATTTGGTGATGGGGCTGGTGCAGCTATTCTCCAAGTCAGTAATAATGAAAGTGGTATTTTATCTACCCACCTTCATTGTGAAGGAAAAAATTTGTATAACCTGTGGATGGAAGGGCCTGGATCATCCTCTCCCGATCAGATCAACGCGATGACCAACGAACAGGCTAACACCTATGAACCATTAATGAATGGTCAGGAAGTCTTTAAGAATGCGGTGGTTCGGTTTCCGGAAGTAATTCAGGAAGCCCTTGATCATAACAATTTGTCTATAAATGATGTATCATTGATTATTCCCCATCAAGCCAATTTGCGGATTATTCAATCCGTCGCAAAACGATTAAACTTGGGTTTGGATAAAATGTACATTAATATTCAAAGATATGGAAATACAACCGCTGCTTCCATACCAATTGCTATATGTGAAGCATTGGCTGAAGGAAAAATTTGTAAAGGTGATTTAATTATTCTTGCAGCGTTTGGTGCCGGGTACACTTGGGCTTCTGCGGCAATTCGGTGGTAATCAGTAAACTTATTTTGATTCATAATTAAATGTAGGGATTTAGTTTGCGTTTCTGCTTTATAACTACACAAAGGTAAAACGATGAAACAACTCACAATCGCTATTCTGGCCGGATCTGTTATTTTTGGTCAGACGGGAATAGAAATTGCTAGAATGATGGATGAAAAACCAACTCCTATGGACATGGGAAATAAAACTAAGATGATATTGACCAATTCCAAGGGAAGAATAAGGACCAATATCATGGTATCAAGATCCATGGATAGTAATACAAAGCAAATCATCTGGTTTTTAGAACCAAAGGATGACAAAGGTGTGGCGTTTCTCAAGATTGAGCATGATGAAAAGGATGATGAAATGCGTATGTGGCTCCCGGCTTTTAAGAAGGTCCGCCGGATCTCTTCTAAGAAGAAAGGCGATTCCTTCATGGGTTCCGACCTTAGTTATGAGGATCTGTCAAGCCGGGACCTAGATGAAAATGACTATAACCGATTGGATGATGAGATCATTGAAAGCAAGGATTGCTATGTGGTTGAAATTATTCCCAGGAAAGAAGCAAAATCATCCTATTCCAGACATAAATCATGGATAGAGAAATCCACACTTATGCTGGTGCAGGAAGAATCCTATGACAAGCGGGGAGTATTAAAGAAAAGAAAACAATTTAGTTTTCAAAAACTCAAAGAATACCTGGTAATAGATAGGGTTTATGTTAAAAATGTGCAAAAAAACCATTCCACAGAGGTTACATTCTCAGATATCCGTGTTGATTCAGGAATCGATAAAAATTTATTTCAGGAAAAAAATCTGAAAAGATTTCCCAGATACTGAATCAATGAAAATCCCTTTTTCTATTGTTATACTTATTACTATGGCTATGGGGCAGATCAATTATATGGGATCGATCAAACTAAGGAAAATGTACAGAATTTCAGATCAATCTGATATTTCATTACCATTTCGACTGGCAGAATCAGAATTAGGATATTCATGGGGTGAGTTTGAATTAAAAACCACTACAGCCTTGGAATATAGATGGGTGAATAATGAGAATGAACTGCAAATTAGGGAAACTTATTTGATTTGGTTTCCCAGTTGGGGAGAAATGAAAATAGGGAAACAGATTCATGCCTGGGGTGTAGTAGATGGCAATAATCCCACGGATAATCTGAATCCATACGATTATTATTATATGTTTTTAGCAGGAATGGATCGCAAGATTGGTACATTATCGGCTGACGTTAAATATTATTGGAATAACTTTCAGATTGAAGGTGTAATTATTCCAAAGCATGAAGGGAACCGGTTCCCTTTTGGTGAGGGAGATTTTCCTATAAAGATGGATGATCCTGGTGAAATTGTAAAAAAAGAAAATCAGGGCAATGAATATGGGTTTCGCCTGCAAACAGCCGTTAGCAATAGTGATATTAGTCTGTCATATTTTATGGGTAGAGATCGAGGTTTTACTCATATTGGGTATAATTCTGGTCGGGAAATGGTATCTCCCATCTTTTTTTATAGAAAAACGAATGTCCTAGGATTTGATATAGTCTCATTCATTGGCGATATAACAGGAAGAATCGAAGCCGGTTACTATAAAACAGAAAATGATTATGAAACAGAATTCTCAATTCTCCAAGACGCTTCATATTTGCAATATGTAGCTCAATTGGAATATGCAATCCCTAATGATATAATGATAATGGGTCAAATTATTGGCAACGAAATATTGGAATTAAACGGAACAAGTTTTGTTTTTGGCTCAAATGGAATTCCAACAGAAACTCCAATGACAAAGGATGATTTTCAACCGGGAATGGGTACGCCTTTTGCCATGTTCACCGATCTAGGGTTGATGCTTTCAGTATCGGGTAATTATTTAGATAATGCTTTGGAATTACGGGGAAATACATTTTCCGATTTAAAGGATAATCAATCTATGTTGGGCTGTGGTATATCATATTCATCCATTGAAAATTGGGATCTTGAATTATCAATTACGTACTTCTTTGGAGATGAGGGAACCCACTTCAAAGAAATGGATGATTTTTCTCATTTAAGATTGGGGCTTGGTTATCATTTTTAGAGAATTAAATGTTAGAACTTGGTCAGGCTAGAGTCAAAATTTTATTTGGTCTTGGTTTAATTATATTTATTTAAAGAAGCTCCCAGTATTCTTTTATTAAATCATTTTTTCTAAGTTAACAACTCAAATTGGAGAAATTTAAATGAAGAGATTAAATGTTCCTGCCCTATCCATTCTCACATCTATTCTAATCAGCCAGGGGTTAACTACTTCAGGCGTCAGTGGTTTTATTAAAAGTCAAGATGGCAAAGGTTTAATAGGGACAAATATTGTTGCAACCCACATCCCGAGTGGCACACAGTACGGCACCACTTCCATGAATAATGGTTATTTTGCCATTACCAACATGAAAATTGGCGGTCCATACAAAATAGCTATATCCTTTATCGGCTATCAGGATCAAGATCAATCTGGTGTTTACCTAAAATTAGGACAGGATGCACGTGTTGATTTTTTTCTATCCACTGAAGCAATCGAAATGGCAGGTGTGGATGTTACTGCAAAAGAGGACGATATTTTAAACAGTGACCGAACAGGTGCGGCAACTTTTGTTAGCCTGGAGCAGGTAATTCAAATGCCATCCATAAAACGCAGTACTCGCGATTTAACCAGACTGGATCCCCGCAGCGATGGCAATTTCAGTTTTGGCGGCCGCAATTGGCTCTACAATAATATTTCCCTAGACGGATCTTATTTTAATAATCCATTTGGTCTTGATGATCCAGCACCTGGTGGGCAGGCAGGTGCAGAACCAGTTTCTATGGATGCGGTTGAACAGGTTACTGTATCGATTGCACCTTTTGACGTACGTGAAGGCGGTTTTACAGGCGCTGGTATTAATACGGTTACAAAAAGTGGTACAAATGAATTCACTGCAACTTTATATGCCTATAATCGCAATGAATCTTTAGTAGGGAATTCAATCAGCGGTGAGGAAATACTTGCAAGCCCTGAACTTAGTTTCAGTCAGACCGGTTTATCTTTAGGTGGTCCAATCATAAAAGATAAATTATTCTATTTTGCAAATTATGAAATGGAACGGCGCACTGATCCTGGCACAAATTATGTTGCAGATGAAGATGGAAATATTGTAGCTGGAGAATCAAGAGTCTCAAAAGCTACCATGGAAGCAATTAAACAGAGAATGATAGATGTATACGGGTATGATCCTGGTCTTTATCAAGATTACAATCACAAAACAGACAACGATAAAATGTTATTTAAGCTTGACTATAATCTGAGTGCCAATCATAATCTAATGTTTAGGTATAATTATCTAAGATCTTATAAAGATCTTCATCCTCATCCCTTTGTGCTTAGCCATAATAACTCTGGTCGAGGGCCCAATACATCAAGCCTACCTTTTTCAAAATCTGGCTATCAGATTAATAATAATTTGGATTCCTATGCATTGGAATTAAATAGTCGTTTTGGGAGCAGTATCTCCAATAAGTTCTTTTTTAGCTATAACAAATTCAGGGACTATCGTGTGCCCAAAAGTGAAGATTTCCCGACGATTGAAATTGGACAAGATGGTGTAACCTATACAACGCTAGGGCATGAGCCATTTTCAATCCATAATATCTTGGATCAGGATGTAATGCAAATATCTAATAATTTGAGTTATTTTATGGGAAGCCATACTCTTACGGGTGGTTTTACTTATGAAAAATTCAAATTTTTCAATTCCTTTAATATTTTTCGGCATGGATTATTTATGCTGGATGCATCCTGGGCACAATTATTAGGTGGGACAACGTGGTCATCTGTAGATGCTTTTTTAGCATCTACTTCCCCAGATAGTGCGAGCCAATCAAATTTTGCAGGCATGGTGGGTAAAGGTCCGTTTAAGGGTGAGATAATTGAAGTAGGGCAAATGTCTTTTTATGGTCAAGATGAGGTTTCGGTTAATAATAAACTTAAAGTTACAGCTGGATTACGGGTTGATATCCCACAGTACATAACAGAACCAGTTCCAAATTCATATTCTAGTGGACTAACACTCTTAGATGAGAATGATGACCCAGAAATAGTTGATCAGGCTAAACTTCCAGATCCATCACCCTTACTATCACCTCGTCTAGGGTTCAACTATGATGCATCTGGAGATCGTTCACTCCAGTTGAGGGGAGGGTTAGGGATTTTCACAGGACGTCTTCCTTTTGTCTGGGTTGGGAATGTAATTTCTAACCCTGGTGATAATCCAAGTCTATGGGAGCCTGGTAACGAAGATGTTAGTTCAACTGAAAATGAAACAGATAGCGGTGATGGAAGGCATGTTGATGGTAAGTCTGTTTTACAGCAATCCTTTGATTTGAATGCTATGGTGGATGATTTTAAATGGCCTCAAGTTATGACAACTAATATTGCTCTTGATAAAGCATTGGCAGGTAATATGTTGGCAACGGTGGAACTGGTTTATAGTAAAGATTTAAACGCTATCTATATGCGTAATGCAGATCTGGTTAAACCTATTAGGAATCTTGCTGATGGCCGTCCATACTTTGGAGGTGTAGGTGCTAACGAATTGAATTCCTATTATCCAGGATCTGGTGAAGGTGTTTATGTGATCGATAATGTAAATGAAGGATCCAGCATGACCATAACGGCACAAGTAAGAAAACGTTTTGGATTTGGACTAAATACAAGCTTTGCATATACATATCTTGATGCTAAAAACAACCTGCAGTCCACAGAGATTGCCAGTGTTTTATTTCAAAGTCAGCCTATTCAGGGTGATCCTAATAATCCAAACTTGGGTTATGCCCAGTTTGGGATGAGGCAGAGAATTATAACCAGTGCAACCTATACCCATAATTGGGGTGAGTCCATGTTCACAAATGTGGGTATGTTTTTTGAAATGGGTGAAGGTAACCAATATGTTTATTCTGGAGGAAACCGATATTCTTTCACTTATGGTGGCGATGTAAATGGTGATGGTGTCAGTGGGAATGATTTAATCTATATCCCCAGCAGTGTAAGCGAAATAAACTTGACGAATTCTTCGGACTGGGCTGCACTTGATGCATTTATTGCCCAAGATAAATATCTCAGTAAGCACAGAGGTGAGATTGCCGAAAGAAATGGTCTGCTGAATGACTGGTTTACAAACCTTGATCTTCGCGTGTTGCATAATATTGGTATTGCAGGGAAAAAATTTCAAGTATCGCTGGACTTACTCAATTTTGGAAATTTAATCAATGATGGTTGGGGTGTTAGAAAGACTGCCAACCCTGCAGCACTTACACCATTGGTGCTCGACAGTTGGAATAATGCAGGTGAACCTGTCTTTTCTTTTACAGGTCCTGAATCAACTTTCACAGATAACCTAGGTGAATTCTCTCGCTGGAGATTACAATTAGGATTCAGGTATATATTCTAATCGACAGGATTTTAAAAAGCACTGGTTGGGACTTTTTTATCATTGGTTATTTTAGTCGCGATTCAATTCCTTAAGGGTTTTCCTTTTTTTAGCATATATTTGATTCGATCCTGGGTGAGCTTTTCTCCGGCAAGGGAAACAAAAGCTTCCCGTTCAATATCAAGGATATATTGTTCATCCACGGATTTAGTTAGCCCGGCATTATCTCCACCGGTAAGTACATAAGCCAGTTTTTCACCGATTTTCATATCATGCTCAGAAATTTTTCCCTGCATCTTAAATCCTTTCAGTGCCATTGACATTGCAGTACGACCACCAGCACCTGGGAGTTTAAGGTCATCCCGATATGCCGGTGGTTCGTAACCTTGGGTAAGTTCAAGAGCTTTTTCTTTTGCTGTCTGAATCAAATGGTCACGGTTCAATACAACTGTGTCATCATTCTTCAAATAACCTAGGTGCTTGGCTTCATCAGCACTGGTTGCAATTTTGGCAAATCCTACAGTTTCGAATGTTTTCTGGATTTTCTGGAAGGCACCCATCCTGCCTGTACCAGCTTCCAAAGCATTTAAAATCATCCGAAGATTACCTCCGCCGCCAGGGATTAGGCCAACACCCACTTCGACAAGGCCCATATATGTTTCCGCTGCAGCCACCCTGTGTGCGGCGGGTTGCACAATCTCAACACCGCCTCCTAATGCGAGCTGGAATGGTGCTGCAACTACAGGACCCTTGGAGAATCGTATTCTTTGAGTGGTATCCTGAAGTGTTTTGACTGCAAAGTCTAAGGCATCCCATAGTTCATTCTGACTCAGTTCCAAAAGTAAGTTGAGATTTGCTCCGGCTGAAAAATTAGCGCCTTGATGTCCCAGAACCATGGCTTTGTACTCACCATTATCAATAAGATCCAGGGCATAGTTAATCATCTCGATTAAAGAGCTGTCTATAGGGTGTAGCATAGGTTGCAGGATAGAGTGAAACTCCACATTTAAAACACCGTCTCCCAGGTCATTTACACTGGCACTTAAGTCTCGTATAAGCCGGTTACCCCCCGACTTATGGATTGCAAGATTCAATATTTTTGGATTTTTCTTAATAATAACGGGGTGTTTTTCTAATGCGGACCAGTATGTTTTTTCTCCATTTTCAGTACAATAAAATGTTTCCCGACCGGATTGAAGCATTTCGATAACCCAGGATGGAACTTTTTTCCCTTCAGATTTCATGCGTTCTACGGATTTTCTTACGCCGATCGCATCCCAACCTTCAAAAGGCCCTAACTCCCAGGAAAATCCCCATTTTAAGGCATTATCAATGTTAACAATATCATCAGATATCTCAGGTATTCTGTTAGCACTGTATATCAATGATCTGGCAGTAAGCTCCCAGAAATATTTGCTGCCTCGGTCATCGCCGTATACTAGGGCACAGAGTTTATCCTCTAGTTTTTGGTGATCCTTGGCTATGCGGTAACAATCAAAACGGACCCTGCCTTGAGGAACATATTCACCGGTCTTGAAATCCACGGAATGAATAGATCGGTCCTCCATTTTTTTGTAAAAACCAGCCTTGGATTTTTGACCCAGCCGATCTGATTCAATTAATTTTTCTAATATTTCCGGGATCTGGAATACATCCCGCTGTTCATCAGCCAAAGCTTTTTCATAAGTGGTAAGGGAAACGTTTTTTAATATATCAAGCCCCACCACGTCAGCAGTGCGAAAAGTGGCACTTTTGGGTCGTCCTGAAATTGTCCCGGTAAGTTTATCGACTTCTTCTACTGTGAAGCCCTGCTCAGCAGCGAGATTCACTGCAGTCATCATGCCATAGATACCAATACGGTTTCCAATAAAATTTGGTGTATCCTTTGCATGCACAATCCCTTTTCCGAGGACCAATTCTCCAAATTCAACCATTGTATTATATGTATCATCAGATGTTTTTTCACCCCGGACCAATTCCAACAGTTGCATGTATCTTGGTGGATTGAAGAAATGTGTGATCATAAACCTGGTTTTTACATCTTCTGGAAGAGTTTCAGTCAAGTCAGTAAGGGGGATCCCGGATGTATTTGAAGTAAGAATTGCATCTTTTTTCAAATGAGGGATGAGATTTTTATACACCGATTCCTTAATATCGAGTCTTTCTACAACAGCTTCCAAAACCCAGTTCACTTCGGCGATCTTTTCCATATCATTATCATATGTGCAGGGGGTAACCAAATCGGCATATTTTGGTTTGTATAGAGGTGCCGGTTTTAGAAAAGTAAGTGTTTCTTTTCCTTTATTGGCGAACTCTTCATTGATATCAAAGAGATAAGATGGGATACCTGCATTACCTAGGTGCCCTGCGATCTGGGCTCCCATGACGCCTGCACCAAGAACCGCTACTTTTTGAATCTTTTTTGGCATAATTATTCCTATCTTTCCAGAATGGTTGAGATGCCCTGTCCCGTACCAATGCACATAGTGGCTAATCCTGTTCTGGCACATTGCTGTTCCATTACATTTATCAGTGTGGTGATAATCCTGGCTCCGGAACAGCCCAGGGGGTGGCCGAGTGCTATGGCGCCGCCATTCAGGTTAATTTTGGTCTGGTTCCAATTGCCCTTCTGGATCACATATAGGGATTGAGCACCAAAAGCTTCATTGAGTTCAATAACATCAATATCTTCGATGGTTAACTCAGCTTTTTTTAATGCTTTTTCAGTAGCAGGAAGAGGGCCCATACCCATCTTGCGCCAATCCACACCGGCTACTGAACGACTTTTTATTGTAGCCCTGACTGTGAGTTCGTTTTCTTCCGCAAATTTTCGGCTGGTGATTAATACGGCAGACGCGCCAATGGAAATAGGGCTGGATGTGGCAGGTGTAATGGTTCCATTTTCCAAGAAAGCAGGGTTCAGGCTTTTGATTTTATCAAGGTCTGGCTCTCGGGGTCCTTCATCCTTATCAACGGTGGTCTCACCATAAACATCGATGGAGATTATTTCATTATCAAAATGGCCATTTGCCCATGCATTTAAGGCCTTTTGGTGCGAGTCTACGGCGAAATCCTCTTGGTCTTCTCGGGAAATTTTTCCATCTTTAGCTAAATTCTCTGCCGTTTCACCCATGCCGATATAGTATTCTTGTTCTGCCAGTTGTGGATGAAAATCTGGGTTGAAGCCTCCCATGGGAATGGAGAACATGTCTTCGACTCCAGCAGCAATGCCCACAGTCATATCACCACTTTCAATTCTGGCACTGATCTGGTGAACCGCATCCATGGACGAACCACAAAACCGGTTAACCACCGATCCAGCTACGGTCTCAGGAAGCCCGGCGAGAATGGCTACTCCTTTGGCCATAAGCATGCCCTGAGGGCCCTCCGGAAAAGCACATCCTAAAATAAGATCTTCTATAATATCAGATGCTACTTTTTCATTGCGATTTAATAATCCCTTTACAACTTGTGCTGTAAGATCATCGGGACGGATCCCTACCAAGTTCCCATTTTTTATTCCAATGGGAGAACGAACCGCATCTATAATAACGGAATCAGACATACTTATCTCCTTAAAAACGATTGTTACGGTGGAAAAGAAAATCGTTTATATCAAAACTATCAAACTTATTCATTGATCCTAATGAAGGAGTATGTAAAATTTTTATTAATGAAAAAGCAAAGCTCAAGATGTGTTTTTTTGGATGTGCATGTATTTTTTTCATGGAGTTTATTCCTTTTTAAAATGGGTATTTATTTTTGGTGTACATAAAATCGGCTAATTCTTGTTTAAGAGAAATGATGTCTGTTTGCAGGGTTATTCTGCTTTCAAGCTGTTGAATTGATTCCAAGTGATTATTAGGGATGCTTTCCCTGAAAATTTTATTCAAACATCTCTTGGAAAGCGATTTCACTTTTAACAGTGATTCTGCTGCATAGATACGGGCAATGACGCAACTCATGCTGGAAGCACCGTTGGCTGATTGAATCTGGCTGACCCGGGCGATCACCGATTCCATGGTGTAGATTTCGGTAAAAATATCTGCCAGTGCTTCCCCGAGCTGCTGTTCATGCTTCAGGTCTTGTCCGTATTCGCAAAGCGCTTCATGAAATACCAGTGCTGTTAGCCGCTTGGCATTTTCCAAGCCGTATTTTTCTAAACTTAAGGGATCATCTGATATTTTCGGGAGGCTCTGGCTTAAAAAATCCTGCATTTCTTTTAAATAGTTTCGAAGGGATAATTCTTCCATCAGTACTTTCTTCATCATGTAGCCGGTTATGATCATACGGTTGATCTCGTTGGTGCCTTCCCAGATACTGTTGATTCGGTCATCCCGGTAGGCCATGGCCATTGGATACTCTTCTATAAAGCCGTAACCGCCAAAGATTTGCAAACACGTATCAATACTGATATCGGAAGTTTCACTACCAAAAACCTTAACCATGGAAGCCTCTACAGCGAATCGTTCTGTGGCCTCACCCATTTTTTTATAATAATCAGGGTCATCTTTATCCAAATCATCAATAGCATCCTGAATCAGGCCCACAGTGCGGTAGAGCATGGCATCGGCGGCAAAAAGCCGAACTGAGATGTCTGCGATTTTTCCCCGCATAGCATCAAATCTGGCAATGGGCTGCCCAAACTGACGGCGCTCCAAGGTATAATTTATTGTTACTTCAAGTGCCAGCTTGATTCCACCCACGGAAGCTGCACCCAACTTATAACGTCCAATATTTAAAGCATTAAAAGCAATGGCTGCTCCTTTGCCTACATCATATAGTAAATTTTCAGCAGGTACTATGGCATTTGTGAATTTTAAAGAAGTAGTTGAAGATCCTTTCATCCCCATTTTTTTTTCTTCAGCACCAATTTCAAAGCCTTCTGTACCACGTTCAATAATAAATCCAGAAAACTTGTCCCCTTCTACCTGGGCTAGGATGGTGTAGATATCAGCCCAGCCCCCATTACTAATAAATTGTTTTTCGCCATTAATTATATAGTGAGATCCATCATTAGATAGTATGGCAGTGGTCTTAGCTGCCAGGGCATCTGAACCGGAAGAAGGTTCTGTAAGTCCATAGGCACCTACCCATTCTCCGGTCATGAGTTTGGGCAAATATTTTTTCTTTTGTTCTGGTGTGCCGAAAAACACAATACCCATGCTACCAATCCCGGTTTGAACACCAAACGTGCATGAGAAAGAAGCGGAACCCCCTTGTGAGACTCCTTCCGTGACAATACAAGATGTAATTTTATCTAGTCCACTACCACCGTATTCTTCTGGCGTATCTACACCAATAAGTCCAAGTTCACCCATTTCACGAAGAATTGTAAGGCTTAGATCTTTATCTAGTTTATCAATTGCTTCAACATTCGGGTAAATGCGATCTTTAGCAAATTCTTTAACCATGTTTTCTATATCTTTATGATCATTGGTGAACGATTCTCGGCAGAAAATGGTCGTATCACTCACCGAGGAGACTAGCCACTGTCCACCTGTTTTCATTGATGTTAAAATTGGTTCGTTCATTTGTTCCTCTTTTTCTTTAAACCATTGAGAATAAATTCTGAGATAGTGTCGATATACTCATGAGCCTCGACACCGGATTTATCAAAAAGTGTAAACCAGTTGATTCCTTCAATATTAATCAGAATGGAAAGGGCCGTGATCCGAGGTTCTACATTTTTAAATTCTCCGTTGGCAATGCCAACTTTTATAATTTCGATGATATATTCCAGAAAATCAGAATATACCTGCTGGAGTTTAGTGTTAAAATCTGGATTCAAACCTGCCAGGCGCCAGAATTCCACCAGAAGTTTGAATGCAGCAGGGTTTTTATCAAACTGCTCTATAAAAAACTCGAATAATGCTTTCAATTTATCTGATGCAGAATTCTGCTGCTGCAACGTATCAACCACACCAGAACTATATTGAATAAACCAATAATCTACTAATGAGAGATAGACTTCTTTCTTGGATTTATAATACCAGTAGATAGCGCCCTTGGAAAGTTGAGATTTTTCAACAATATCATCCATGCGACTCTGGTCATATCCTTTGGCAACCACCACAGATAGGGCAGCGCTCATAATCTGTTCTTTTCTCCGATCTTTGAGTTCTAATTTTTTCAATTTTTTTTATTTTATAAATAGATTAATGCAATCAATGAAACGCTTAAAAATTCTTTTCTTAATGTATGGTTTATTAAAATTTCTACCCCACATTAGCATTAACTGTTTTCTCAATAAGGCTTCCTGTACTTCGCTTATCATCTATATTGTGCTCTTAATTGTTTGTAAATAAACCGACCAGTCGGTTTATATTATGAACTATCAAGATAATATTGCAAATATTTTATTAAAATGAAATATTAAAAACAATAATATTGTTCAATATATTGATACTTAGTCTCATTAACAATAATATTGTTGACTTCAATATGTTAATTTAATTAATATTAATTGATACTTAGTCTCATTAAAGATAATAAATGTAATAATTCATAGTTAAGGCTTCGGCTCTCCAATAAAAAAAGTTAGTTCTTAATTTATAAAATCCAAGGCAAACAGATCTAACATTTTCGGAGCCTTAGAACCTTTATAATAATGGCAGAATTAATAATAGTATTTAGAGAAGTTTTAGAAGCATCCCTAATAGTGGGGATACTCTATACCTATTTAAATAAGACTGGTCAATCAGCTTCTATTATTAAACTTTGGCAGGGAGTGTTATCGGCTCTGGCAATGAGTATTTTGGGGTCCCTTCTGTTTCAGAAGCTTGCCGGGGGGTTTCATGGAAAGGCGGAGAAGCTCTTTGAAGGCATTGTGATGATTATTGCTGCTATTGTATTAGGCACGATGATTGTCTGGATGGCAAAGAATAGAAATATTGCCGATGATATAAAGGAAAAAGCAGAGGATGCACTCGAAAATGAAAAATTAGGTTATGGTATTTTTGCTTTGGCCTTTATATCTGTTTTCCGGGAAGGAATTGAAACAATTTTATTTTTATATGGCGTTATGATGAAGCAGGGCGGACTAAATACAACTCTTTCTTTGGTAGGTGCAGGCTTAGGTGTTGGTCTTGGATATATGATATTTGTCCAAGGAAAAAATGTTCCCCTCAAAACATTTTTTAATGTTAGCAGTGTGTTATTGATTTTTGTTGCTGCAGGGATGATGGCATATGGTATTCACGAATTAGAATCCGCAGGTATCATTCCCGATTACGGTCGCCTTTGGAATATTAATCCACCACAGTTACCAGATGGTACCTATCCCTTAATGCA
>CAJWLO010000015.1 GCA_913043235.1 uncultured Fidelibacterota bacterium
GTTTAAATTTAATTTCTGATGGCAACATTAATAATTGCGTATTTATTATATGAACATATACTTTCCCAATAAAATAATAAATACACATAAATATTTATAAGTTATATAATAACAATAATATATATATCACATAATATTAGTTAAAAATTTGGATATTTGAAAACTACATCCGATTGATTTTTAATTAAACATTATAATCAAATCAAAAATATTCAAATATCTTATGGAGCATTAAATTGTTTATAGTGTAGCCGATAGTACAAACAATAAATTTCCTATCTTATTAAAAACTGACAATCTTCCAATATTGTCAGTGTATAATAATAGGGTAAGATTGATATAATTAATATTTGTATTCTGGTTTTAATGTCATTTAATAAAAAAGATTATTCCCCCGCACGTCCAACATAAATAATTTATCATAATATATATAATTATACTCATAAGTTATTGATAATATTAGACTATTAACTCGATAAATTTACTATAATTATTCAGAAACCTAAAATCAATGACATTCATTATCAAATTAATATCTCGCTATCGTCGGATCAATCTCTCTTGACCATTGATCAATTCCACCTTGTAAATTCACAGCATTATACCCATCTTCTACAAGATATTGACACACTTGAAATGATCGCATACCCGTATGACACATTACAACTATTTCTTTATCCCTATCAAGTTCAGATAATGAATTTGGAATTGTTATCATAGGCATATGTATAGCACCATTAAGAGCGCATATATTTACTTCATTACTTTCCCTAACATCTAAAAGAATAAAACTGTCTTCAGAATCCATTTTATCTTTTAATTCAAAAACTGATATTTGTTTAACAGCATTCATCTTACAAGTTTCCCATTTTATGATTATCAGTAATCACACATAAAACATCTCTTTCCACACACCAATTTACTGCAGGTTTAGAATTTACTGTCCACATAGTAATACCAAGTTTATGCTTTTTCCATTCTTTAATCATTTCATCATCAGCTAAACTCGCATCTATATGTAGGAAATCTGGGTGTATCCAATTTGTAAGGATCCCGAATCTATAATCATCAACAATATAACCCACATATAGCTCCGGGTGAAAAATTCTCATATACACCACAACAAAAGGATTAAAACATGAAATAATGTGTGGGTGGGGGATAGTACCCGACCTGCTCATTTTACCAATTGTTTTTGCAATTGTAAAATCAATTAATGATTTACACTTTATTTCAATATTAATAAAAATATGGTCAGGTAATTTTTCAAGTACATCCGTAAGTCTTGGAATGGGTTGCATATTTTCAGGATGGCTTCTATCGCCTGTACGAATCTGTTTTAAATCAGAAATATTCTTATCATAGAGCCAGCCATTTCCGTTTGTTTCTCTCTCCAAATCGAAATTATGAGAACACACCACTGTACCATCTTTTAATTGGCACACATCCATTTCTATATATTTGAATCCATAATCAATTGCATCCATGAAAGCTTCTATCGTATTCCCTGGCGCCATAACCATAGATCCTCTATGAGCCATCATTACCGGTCTACTATCATTTTTAAAAATAATATTACCCCGAGCCTGCCAATAATACCGATGCCTTATGACCAGTAATAATGATAACATAATAATAAATAACTCTAACACTATGGAGAAACAAGTACAAGATGTCGAAAACTTTCTGATCCCCGAATATAAGTTTCATCAAACCACGTAGTGCGGTATAGCCCATTATGATATAGATCTGCCTGATCCCTATAATGGGGGCTATTAGAAATCCCCGACTGTCCGGTAGGAAGAATAAACTGTGTTTCATTCAAATTTGAAAAATCGACAATTCGCCTCATGGATGCACCCGAAGTTTGATAATAGGGATCATAGAATGAATAGCCTCCAGCATTGGGTGTTTTATCGGACCCACCTGAACGGAATGGACCCACACTAAAATCAAACAGCCAGTTTAAAATACGAACTTTAGATAACATATGTTTATGTGTCACAGAGTGTGCATCTCCCCATTTCCAGTTCGAACGATTGATGCCATATCTATTTTCAATATCATGAATGGCGTCAACAACAGATAAATATAATATCTCATCTAATGATTCTATTTTCATTTTTGATTCAATATTGTCTATCCAAGATGATTTTCTAGTTTTTAATATTTCCCTAATATTTCGATGAACCAGGTATTTCAAACCCGTATAGGCATCTAGATAGTTTTCACCCAGAAGGCTGAGTTCATCTCCATAAAGATTGATTGTAAGGTTACGCATAAAAGCATGAAAAATAAGCGCTGCTTCAGAATCAACAGTTTCTATTCCATTCCATTCCCGCAGATATTTGAATGCTCTAGCAAGATTTCCCGTTTCATTGCCTTTTTCAACATCTAGTATATATGGTGTTATTTCCTTAGCAAATTGAGATGTAAGATCTAATTGAATAGATTTCATATCCTCAACAGTTGCATTATCAAGAGTGTCTAGTCTATTTTTTATCTGCTCTGCTCTGCTTGGATCTGCCCAGAGCCCACTAATATAGTATGGAAAATCACTGCCTATAGTTTTATTGTTAGCGGTGGAAATATACCCGCCTGAAGGATTAAAAAGGAATGGCATTTTACTATATGGGACTTTCCCTCTCCAATCATATTGAGAATCGTTTCCCGGTCGAGGAACCATGCTAAATCCTTCTTTGCGTATCGGGATAAATACAGCGGGGCGCCAGCCTATATTTCCATTAATATCGGCATATACAATGTTTTGCCCGGGAACGCCAAAGTCTTCCACGGCTTTGGAAAAATCATCCCAATTTTTCATTGTATTGATACCAACCCAGGCATCCATTTCCCTAGTAACCCAGTGTCCGGTCCAGGACATGGACATAACTTCTTTACTACCTCGCAAAAGAGGATGTATATCGCTAATGATAGGTCCATGGTGCGTAAGACGTATGACAATAGTAGTATCCTGTCCGCTATGTAAAGGGATGGTTTCTTTCAAAACTTTCATTGTTTTCCATTTATTATCATGTAGGTATTCATTTTCATTAGTGGGGTTTATTGTTTCTATAAAAAAATCCACATCATCCACCATGGTATTGGTAAAGCCCCATGCCACATGTTTGTTTTGCCCAATGACTGGGACAGGAATCCCAGCAATGCATACACCAGACACATCAAATCGCCCCCCTTTTAAATGCATTTCAAACCATCTTGGTGGCTGGGTATATGCAAGATGAGGATCATTTGCCAGTAACGGTTTTCCTGAAGCGGTCCTGGTGCCGGACAGCACCCAATTATTTGAGCCAATATCCGCATTGTGCTTACCAAGCAGATCACGTAATGAAAATTCTTGATTGATGATCGCATCAAACAAAGGCTTAAACTGATCATACTTAATGGCAGCAATTGTGGGTTTATCATCATCGTAACCAGGAATAATTTCAGCCAATTTTTCTTCACCAAAATATGCGGCAATAGCCCCATAAACAATTTCAGGTTGCCAGGACCCCTGCATTTCATGGGCCATCATTCTTTCATAACCAGCAACAATAGTTGGGTCCCATAATGGAGGGCTTATACCCAATATTTTAAATTCTATAGGTGGATCATTCTTTATTTCTTTTATACGGAAATTGATACCATTGCAGAATGAATTATAGATAGATTTGTTATTAATGTCCATGGCAGCGACCATTTTTTTTGCAGTATCATGTATTCTCCATGTACGTAGATAAATATCCGTTGACAATAATTCATCACCAAACGCTGATGCAAGCTCTCCTCGAACAGCTAAGGCCACTGTTGACAATTGGAACATTCTCTCTCTGGCGGCAAGATAACCTGCAGCATAAAACAGATCTTCTTCATCCCGGGCAAATACATGAGGTACAGCCCATTCATCAAAAAAAACATCGACCGAAGACGTTAATCCTTCTAGCTGTATTTCACCCTCATATTTAGGCAGGGGGTGTTGCAGCCAAGACCAAAACAAAATAATTATTATTAAAATTCCAAATAAAGCAACCCAACTGCGTTTCATGTTAATAATTCGGTTAACCATGTAATTATTTTTGAAAATTCAATTATTATAAGACTAATGTTTTTTAAGACTAAACAAAACCCAATTTAAAGGATCAAGTTCTAATGTAGATGTTGCAGGTATTGATATCCCTGTTGGCTTATCAGAAACATTAATGGTAATATGTTCCATATCAAACAGTCCTCGATACTGCACTTCCACAGGTAAAATGAACCCAGCTTCAGACCACCAGAGATCAATAAACTGTTTTTTTCCATTATGATAAATTTTTGTTTTCATATTCAGCGTTGGAATATCTTTAGTGTATAGGTACTGATCAAAAAACCAACCTAACGCTAAGCCAGAATTTTCCTCAATAAGCTCTATAAATTCCTGAGTGGAAGTCTGGTTGTTGGGCCTACGTTTAGGCATGGTTATATATTCCTTCAAGGTATTATTCAATGTTTCTTCACCAATCAAGAATCGTAGCATATGCAACACATAGGCTCCTTTATAATAAACATCATTGTCTTGGGTAGCTTCCATGGTTGCCGGTTTTGATGGACAAATTGGATGTTTGTTTGAGATGTTCTTTCTACAGCGATCTCTTATAAAGGCATGGTAAGCACCCAAGCCATATTTTTTTTCAACATACAAAGCCTCAGCATAGGTGACGAACCCTTCATGAATCCAAAAGTCTGCCCAGTCTGAAACACTGAGGTAATTTCCCCACCATTCGTGTCCCATTTCATGGAACAGAAGAAAATCATAACCAAGTTGTGTATTTTTGTATTTATTACCATATGCAATCATGGTTTGGTGTTCCATGCCCCAATATGGCGTTTCTACTATACCAAATTTCTCTTTTATCCATGGGTAAGATCCAAATTGATCAGCATAAAAGTTTAGATATTCCTCCGCCTTATCAAGCAAATTCTCTGCACCATTTTTGGATTCAGGTAAAACATGAAATTCCATATATAAAGGCTTCCCTTGGATAAGGCCTCTTCGGGATACGGTCTCAAAGTTTCCTATCGCAAAATTAATATTATAAGTGCTTATTGGATATTGTGATTTCCAATGCCAGGTCTCCATCCGATTCCCAATATTTACGATCCCTTGTAATAGTCCGTTTCCAGCAACTTTAAGCGGTTCTGAAACCGTGACATAAATATCAACACTATCTGGTTTGTCGCTGGGGTGTTCTTTACATGGATACCAAATGTGGGCCCCATTCTGTTGGCAAGAAATAGCAATCCAGGGATACCCATCTTGGCTAGTCTCCCAGGTTATCCCACCATCCCAGGGTGGGTTTATGGCTTCCGGTGGCCTACCTTTATATGAAATTTTCAGACTATGACTTTTGTTTAAATCCAATCCTGGATTTTCAATAAATAATTTATTCCCTCGTTTAAAGAACACCATTGGTTTTTCATTTACCCAGGTGTTGGAAACACTATAACTAGACAGAAGATCTATTTCGAGCCTACGGGGAGGTCTTTTAAGAATAAAACTGATGGTTACCGTTCCACCGATAGTTTTTTTTTCTGAATCCATCTCAATTTGGAGTTCGTAGTGATGAACATCCATAGCCGCCTGGTTTTTTGTTAAGGGACCACCAGAACTAGTCTTCAAACCTAGAACTACGGATAAAAGTAGAACTGGATGGATGCATAGTCGTATCATTATTTCTGCACTTTATACTGATATTGATAAATCCCAATTCTTTCATCTACAGATATCATGTTTTCAAACCGTAAGGTTAATTCAGAAACGGGATCAGAAAATAAGCGAACACCGACACCAAAAATGTAAGGATGAGGTGTAATATATAAGTGTGTCAGAAAAGGTGCGAACCGTGAATAGGTTTTTCCGCCGCCAATGATAAAACAACGCTCTGCATCAATTTTTGACAGAACAGATCCTGGGTTTTTATATCTGTTTACAATGATCATCTCCCTGTTTTCTAATTGATCATAGAGAGTATCATAGGTGTTGGAGCCCATGATTACTGGAAAACCCGTAGTCTGTTTTTTAAATAATTGGAGGTCTTTTGACCAGGTTATCACTTCCCGGCTATGGCGGGCAATAAAACCATCTACTGTAACTGCTGCAATGAGGACAACATCTTTAGGCATTCCCTACTGGTAAATCCTCTTTTTTTTCCAGCTTTTTATATCATCAAAGCTGCTTATGCGATTTTGTTTATTATTATGCTGTTCAGCAAACATTAGGCTATTAACCATTTTGCGCGAATCCTCATTTATCGTATTATACAACAAGTTAGCCAGAGAATTCTGATCAGCAGATTTAAGAGCAGAAATTGTTTTTTTATCGCGGTCAAAATCAGCGCCATGCTCAAACACCAAATCTTTTAATTTGTTGGCCCGCTCAGCAATGCTTTTGGGTTCTTTTTCTAGTTGTTCAATTGCAGACTCTACTAACTGCTTGAACGTGGTGGTGTCCATTGTACGTATAAAATTTGGCAAGGTAGTAATGAATGCATCAGCTCTTGCGTTTAACTCATCTGCTGAATATTCCCCTGACTGAATTGCAAACGTCATATAATGAGTTTCATCTCGATCTATAGACCTCGACCATACAATATATCCTAGTTGCTGATTAGTGCGCATTTCTGTGTAAAACGGTTGCTGTACTGCCTGGCTGATTACAAGTGCAGATGCGCGCATTTGAGGTGAATCTTTTCCAAATTCATATTCTCTCCAAAAACAGGAATTATTCACTCGAAGGACATCCACATATTGAATATCTTCAGGTTCTCCTTGTTTTAAAAAATCAAGTTCAAAAGCTTGTTCTCGGTTCATTTCTCCAGTGTTTGTTTTTTCCTTGAAAACCCTTATCGTTTTCTTAGCGTCAACTTCTTCAAAATCTCCATAAACAAAACCTTCTATAAATATTTCCTTATATAATTTTTGTGCGAATTCCTGTATGCTTTTTTTTGTTGCAGATTGTGCAACAGGCAAGGATTCCGCCCAGCTGAATTTGACACTGTGGTAGATCTCTGCTGATTTATCTCGGGTTTGTTGCCAGGCGTCCGAAAGAGGGAAGTTCTGATAGTCTCGTACAATTTTATCTTTTATAGCTTCAAACTGTTCATTTGAAATATCAAACCCTATCATATGATCCAGCATCATTTCATAAAGCTTAATTGCAGATTCCGTATATCCGCTAACGGTCAGATACAAACCCTCATATCCTTCCACCAACGAATAATTAAGCCCAGCTTGTTTTGCGGGATATCCCAGTTCATTCATGGATTCTCGGACGCAGGCAGCGTAAATTTTCAAAAGAACCCGGTGTCGGAGACTCATTCTGTCTTTTGAAAACATTATTTTATAGCTTATTATTCCTTTTGGTCTTAAAAATTCGTGATCTTGGCCAAAATACAACTTTGACCCTCTTGTATCTATTATCAATTCTGGTTCTATCTCATCCTTTATTTTCCGGTTTGGAACTCTTGCTTTTTTCGGAATGAATGGATTGGGGGCTGCGATCTTAAAACTTGAATGTGGAAGTACTGATTGAAGTTCTTTATAAAAAGAAGCATCCTCAGTATAAGCATAAGGTGCTTGATAAAATTTTTCGACTTGGTCTGTCTCCACACCCTTAGATACCAGCATAACTAACATATTATCGGGAGTAAGATGTTGAAGAAGCTCTGAGAATTTTTCAGGGTGAGGATCCCCATAAATATAATTAACACGTCCTGCATCAGTGAAATCATACATGTTTAATTCATTTGCTAGCTGAGTTGCCCGCCACATACCTTCGCCCTTGTTAGAATATATTTCTTCAAGTTCAGCCATTGTTTTAAGCTCGTTAAATACATGTTTTTGATGCCCAGATTTCTGCATCAATTGTATAAAACCCATTGTAGCATTGATAACATTTTGATATTCCTCCAGTCCCTGCAGGGTTAATCCGATCCTAATGGATGCGACACCATATTCATTTGTCTGTGAACCCGCACCTGCAGATAATGTTGTGGCCCAGCCTTTTAATTTAAGAAAAGAAAGAAGACTTCCCTGACCCTCATGTCCCAGAATAAAACCCAGCTGGCTGCCTGGTTTTTGCTTATATAATTTCCGTGTACCAGGAATAGAAAATTCAATTATTAAGTCTCTAATGTCTTTCACAGGGTCAATTTTTACTAGCCTGAATGTGTTCTTTCTTTCCATAACATTAGGATCGTGGATGTTATTTTTCGATTTTCTATTTTTAATTTCAGAAAAATATTCTCGGACCCACATCTCCATTTCATCTAAGCTGTGGGTACTCAAAACCGCTAGACCCATACGGTTGGCGCTGTAATGGGTATTATAAAAATTGGTCAGTTCCCCTCGATCTATATCGCCCAGTGTTTCCAAGTTTCCTGTATTAAACATTCGCTCTGGGTGTCCTTCTTTTGCAAATAAACCGGAAATTCTATACTGCCGCCAACCATCATTCATGATGTTTTTTTGATGTTCGGAATTCACGGCGTTTACTTCCCGCTCTGTATATTGCTCTGTGAAAAGCGGGCCAATAAAAAACTGGGAAAATCGATCTAACGCCCCCTCAAAAGCTCCGGGTAATACTTGTAATTGGTAATTTGTGTGGTCGCTTGCAGTATAGGCATTTGAAAAACCTCCATTTGTCCTCAAGTATGTGCTGTATTCATCAACATCAGGATATTTTTCTGTTCCTAGAAAAAGCATGTGTTCCAAAAAATGTGCTAGACCTTGTCTGTTTTCCGGATTTTCTAATGAACCAACCATAACGCTCATTGAAGCGGCAGAAACATTAAAATTAGGATCTGAAAGCAGATACACTTTCAATTGATTATCTAAAACAATTTTTCTGCTCTGGGATTTGTCCAGCGGGTGTTTCATTATCTTATGGTCCTTCCTGTTTTCGCAATTCATCGTGACAGCACAAACTAGTGCCATAAATACAAATTTCATGGTTCACTCCTATATAATAAAGGGTTTATGTATCCAGCGCTTCAGTAATACGGTAAAGTAAATATTCTCGGTGGGCTTTCGTTGGTTCATCCACATTATATTTTTTGGAGGAATATTTTACAATTTTATTCAAATTCGCATGAGCTATGGAAACTGCAAGATGATCATATTTTACCTTGCCCTTGTTCAATACTATTTTAATAAGTCGTTCTGTATATTCAATCTGAAGGTTGCGGCGCATACTAATCACATTGGTACCAGCATCCGATGCAAAACAGGAGTTGGTCAAATCACGTATCACATCAGAAAGGCTATATACATTACCATACAAAGCGGTGTCTGATATGCGTTTCAGCACATCCACGTGAAGTAAGTGATCTAATACATTTTTTTGAATATCCAAAACCTGATCATGAATTCTATGGTCTTTGGTGCCACTCCAACCTCTACGTTCCCATTGTAAATGATTATATATATTATTTGGTATAATGAATGACTGGGGCGATAAAACATATTTATTCAAAAGAGTCATGGCCCATTTTTGGGTGTCCCTGTTAATTGCAAGAAACGGTAACTCCCGGTCATCCTGCCCAACCATAGAACGATCCATATAAAGACCGCCAATATAGCGAGATACTACATTTGCGCAATTGCTATATTCCCGGTTAAGAATATAAAATGCGTCTGTGAACTCATGATATGATTCTCCGTGTTTTTCGTATCTGGTACGAAGAGGTTTATATAAAGAACGGATTAAATCCAGCCGTTCTTCCGCATATCCTAAAGGATCTGAGCTCATATCAAAAATCATGATCCTTGGGTCTACCCCATCCCCTGGAGACCTCATATCATCTGCGTCATTTCCATATCCAAGTTCCATTTTTGTAGATTGCCCTAAAAGCTGACTCATCCTAGCTGACTCATCCAGTGGGTTTTTTAATGGAACAGAATATCCATATTCAATAGCCCATATATCATATGGCCCAGCAACTGTGGAATAGTATTGACCGGTCCAATTATTATGCTTACCTATATTTACTGCATCATAATCCATCACCGAAGCCATGAGGCCTACTGGCTCTGTAATGTTGCGATCATGTATTGTCTTTAAACTATGAAAATAACTGGCATAAAAATTATGGCTTAAACCGAGAGTATGCCCAATTTCGTGCATCACTAAACTGACCATAGCCTCATAGAGAAGGCGGTGCTGCTCAAATGGAGAAAACGTTCCTATAGACTTAAGGGTCATTTCCGCAAATTTGTTCCCATGCTGTTTGTTTTGTCCATACAAACAATAATATTCATTTTTATTTTGATTATTATCCATTAATGGTTGCCAAAGACGCTCATATTTAACTCTGTTTGTAAAGTGAACATATTCCAGCATAATATCGGCGCCTAAAATCTGGCCAGTCCTGGGATTAACAAAACTGGGTCCATATCCACCGAAGGGCGGATCTGGGGACGATGTCCAGCGCAATACATTATAACGTATATCACCGGCATCCCAATCTGCAGTGTCTGGTTGTACTTTAACTTGGATGGCGTTATTAAATCCTGCTTTCTCAAAAGCCTTATTCCAGGCCAATACACCATCTTTTATAGCATCCCTAAATTCATGTGGTGTTGTATTCTCAATCCACCATACAATAGGCTCTATTGGTTCAGAAACAAATTGTTCTGGGTGTTTTTGTTCTAGATGCCAGCGAGAAATTAAATCGCGATATGGAGTAACATCTTCAGGGTCTGTCATGTCATTAACTTGGGTTGTAAAGTAACCTACACGAGGATCTTCAAAGCGAGGTTGGTAGTTGTTAGAAGGAACAGCAATAAAACTATGCTGCAGGGTAACATTTACCGATCGCGCATCTGTCAACCCTCTATCAGAGCCCCAGTTAGTAGGTGTAGGATTACTATATACATACTGAACGGAAATATCAGTGTTCTCAGGATAGTTGTTGAGGTGGATATATTTAGAACGGTTCTTGATCAAACGTCCCAACTTAAATGGGTTCTTGTTTTCACCTCCAGGGATGATGCCACGTGTAATCTGGTGCAGGGCTTCTGTAAGAAATACATTATCCACATCAAACATGACGACGCTGTCTGACTGGGCTATAATAAATTCTGAAGCTAAGATAGCCGTGGCTATATTTGCGTCTGCGGCCCTGCTTAAAGGATTGTCAGGGTCGAAATAAAAAGAATGATTTTGAACCTCAAATTCTACTCGGTTAAAATAGCGGTTAAAGGTTATAATTTTAGACCCGCGATAGCTTCCACGAATAACTCCAGCATTGCGCTGACCATCCCTAGCGTGAACAAAATATATAAATTCTTTTCCAAGCTGATCATTATTAAGCACCATGGATAGTTTTCCCGTGGCTGTATCTTGGTATAGTGTAATTAGCCCTGGTATTATTTTTTTACCTTTAAGCCCATCTTCCATGTTTTTTATTTTAGGGATCGCAGGCGACTTAGCACCTGAGGCTGTAGCATCTGTAGCCGGGGATTGGTTTTCCTTAGGCTCTTGACAAAAAATAAATGCACCAATAAGTACAATTAAGGATATAATTTTTTTCATTTTACAACCTTTCCTTCCTTGGAAGGTACAAATCTGTTACGCTTCCTTCAACTATTTCCGCAGCAAGACCAACCGTTTCACTAAGAGTTGGGTGAGGGTGTACTGTAAGGCCAATATCTTCGGCATCTGCTCCCATTTCAATCGCCAGCGTTCCTTCAGAAATCATATCACCTGCGCCGGAACCAACCATTCCTAAACCTAATATTTTTTTTGTCTCCTGATCGAAAAGTATTTTTGTTTTTCCCTGTGTTGTCCCAACAGCCTGCGCCCTTCCGCTTGCAACCCAGGGGAAATCTCCTTTTTCATATTTAATCCCCTGTTTAATAGCATCCGTTTCAGTGAGACCTGTCCAAGCAATTTCAGGGTCAGTGTAAATAACATTGGGAATTGCCCTAGCATCAAAGGCTGCTGGAAGACCACAGATTACTTCAGCTGCTACTTTTCCTTCATGAGTAGCCTTGTGCGCTAACAAGGGATTACCAGTAATATCACCAATTGCAAAGATATTATGAACTGACGTTCGTTTATACACATCAGTAATTATAAATCCCTTTTCATCAATTTTCACAGATGTATTATCTAATCCTAAAAGATCGGAATTGGGTTTTCTCCCTATAGCAATTAGAACCTTTTTGTAAAATTCTTTTCGGATTCCAGAATCATTTTCAATTATGGCAAACAATCCTTTTGAATCGTCTCTATTTATTTCCTTTACCTTAGAAGAAACCATGATTTCATGAAACTCACTTTTCAATCTTTTCTGTAGAGGCTTAACTAAGTCCCTGTCTGCTCCAGAAATCAGATGTGGCAGAAATTCAACTATGCTTACTTTGGAACCCAATGATGAATATACCTGCCCAAGCTCCAATCCAATTATACCGCCACCTACAATAAGGAGTGAGCTTGGTATGGACTCCAATTCTAAAGCTGTTCTTGATGAAAGCACATCGGGGTCATTGTCGGGTGCACCAGGAAGGGAAGTAGATGATGACCCTGCTGCAATTATACAGTGATCAAACGAAATTATTTTTGTTTTTCCTCTAAGAGAAATTTTGATTTGATTATCAGATTCAAAACTCGCGTTGCCCTGAATTATTTCCACCTTTCGGGTTCTGGCAAGTTGACAGATCCCAGAATTCATTTTAGATATAATCTGGTTTTTATGATCTCTAATTCTTTCTAAATTAATTTTGGGCTTAGAAAAACTTACCCCAACAGATGTAAGTGAGCTTGCTTCATGAATAACTTTAGAAATATGTAATAACGCTTTGGATGGGATACATCCTCGATTTAAACAAACTCCACCAAGCTCCTCATCTCGGTCAATCATGACAACGTTTTTCCCTAGGTCAGCTGCCCTAAATGCAGAAGCATAACCTCCTGGTCCAGAGCCAATAACCACAACATCAGCATGTTTATTATTTTTCATATAATTTTATTTTTCAGCTGAAAAAATATCTATGTTAGCTAAAACAGAAGAAAACTTAGAAGTAAATACAGCACCAGCTGCTCCATCAATTACCATATGATCATAAGAAAGAGAAAAAGGAAGTATATACCTAGGAATAAATTCCCCCGAATTATTATCATAGACCAGTTCCCAATTGCTGCGGGATACTCCTAATATTGCCACTTCTGGAGGATTTATAATTGGCGTAAAAAAAGAGCCTCCTATGCTTCCAAGGTTAGATATAGTGAATGTACCTCCCTTCAGTTCATCAGGTTTTAATTTTTTGTTTATAGCTCTAGAGCCAATATCCATTAGTTCTTCTGAAAGCTCTAGAATAGACTTTTTGTCAACATTTCTAATAACCGGGACAGTTAAGCCCTGAGGTGTATCAACAGCAATTCCTAAGTGATAGTAATATTTTGTAACTAAATTTTTTTCACTTTGATCCAAAGAGCTATTAAAGATTGGCATCTCTTTTAGTACATGAGTAACTGCTTTCATGAAAAAAGGCAAGAAAGTGACTTTAATGTTCTTTTTTAATGCCTTTTCTTTTATATTTTTTCTGTATAAATCCAGTTCGGTAATATCAGCAGAGCCAAACTGAGTTACATGTGGTATAGATTGCCAAGCATCTTGAAGGCGCTTCCCAGTAATAAGGTTTATTTTAGTTAGTTTCTTTAGCTCTACATCACCCCACTGAGAAAAATCCACATCGGGCCTAGAATGGCTTAAAGAAAAACCGCTTTCTGCGATAGCAAGCTTCCTCTTAATATAATCATGTAAGTCATTTTTTGTTATCCGTCCTTTTGGACCACTTGCTCTAATAAGCTCCAAATTAATACCTAGCTCGCGGGACAGACGCCTTACTCCGGGACTCGCAAACAGGCTATCCGATCCTTTCGATAATGTTTCTATAGCTTCAGGCTTAGAAGCAATATTAGATGGAGTTTCTATAATAGATTTATTATTTTCATCGTTTTCTGGATATGGTTCTTTTTCGATTTGAGTTTGCGATAATTCTATTTTCACCAAAATTTGTCCGGTAACAACTTCTTCCCCTGTTTTTACCATAACCTCTTTAACCTCACCTGCTACTTCGGCTGGGATTTCCATGGAAGCTTTTTCTGATTCTAAAACCAGAATAATATCATCTGGACTAACAATGCCTCCTTTTTTAACAACAACTTCACTAATCTCGGCTGAATCAATTCCTTCACCAAGATTTGGCAGTATAATATCTTTAATCATGCTCTTATTAAACGTTTCTGGGATTAGGTTTTTCAGGGTCTAAATTATATTTTTCCATGGCGTTGTGCACAACCACCATATCCAAATCTTGTTCCAACGCTAAGGCCTTCAAAGCTGTTAAAACAATATAATATCGATCTACTTCAAAAAAATGACGCAGGTTTTCCCGGGTGTCACTTCGACCAAATCCATCTGTGCCTAGTGCATAATAGGGACCTGGAACATAGGGCGCAATCTGTTCCGCCAGCATCTTTACATAGTCTGACACAACCACTGTAGGGACTTTGTGCTCACTCAATGATTTTTCAATATGAGATTTGCGCTGCTTCCCATCTGGATGAACCAAGTTCCAACGTTCTACTTCTTCCGCATCTTTTCTTAGCTCACTAAAGGAAGTAACATTCCAGATACCTGGCTCAACCCCCCAGTCATTTTTTAAAATCTCCGAAGCCGCAATTACTTCACCCATCAAAGGCCCACTTCCCAATAAGCGAAGTCTCGGTTGTTTTGTACTATGAATTTTATATAAACCCTTAAGAATATCTTCTTCCGACCCTTCTGGTAATGCTGGGTGAACGTAGTTCTCATTTTCAACAGTTATATAATAAATAACATCTTTTTGTTCTTCAAACATTTCCTGAATACCTCGATGAATTACCAATCCAATTTCATAAGCATATGCGAGATCATATGCCTTTATGTTTGGCGTGACGGCCGCGGCCATATGGCTATGCCCATCCTGGTGCTGAAGCCCTTCTCCATTGAGTGTTGTCCGGCCAGCTGTACCTCCCAAAAGAAATCCACGAACTCGCATATCTGCTGCGGCCCAAATAAAATCCCATACACGCTGAAACCCAAACATGGAATAATATATATAGAATGGAATCATTGGGAACCCATTAGTGGTATAACTCATTCCAGCGGCTATAAAAGACGAAATCGCTCCCGCTTCATTAATGCCTTCTTCTAAAATTTGTCCATCCTTCGATTCCTTATAATACAAAAACTGATCCGAATCCACAGGATCATACAACTGACCTTTATGAGCATAAATACCCAACTGACGAAACAACGGATCCATACCAAAAGTCCTGGCTTCATCAGGAATAATTGGAACAACTTGTTTTCCTATTTTCTTATCACGACTTAAAATAGTTAGCAATCGAACGAATGCCATTGTAGTCGATATTGATCTATCAACGGTTCCATTCAACAACTCATCGAAAATAGAAATGTCCGGAATATCTATTTTAACACTGGGAACAATACGTGCTGGTAAATAGCCACCAAGGTTTTTACGTTTATTTTTCAGATATTTTATCTCATCACTGTTTTCATCAAGATCATAAAACGGAGCATGAATTGCATCATCATCAGAAAGCTTAATATCAAACCTGTCTCTAAAATAAAGAAGCTCCTTTTCATTTAGTTTCTTTTGCTGGTGGGTTATGTTTCTACCTTCACCGGCTTCCCCCATTCCGTAACCTTTTATGGTCCTTGCAAGAATAACTGTAGGGCTTCCTGTATGATTAACCGCACTTAAATATGCGTTATATACTTTGAGTGGGTCATGACCGCCCAGTTTAAGCTTTATTAAATCATCATCACTTATATGTGAGACCAGTTCAAGTAACTCTGGATATTTCCCAAAAAAATGCTCTCTCAAATATGCTCCCCCCTCGACGACATATTTAAGCAACTCTCCATCCACTATTTCTTCAAGTCGTTGCAAAAGTTTTCCAGATGTGTCCTTATTAAATAAATCATCCCAATCGCTCCCCCAAACTACCTTGATCACATTCCATCCGGCGCCTCGAAATGCGCCTTCTAGTTCTTGTATAACATTCCCATTTCCTCTCACGGGGCCATCTAGCCGCTGCAAATTACAATTGATAACAAATATTAAATTGTCAAGTTCTTCCCTTGATGCAAGGGTCAGCGCACCTTTTGATTCAGGCTCATCCATTTCTCCATCACCAAGAAATGCCCATACCTTCCTGCCTGTATCTTTAATAAGATTTCGATCTATAAGATAGTTTAGAAAACGAGCCTGGTATATGGCCATGACAGGTGCTAAGCCCATTGATACCGTGGCAAATTGCCAAAAGTTTGGCATAAGCCATGGGTGTGGATATGATGACAGCCCTCCATTTGGAGAGAGTTCTCTACGAAAATTCTTTAGATCATTTTTACTTAATCTTCCTTCCAAAAATGCCCTAGAGTAAACACCGGGAGATGAATGTCCCTGAAAAAAAACTAAATCCGCTCCATTCGGGTGATCTGGACCTCTAAAAAAATGGTTAAACCCAACCTCATAAAGCGTAGCTACAGAGGCATATGTGGATATATGTCCTCCAATTCCATGAGATTCATTATTTGCCCTTACCACCATTGCCATTGCATTCCAACGAATCAAAGATTTTATTTTTCGTTCTAGGTCACGTTCTCCTGGGAATTCTTTCTGGAGACTATGGTGAATAGTATTAATAAAAGGGGTATTTGTATTAAAGGGGAGACGCGCTCCTTTAGATTGGGCATAATCTATCAGTTCTTCAAGGAGAAACCGTGTGCGCTCAAAACCATGGTGTTCTAAAGTGTCTTCAATAGATTCTATCCACTCTTGGGTTTCCTCTGGATCGGTATCTCTATATATATCTTTCACTTTTATATTTTAACCTTGCTTCATAACAAAACGAAATTTACTTATTATTGAAATCACACTTCTATTTCTTTCCAATCACCCTTATTTATTTTCCAAACCATAATTGATGCAAATAATCCCATATGAACAGGAAAAAGAAGCCATGGTCCAGCAAACCCAACTTTTAACACTACTCCCAATATATAACTGCCCAAGACCACAACACCCCATGTCAACAAAGATTCTACCATTGCCGGAAATAAGGTGTTTCCGGCACCGGAAAGGGCAAACCAGAGTGTGAAACCAATGGCATCCAAGAACTGTACCACCCCCAGAATACGCAGACCAAAAACACCCATGGAAATAATCTGCGGGTCATCGGTAAACCAGTACAGAAAGAATTTTGGAAACAGGATAAAACAAGTCCCCATGGTACCCATGATATATTCAGACAAGCGGATAGATTCTTTGATACTGGCTTCAGATTTATGAATTTTTTTCTCTCCCATATATTTTCCAACCAGTGTAGCGCAAGCCTGCGCAATGCCCAGGGCGGGCATAAAAGATGCGTTCATTATTGTAAATAATAATTGTGTCGTTGCTAATTCAACCAGTCCTATAAGACCCATTATTTTATAAAAAACTGACCAGCCCGCAGCAATAATTATTTCTTGTAATCCCTGGGGAACAGCCAAGGATAATTGACGCTTCATCATACCAATATCTACTGAAAAAGAAAAAACAGTAAAGTCTGTTCTTGCAGACATCCAGAAAAGGTAAAAAAAATAGTGTAAAACCATCCAAACAGATGCCACCAAGGTAGCGATAGCTGCCCCCTTAACACCAAGGGCTGGAAAATATGTCCACTGCCAAAGAAATGTCAAAAATGAAAGAAAAGGCACTGTTTCATTAAAAAACATATATAACCCTTCTGAGCCGTAAATAAGGCCAGCATTTAAATAAACATTAATAATGTTACTGGTTACAGTTACTGTTAAATGAATTCTTGTCTTTTCGATTCCAGTAAAAAACCCATGAAACACAAAGCTACAAGCTGAAAATAACAAGCTTAAAAAAATGATCGATGAATATTCCACCGCCAGAGGAGTAGCGGTAGAATCATCAATAAAAAAAGGTACAAACTTGTGTGCCCACATCCAGCCTATAATAGACACGGGAAAGCTATATAGAATTGCCATAAGAATTCCATTATGAAAAGCCGTAGCACACTCATTGAATTTTTTTTGACCAAGACGCCTTGATGTAACAGTTTGTACAGCTGTGCGGATTCCCATTACAACACTTAGGGCTCCCCAGAAAAGCATACCACCCATACCGGTAGCGGCAATGGCAGCAGCGCCTAAGCGACCAACCATAGCCACATCAATTAAACTCATGAGTACTCGACTTAGGTTGGATAATATTACCGGTAAAGCCAAGGAAAAAACTTCTCTAGAAATTTCCTTGTCCTGTGGAAAAATATATTTAAAAATCATTCAGGAAGGATTAACTCGTCCAGATCCATTAATTCAATTCCATTTTTATTTAAATATGACCTCGTTTTACTGCAAACAGGTGCAGATGTAAATACAGAAACAGATACCCCAGGTTCAATATTCTGTATTGATTGGAATTGATCTATTATTCTATGGCCATCTTTCATAATGATCCTGCTTTTTCGATCCAGCACAATAATAATTTCATTATTTCTTTTAAACAGGACAATCCTAGTAGACAGGTTGTATTTTTTCGGATCAATTTTTATCATATTATAAATAAAATACAGCCCTAAAATTAGCTCTTTGAATAGTTTGAACCTGCTATGAAAATTAATTATTCCCAAGAGGTCCAGACCGCCTTGAATGACTGTAAGCCGGTTCTTGCATTGGAATCCACCATAATCGCCCAGGGTATGCCTTACCCAAAAAACTTGGAATTTGCCCATCAGGCAGAGTCCTTATGCCGGAATCAGGGTGTCGCACCTGCCACCGTAGCCATAATCAATGGGCAGATTTGTGTTGGTCTTGAAAAAAATCAAATTGAACTTATTTCCAAGGATCCTTTAGTAAAAAAATTTTCCCGGCGGGAGTTGGGTTTTGCCCTATCGATGAAGTTGCACGGCGCTGTCACTGTTTCCGCCACTATGCATATTGCCCATAACGCCGGCATCAGAGTTTTTGCCACTGGTGGTATCGGTGGTGTACACCGAGGCGTCGAAAACACGCTTGATATTTCTGAAGATCTTTCAGCCCTAGGGTCTATCCCCATGATTGTTGTTTCTGCAGGAGCAAAGGCTATTCTAGATATTGGCCGAACGTTGGAGTATATGGAGACAGCCGGTGTCACTGTGGTCGGATATAAAACCAACGAATTCCCATCATTCTATTCAAGGCGCTCAGGCTTTCAGGGTATCTACCAAGTAGACTCCGCAGAAACCATCGCCAACATCCACCAAGAGAATCTTGAATGCGGTTTGGACTCCGCACTATTGGTGGCTAATCCTATTCAGGAAAAAGATGAGATTCCGGCACAAGACATAGATGCAATTATCACATCAGCTTGTTCCAAAGCATTAGAGAATAACATTTCAGGTAAAAAGTTAACTCCTTATTTACTGGCTGAAATAGTGCGCAAAACAGATGGCCGAAGTCTGGATTCCAATAGAGCCTTAGCTTTAAACAATGTTACTCTGGGTGCAGAAATTTCCTTAAAGGCCTATTAAATACAATTCCATTTGGGCAAGTTTGGACACTTTAAAACAGCGAAATTATCCTATCGGCATTGATTTCTTTCTGATTTATCGGATTTTCACCATGCTATTTGTACAAAAATGGATGTAACACATCTATAAACCAATCTGGTTTATGTGTATGGGCTAATTCCGATTTAAAACTATTTTTTTATTAATCCTCTGCAGGCTGAAAGAGATTCATTAACAAAGGCAACCATATTTACATCATCTTTTATGTTTTTATCCATTGCTACATTTTGAAAATGGAGCTTATTAACCGCGTTATCCAAGATAGCCGCAGCGCGATTAAGGCTAGCCCGTCCTTGGGCAATCACATTCATGGTGTTTTCTTGATTAGCATATAGTTCATCCAATGTTTTTTGTGGGTCTATATCACCTAGTCGATCTAGCTTGCGCTTAGTATATTTCATATTTTCCTGAACATAAGACACATTAACCAATGGTTTTCCCTTGTCCATGATATTCAGTTTGGTCACATTCAAATATCTCCCCTCCCGGCCACTAGAATATAAGTATGGGCCTTCTTCTGCTTGTTTCATCATGGGACGGGTCATCATAGTGCTTCCGCTCGTGTAAATCAAATCCGCATCGGAAAATTCTTGTGGGAGAATACTATAACTTTCACGTTCGCTGTTGACTAGTAGCACTACAATATCAACCCGATCCCTAATCCGGTTTATGAACCGGCGTCCTGATGCCAAATAACTCTCCACGACCACACCATTTATGGTTTTCGGAACCAGATTGGTTAAGCCAATGACACCAATAGTCAAGCCTGAGCGCCGAATCAAAAGATAAGGATCAAAAATAAGTTTATAATTATCAGAAAACCGCAGATTAGCAGAGATAAAGGGAATTGTAGATTTTTGTGCAGATTCCAAAAGAAACTCTAATCCTGCTGATAGTTCATATTGTCCTACATTAATCGCATCACAACCGATCTTTTCGTAACCTTTCAATATTGCATTGGCTCGAAATTGTTCCGAAACACGATTGGAATCATCGAGTACTGATGTAGAAAAAAAGAGATCTCCTGCATCCAAAATGACAGGATCTAAACCTTCCTGGCGCATAGTGTTAACGGAAACCAGTTTCCTGGACAGACCGCCCAGGGGTTTTTTCTTTCACCCACAGGGATCCAGCTGCCCATGAACACTGCCAGTAACAACCAGGGTAGCCTGTCCCTGACCCATCAGGCAATTACTTATAACTATAAATATAAAGCAAACAAAAATGATAAAGAATCGCGGGACCATTTACATATATTATATTGTCGTTTATTAAGTCATTTATTTTTCTGCAAGGAGCTTGTCAATAACCGCGGAAACCTCTCCTTCAAAATCCTCACCCTCGGAAAACCCTTTTTTTGCCAAACGAATGGTTCGGTATTTATCAATTACATAGAGCCGCGGTAATGTCTTGGCCCCATAACGCTCTTTCGCCACGCCACGGGAATCATAAAGGATAGGCATTGTCAGTCCTTTCTTTGCGAGGAAAGGACCTGCCTTGGGCATATTCTCTAGGCCTTTTACGGTACGGGTAGCCTCAGTAATATCGATGAGGAAAAATTTAATTTTCTGTTCTTCATATTTATCATAGAGATTTTGCAAGTGAGGCAGTTCTTTCATACAAGGCTTGCACCAGGTGGCAAAAAAACTCATAACCACAACATGCCTATCTGGCTGGCTCATGGGTTTACGTAAACGTTTACCCTTTTCCTCGGTCCAGTTTTTTAAGAATTCAAACTTTCCCGGGCCTGCCATAATGGCCCAAGAAGGAGCAATGTCTCCTGCCTTAAGGCCGGGGTCTTTTGTGGTGTCATTAGGAACCACTGCTACTTCACCACCACTATGGTCTTGGGTAATACTTACTTCCGACGCTGTTTTTTCTTTTTCTTGAGCCTTAGTAATAGCAACAACAAGTACTAGACTCGACAAGATTGATAATGCTTTTCCCATCTTGATATATGATCTCCCTATTTTATTTTTAAAACGGTTTCTGTATACAAATTTAATTTAGCACAAACATGATTCGGCAATCCTGTAAAAGGCCTGCAGAGCGACTCGCAGATACAAGTTTTCCCGCATCTACATTGCTGATAACTACATCTGTTTTGGCTGTTCCGGATGCTGATGCCCCTCTCAACACCAATGGATTACCCTGAACTCGGGCATCTACTTTAGCCTGTTCCAGTGTTTTAGCATAACCCACCACACCATTAGCAGCAGCATAATCCCGGTCATATTGGCCTGGGCCATAAAGAATCGTGCCGCTCTGGTTTAATATACGGGGCGACATGGCGGGGCGCAAACCTAGGCCGCTACCATCAATGATAATACCTGTTACTCCACTGGAAGTTGGCGAACCGACAGAACCATCTTGGGCAGATACTCCAGTCGATATCGTGCCTTCTGATTTTACAGATTCATAGGTTATTACTGGTGCTTTTTCTGCCATAGGGAGTAACGCTCTAGAAATATTGCTCATATTAACTTCATAAACCACTTCCACCGATGTGTCGCTTAAATATTTTGGCTCACCCACTTTCCTAGCGCCACGGATGGCGCCTTGAACCTGGGTCTTTATCACATCATCAAACATGGCTCCGGAAACGGTAGTCTCAGATGTCACATTAACCCCATTAACGATCTCGATAAGCTGTCTCAATGCGTCCTGCTTAGCAATACGCATAGCTGAACGTCTTGCTTGACCGGCGTTGATCACGTTCGTCGGGATAAATCCGATCCCAATGGCTTGGATGGTCCGATTTGCGTAATTGATACTACCCTTATCAAAGGATTCACCAACAAAATCGTCCTGGGCCATTAATGAAGCCAATATAATAATTGTTAGTATAATCTGTTTCATGTTTTTCTCCTCTACTGCCCCACTTCCGCAGTAATTCTATTTCCGGTAATGCCGGTAATTTTAATTGTGAATCCATCAGGCTGGGTTTTACTAAGACCCATGGCCAGATCCATTGCCTTGCCTTCAAATTCCACCTCATATTCTGCGGTACCACCATCTAGACTTTTGGAATAGGCATTGCGAATACCGCTTACAGTCTGGGCCTTTAAAAACGTCTCGAATGCTGTATAAGACATAAAATCAGCATTATTAAGCACAATGTAACATTTGATAAAGTTAGACTGTGCCGTACTCCATTTTTCAATTAGCTGGCGGATGATTTCCGTTCCAAGCTTTCCAGCTGCTTCATTCATGGCATTTATCCCTGCAGTGGATGGTGAGATATGCGGTTTTTTACCGTGGGAGTTAGGTACCACTGCCAGAATATCACCTGTGTCAACACGTACTATTTTGCCATTGATGTCGGCTTGGCCCGAAGTCATGTTATAAAACTTACCTCCAGAAGAAACTTTGGCAGTGCCAATCACAATGATATCGGCACCAAGCTGATTGGCAACCTTAGCTGCTGCAGCCACGTTTCCCGCTAGTGCATCCTCATAATCTGGCTTTCCTTTTAAAGCCTGGACCAGTTGCCTATCAACCACATCAAAGCCCTTTTCATAGAAAGCGCTAAGTAGCTTAGTCTCCGCAAAGTCAGTAGGAACATTGTCAATCAAATTTTCCTCACGTATAAGAAAAATAATTCTTGGTCTATTCATAGAATTCAATAGTGTCTGAAGGGCGGCCTCATCCTGCATGACTTCATCCAAAATTGCTGTAATTTCAGCAGAAATGGTAACTTCCCAGTTACCATCAGGTCCTTTGTTTTCACTAACTACTTTAAACGTTTTCACAAACCCCTGAGCTTTTGAATAAATATTGTCTGTAAGGGTGGTTGCCGTTACCACCGTTTCCGATGAAATATATGCTCCAAGGCCCACTTCCACAGCATCCCGTTTGGCCTGCTCTATAGCTGCATCCTTAGTAAGTCCGTAACCAATACCCTCTACTGCTTCTGCCCAAAGGGTACATAAAAATAAAAGACCAATCGGTAATTTTTTCATTTGAAATATTCCCTTTAAAATGTCATTCGAAGGGCATTCTGAAAAGAACGAATACTCAGCAGCGCATCAGCACCAGACACGGGTTTTGTTGGATCAAAGCGGCCGGTGATCATATCCGCTTGTATGAAGCCCCGTTCGGCGCATAGCGCCATAGCATTATATCCAGGATGGCTGCTGGGTACGTCCTGAAAGCGAGATGGGGTTTCTCCAAAGTAACGCATTTCCAGCCCTGCATCACCAGTAACAATAGTTAAAAGACGCTGGATAGCCATGCAGTATTCTGCTCTATTCACGGGCTCATCTGGATAAAACGGCTGTCCCGGAACGCCTTCCATTATACCGTACTGGGAAAGTTCGTTTATCCAGGTCTCAGCCCAGTGTCCCTTTGAGTCAGATGGTCCTCCACTACCAGCAGCTGTGGAACGAATCTGGTTTGGTGTCTGAAAACCGGATGCGGGTGTAGTCCGCTTCTCCATAATCACACTAATCTTCAGTTCTTCTCCCATAAGAGCAGCCAGATCGGCGCGGGTAATCTGTTCATACAGTGCCACTTTCTTACCCATGGCTGTACCGGGCATGGCCCGTACGATCTTCTGGCTTGTCTGCCACATTTTATCTGCTGGTCTACTGTACTGACCTTTCATTTCCACTACCAAGCGAAATTGATTTTCCGCTTCACTAAACATATATCTATACAAATACATCTCACCTGTATAATATGTGGCACCCTCGTGGTTTTTCTCTCTTTTCATTGCTTTTTTAAGCAATTTTTCAGCACTCTTGTGCCATTTCTTATCCTGGCCTCTGAGATCTATCCAAACCCGGGCACAAAGAGTTAGTACATCTGCGTCCTTGGAGCCCAGGCCCTCAGCCTTGGCTGCGTATTTTTTTGCTTCCTTTTTATTGGTAAGGTTGGCATGAACAATACCTATCCCCGCATAGGCCGGAGCAAATTTTTTATCTAACTCCACTGCACGCTTAAAAGATATCATGGCATCTTCGTATTGCCTCATATCCACATGGCGCATGCCAGCCTTGTGGTGATATTCCGGGTTGTCAAGTTCGCTTGCAGGTTTTACCGCACAGGCAGACAGATATAGAACCGTATAAAAGACCACCAAATAAAGGGCAGGACGTTGAACGGATTTAATCATTTTTTTCATGGCTTTATCCTCTTTTTTATTTTAAGAGTAGCATTTTAATGGTTTTTGTAAAATTCTTGGAGCGTAGCTGTAAAAAATACACACCAGCTCCCACAGCTTGGCTGTGCTTATTAACCCCTCGCCATTTCATATTATGATACCCAGCCTGAATATTGGCATTCATAAGCGTGATCACCTCCCGGCCTAGTATATCAAAAATAATCAATTCTACCGGACCATCTTTTGGAATGTCATAATTTATCCTGGTCAAAGGGTTAAAAGGATTGGGATAATTAGGGTGTAATGCATATTTGTCGGGCACGGCAATTATATCCATTGTTTTCCTTCCACTGGAGACCACGCTGCTATTATTATCCAAAGCAATATAATCAATATCAAATAAAGCATTATCTCTATCAAAGGATTCTATTTTAAAACGGATAGTTTTTTCAAGGCTGTCTTTTATAAAAGCTGTTTCGGTTGTGAGCCCCTGACCTTCTTTCCGGTGGGAAAGACGAATAATTCCTTCATTTGTAATTTCTTTAGGCAAATAAACCTTCTTGCTTGTTTCAGGGTAGGACAGAATAACCTTGGCAGTATTTACATTTTCCATTGCCTGAAATACCAAGTATTGTCCGTCTTGGTAAATATTTGCTGGCGGTCCTACATGTTCATATCTGGCCGCAATAAAAGCAGCGGCCTGGTGGGTATAATGCCACATACGGGTAAAAGCCATTACATCCCTGAGGTCAAACACATTATCCACATCTGGAATAAAATAAGGTATCTCTCCTGTAACGGGTCCGGTTTCATACAGATAGTTTTTACTCTCCCAAGCATTTACAAATTCATTCAGATCTAATATATCCACGATGTTATCAGTATTAAAATCACCAACCATGTGAGTTGGATATGAGAAAAAGGTATCGGTGTCTGCTACATTGTCAACTAAATCTGTAAGGCCCAGCATGCCAAACGTGACTGAGTCCATGGACGCAAACGGAGCCACTAAGGTAATCTGCATTTGCGTGGAATCGGAACCCGGTGTATAACTGGATAAAACAGAGTATCCGCTTGTAATAGATGCAGCAACACTCACATCATAACTCTTTACAGGCTCAGAGAAATCTAGATCTATAGTGGTGTTGTGGGATGGGCTGATCCACGAATTAGGTTGAAGACTTAAAGAAACTATTACAGGTGGTCCCATAAATTCGTCTACCGTTATGCCGTCTGATGAGACTGAAGCTGAAAGGTTTCCCACTGCATCGTAAGCACGAGCAGATAGAAAATAGGTCTGAGCATGCTCTAGTGGTAAGGCTTCATCAACAATGATCGTATCCTGCAGAGCTAGACTCCAGTCTTTCACATCGGTGAAAAGTGCGGCCGTTCCCACAGCATATTCATAGTGGTCTACGCCGCTTAAGGAATCGGAAAACCCCGATATATATGCATTCATCGTTGTAATAGAATTGGTTAAATCCTGATCTTCCAAGATATCGATTTCTACAAGGTCAATCACAATTCCTGTTTCCGGTGGCGTAATATCAATTATGATACCATCCCCAGTTTGCTGAGCAATATTTCCCGCTAGGTCAGACACGCGCATTGCTCCAAAATACTGTGCTCCATTATCTAATGAAAGTTGTTCAAAAACTACATTTGGGTTTTCCGATGTAAATGATTCCCAAACTACCACATCGCTGTCCCCTGGGGATGTCCCCGCAGAAAATTGATAGGTGTTGATTCCGGAAAGGTTGTCCTGGGCGTCAGAGTACAAAGAAAGCGTGTTATCATTGGCTTGAAAATCAGGGTCATCCACTTCACCTTCTTTTAAGCTTGTGATTACTGGTGCTTCTATATCCAAAGTAATTCCGTTGCTGGATACAATTGAAGATTGGTTACCAGCGGAGTCAGCGGCTAAAACATTAAAGAAATACATAGTTCCGTGAACCAAAGACAGGTTTTCTTGGTTTATAGAAAATAATGTGCCGCTGGCTGTAGCCCAAGGTGCTGTGTTTTGATTGCCCGCTGATGTACCAATACTGTATTGATACTCTGCAATGCCACTGGCCGCATCAGTAAACCCTGACCAATTTGCAGCGAGAGAGCCATCATTGTTGGTCCACGTTAAATCAGAATCAAACCCATCGGAAACCGTGCCGGAAACTGGAGAAACCACATCAACCCTGAAACCATCAGAAGAAACAACATTACTTTCGTTACCCATTGCATCCACGGCCTTAGCCTCTACAAAATATTGTGGCCCTTCGGGAAGCGTCCCTGATAACAACACATATGTAAAACTTGAATCAGATCCATTGTTATCAGTCATTGACCAATCCACAACATTTGGTGTAATTCTGTAGTAGTATGAATTCACACCGCTTAAGGTATCCGCAAACCCCGTTATATATGCGTCAATTTGATTGTTTGTAGCAGTCCAATCTACATCGCTTATTTCGTAGTCTGCCACATAACCAACGGTTGGTCCATCTTGATCAATAGTGATACCGTCTCCACTCATTAGGTCAGATATATTATCCGCTTGGTCATGGCCTCTAATATTGGCGTAACAGGTGTTTCCAGATGTTAGCGCTAAATTAGTAAACACATATTCCATGTTATTGCCCACATTAACCCAGCCCGCAATGTCTGTTTGCTCTGGTGCACTACCAAGAGAAACTGAGTAATGGGCAATTTCCCTAGTGTCGCCACCGCCCCAAGCCACAACTATTGAACTGTTATCAAATTGGAAATCAAGATCACTGCTGTTAGATCCTTCGTAAACAAAAGTAATTACCGGAGGGATTGTATCGATAATAACTCCATCCGATAACACTTCTACCGAAGCGTTATCGGCCATGTCCGTTGCTCGCACATTAACAGCATATTCCATTCCTGTCGTAAGGTGTAATGCCGAATCCACAACAAAAGTATCTAGACCTACATCGGTCCAAGGTATCAATACATTCTCTGACCCGTCAATTATTTTATATTCATACTTCTTTATACCGCTTACGATATCGTCAAAACCGCTCCAGACCGCATTCACAGCAACATCCTCATTAGTCCAGTCAATATCACTTCCTGCTTCAGTTCCATCGTATACCTGGCCAGCTGTTGGTCCGGAAATATCATAAGTGAATATATCTATTACAGGTTCCACCCCCTCGTTTCCAGCCAAATCAATTGCTCTACCATACACCCGGTAGCCAACACTATCGCTCAAGTTTTCTGAAGAGAAAGAATAGTGCCAGTTTTCCTGCCCCTGAACACTCTGCCAAGTCTCAAAAGGACTCCAACCGCTACCATCAAACCATTGGCTGCCATCCAGGTATTCTATGGAAATTACGATAGAGTCAACGCCTGAAACGCTATCTACTGCTGTGCCGGAAATGCTAGTATCTGCATTCCAACTTAGGTGATTATAAAATTCTCTGTTGATTTCTACAGTTGTAATTGGTGGAGAAGAATCAAACACCAAAGTATCTATCGCTGGTATATAATCTATATTTCCAGCTCGATCTGTGGCCCTAGCATACACCTTATAAAGATGGCCATCATCTAGACCAACCATCCTGTTGTTATAAGCCCAAGAAGTGTCACCGCCTGCCTGAACCCAACTTGAATCGCTTGACCAATTCGATCCAGAAAAGAAATAATTGTCTGAAGTACGATTAATCATTATTTCCACAAACTGAACACCTGACAACTCATCAGAAGCGCCGCCAGATAAAGGATCTGGGCTATCACCCCAACGGTTCGGTCCGTAATAATAATAATTTAGATCTAAAACTGTGGTTGGTGCAATACGATCGATTGTGACTCCATCAGAAGAAACAAGCAGGCCTGCATTATCCACAGAATCAGTAGCAATTACATTAAAAAAGTATGTGGCTTCTTCATTAAGAACAAGTCCTTCGATAACAACCATGTTGGTATCACCAACGCTTGTCCAAGCGTATACGTCTTCTTGTCCTGCGGCAGTGCCGATGGACACACTGTAGTCTTTTGTGCCACTTAACGAATCTATAAAACCAGTCCAAAACGCGCTCATGGAATTTTCCTGGTTTGACCAATCCAAATCCACGGTTGAGCCATCATAAACCAAGCCTTGGGTAGGAGGTGCTGTATCTACGATAACCCCGCTACTGGAAATAATGGTCGAGACATTCCCCGCCACATCAAATGCCCGTACGGATAAATAGTATGCACCACCATTGAAAAGAGCTAGGCTATCCATAGTCACAAATGTATCCGATAGTGTTGATGTCCAATCCACAATCTCTGTGCCCTGAGGTGTGCTTCCTAGGGCGGTTTCATAATAATCAATCCCAGAAACATCATCAGAAAAACCGATCCAGTACGCACTTGATGTTGAATCAGACCCCATATAGGTCAAATCTCCACTCAGACCATCAAAAACCACACCAGTCTCCGGAGCTGTATAGTCTATTAAAAACCCGTCTCCAAGGAAAGCGTCAGACAGATTGCCTGCCACGTCCACACTCCTGACCAGAAGGTGATAAGAATTGCCTTCTACAAAAGGGAACGATCCAATAATCACTTGTGTATCCAGCCCCGCATAGGCCCAATCCAGAACAATAGAATCCTCCAAGCCCAGAGCATATTCAAAGTACTGAAGTCCAGATGCATCATCGCTGGCGGACCAAGTGAAATTAATATTTGTGCTATCACTCAAGTAGTCCCTATCAGCATCTGCCTGAACTTCCTTGATGTTGCCTACTGTGGGTGGCGTAAAATCAAATACAAAACCATCACTGGTAGTCGTGTCCGACATCTGATAATCCGTATCCACCGCACGGACGCTTACAAAATAATTAACACCGCTGGTCACATCTGTGAGCTCCAATGTAAAATTTGTATCTTGTCCAACCGGGGTCCAGCTGACAATATTATTCAGTGTATCAATCTGATTTCCCACTGCGATCTCATAGTTTACAGTATCATTATCAATAAAAGACATCCAGTGGGTTATAATGGTAGAATCTGAAAACCAGTCTAGATCCACCGAGCCACCATCATAAACCGTTCTGGACTCGGGTCTGCGACTTCCTAGTGGACTTTCAATTGCACCAAGGTCTGGTGGCCCCGGTAAAGAATCTCTGTCCAAGCCATATAAATCGCTCGTGAACTCCAAACCATCAGAGCCCCTGCCGATGAATGGTGAAAAATCGTTTAAACTGTATTCTGATGTACCTCTGCTGACAAACTGATCTTGTTCATCATCCAGGTTGTGAGATTCCCAGATCAAATTTTCCAAACCAGCAACAATATTTGTCTTACCTCCTGAAACATTTGAATAATCAATTTGTGCAAAACTGAACTCATCGAGGGCAATTTCTACAGCGCCATTTTCACTTATAATACAATTGAAGATCCCAATTTCGCTCTCATCAGCGCTATAAACACTGCCCGCTGTGCCGCTGGCTACATTCCCGGAGAAAGTGCTATTCCACAACGAAAAATATGCCCCTGATAGGGCAACTCCAGCACCATTTACGGCGTTGTTATTAATAATAAGCGAATTGCTTAGAGTTCCACTTACGTCTCCATATAAAAACACACCACCTCCATTGGCTGTCGCAGTGTTTCCTGAGAGAATCAGCTGATTTAGGTTCAAAGTGACCTCAGACCCCGCTTCTTCCACATAAACCCCAGCGCCATTTTCACCAGCGCCATTGGTTATCGTCATGTTTTCAACAGCAACTTCTATATCATCATCAAAATGTCCTATAACAGTTACGACACTCCCCGCTTGACCTCCATCAATAATAATACTGTCCGGGTTACCGAGTCCGCTGATTACAAGGCTCTTTTCATTTACAACAATATTTTCTGCATAGTTTCCAGGTAAAACCATAACCGTATCTTCGGGCTCCGCATAATCCACAGCATACTGAATAGTTAGGAACGGTTCTGTTATATAACCAATATTGTTATTGTTTCCATTGTTGGACACGTACCATACGGGGCCATCATAGGGGGTGGTGCTGACGATATTACTGTGTTCACTTACATTGAGAAACGTGTCCACCGCGGTAACAGAAAAAGAGTATGTGGTGTTGTTTTCCATATTTGTCAAATGTATCAGCGTATCTTTCAAATCTATTTCAGGGGTGCCGGTGAAACTGGTTGAATCTATTACCGTAAAAGAAGAGTCGCTGTTCATGGTATTTAGGCGGTAGCGTAAAAAATCACCTATATTGTCCAGCGGGTCCCAGGTAATAGTAACTTCTTCATCACCGGGAACAGCTGTAAGCCCTGCCGGGGCAGGCGGTGGTGTTAGGTCATGAGGAACCGCGCTTACAGTGTCAGTAAAAAAACTTTTGTTTTTAAGTTGATCAACAGCTTTCAGGCTATAAAAATACTCCAAATCATTTTCAACTGTAGAATCAACAAACGTGTTATAAGAGAAACCAACACTATCATAAAGCTGAACATTATCAGTTTCGGTTCCTTTGTAGACTAGATATTTGGACAGGTCGTTTTCAGGGTTTATATCCCAAGTAAGTATCACGCGCTCATCACCAGAAATCGCAGTAAAGCTTTCTGGAACAGATGGGGGGATTGTATCCAGCACACCGATCAGATAGAGATGTTTATCATTAGACCCTATATATATATTCCCATTAGGGCCAATTGCAGGTGAAGAAGAGCGTATTTCATCATCCGTAGAATAAGTCCAAAGCAGTACACCATCCTGGTCTAGGGCATATATCTTATCATCTCTAGATCCGAAATAAACATTTCCATTGCCCGACACTGCCGGGGAGCTTCGCACATCACCATCGGTTTCGTAGGACCATATCTTATTACCCGTGGCTTTATCTACGCAGTATATTTTTTCATCATTGGAGCCAATATACACCTCACCATTATTCCCAAAGGCTGGAGAAGAATATAAGATTCTGCTACCCGTTAGGTAAGTCCACTTTCCGGTACCATCGGGATTAACGGCATAAAGTTTCTTATCATAGTTTCCTGTGTAAATAACGCCTTCTTCATCTACGGCCAGGGAACCATAAATCCTATGTGATGATGTCACTGATGATATATTGCTACAAAGATAGTTCCATTGTTCTTCTCCCGTTATTACATCCATAGCATAGATCTTGGAATTATAGGCGCCTACATATACGGTGCTACCATCTGGTGAAAGGGCTGGGGATGAATACACATCGCTTCCCAACGATACCTGCCAGTATAAGGACCCAAACTCGCTATCTAAGCAAATCAAGTTTCCATTAAGATCTCCATAGAATAAACGGCCGGTGGTGTTTAAGACCGCCGAAGAATATATCTCACCGCCAGACTGGTGGGTCCAGATAGTATCACCTGTGGTTCGGTTGAAACAGTAAAAAACACCGCTTTTGCTGCCCACATAGAGACGGTCCAAGGATGCCACCAGGGGCGATGCAGCCACACCGCTACCTGTAGCATAGCGCCATTTCAACTGACCATCCGCGCTCAACGCATATACGGATCCATCATCGGAACCAAAATATACATCGCCAACATCATCCACCACTGGCGAACTGTTCACGTCTCCGCCTGTCTCATAAGACCAAACAAGTGTACCTTGATCGGTACCATTGATCGGCGACCTACCGCTGTTTTGGTTATCCCTATGAAATTTTCCCCACAAAGATGATACTAGAAGAGTTGGTGTTTCTTCCGTCCTCTGATAAACAACGTTAGAGAGTCCCGATACATTTCCCGTGCTATCAATAGCTTTTATAGCAAAATAATAAAATGTTTTTGGGTTAAGTCCGGTGACCGTTGCTTCTTCCTGGATTCCAGAAATTCCGGGACTTGGAACATTGCTGGTGACCGAGTCAGCCTGGTCAAAATTACCAGCTGTCAGTTCCTGGGTTGAAAATCTCAGATCATAACTATGCGCACGTCCTAAGGCACTATCTCCTCCAGTGGCTGTCCAGCTTAGTTCTATATAATTAGATGTATAGTTAACCACTTCCAGGTCTGTGATATCTGCCGGAGGCGTCTGATCCGTGGGGATGCCAACAACCAATTCTCCAGCAGCGCTCTCATTGCCTGATGTGTCCAAAGCCGTAAAACGATAATAATAAATAATTCCATTTACCAGATGTATATCTTTATAAGTTATCGCCGGCGGTAAGATCGTCAGAAACAGATTTGATGAATCTGGAATAAAAGCAGATGAGTCTGTATTCCGATAGATCCGATATTCCTTCAAATCTCCTTCTGTGTTCGCAGTCCAGGTAAGGGCAACGTCTTCATCTCCATTATCCACAATAAATCCTGATGGTGGCAAGGGAGGGGTCAGGTCTTTGGGCACACCTGAAACTGTCTCACTACCCTGGCTTATGTTGCCGCCCTCATCGTAGGATGATACCTGATAATAATAAGGAACACCAGTGGTCAAACCGCTATCAATATAGGCTACTTCCGGAACAGGTACGGCACCAAGAGTATCCGTGGTCGTGTCTGCGAAAGTAGAGTCTAAATTGCGGTAGATAATATGACCCGCAAGATCATACTCAGATCCAACTGTCCAGCTGATCGTAATGCGCCCGTCTCCACTTTCTGCAGCCGGCTCTTGTGGTGGTCCTGGGGGCAGGTCTGTGGGTGTGCCAATCACCGCTTCGCCGGCTAAGCCAGCATTATCTCCTATATCCATTGCTTTTAAACGATAGTAATAGACAACGCCATTATTCACCGTAGTGTCTTTATAGCTGGTATATTCTTTAAACGCTTCAGCAAGGAGGCTCGCAGCGCTGGGTACAAAAGTAGAATCTATATCTCGATAGATAAGATAAGATTTTAAATCATATTCTAGGTTCGGATCCCAGAAAAGATCCACAAAGTGGTCGCCGCTCATCGCCGTCAAACCTGTAGGTATTGCCGGAGGTGTTTGGTCTGTTGGGGTTCCGGTAATCAGATCGCCAACAACACTCTCATTGCCTGATGTGTCCAAAGCCGCAATACGATAGTAATAGACAAAGCCATTCACCAGCCCTGTGTCTAGGTAGGCTGTGTCTGGCACTAAAATAACTGCCAGAAGATCAGCAGAGCCAGGCACAAAGGAAGAATCTGTATTCCGATAGATTAGATACTCCCTGAGGTCTCCTTCTGTGTTCGCAGTCCAGGTAAGGGCAACGTCTTCATCTCCATTATCCACAATAAATCCTGATGGTGGCAAGGGAGGGGTCAGGTCTTTGGGCACACCTGAAACTGTCTCACTACCCTGGCTTATGTTGCCGCCCTCATCGTAGGATGATACCTGATAATAATAAGGAACACCAGTGGTCAAACCGCTATCAATATAGGCTACTTCCGGAACAGGTACGGCACCAAGAGTATCCGTGGTCGTGTCTGCGAAAGTAGAGTCTAAATTGCGGTAGATAATATGACCCGCAAGATCATACTCAGATCCAACTGTCCAGCTGATCGTAATGCGCCCGTCTCCACTTTCTGCAGCCGGCTCTTGTGGTGGTCCTGGGGGCAGGTCTGTGGGTGTGCCAATCACTGCTTCGCCGACAGCGCTGAAATTACCATTGATATCGAAAGCCTTAAGACGATAATAATAGGTAGTCTCATTTGCAACACTAGTATCTTTATAGATTGTAGATGTTTTCCAGACCTGAGTTAGGCTATCTGCTGGTCCGGGATCAAACCCAGCTTCATCACTTCGGTAGATAATATAATAAGATAGATCTAGATCTTCATTGGCGGTCCATTCAAGAAAAACTGTACGATCGCCGCTAACAGCTGTTAACCCCTGAGGTATCATCGGGGGTATGGTGTCTCCCATGCCGTACGAGTACAAATACCCATCATAGGATCCAACATAAATGTTCCCGCCGCCACCAACGGCAACAGAAGATGTTTGAACCGGTCCGCCTAATTGGACACTGGAAACCAGAGTGCCGCTAGTATCCAGGTTATATAATGTGTTATCTGCAGAACCAAAATATACATAGCCATTCGCCGCAACAGCCGGAGAACTGCGCACATCACCGCTAGTGGTATATCTCCAGCGCAGACTTCCATCAGATCTGTTAATGCAATAGAGCTTGTTATCATCAGAACCAACATAAAGATCATTATTAAATCCAAGTGTCGGGGATGAATACCATATAGCGCCGCCGGTGGTGTAAGTCCAGTTCTCCGTACCATCTGGGTTTACCGCATATATCTTGCGGTCGGAAGAGCTGGCATACACAACTCCCGATGAATCAACAGCCAAGGAGCTTAGTATATATCCATTTGTTGCATAATTCCAGTTTGTATTTCCAGTGGCAACATCGAGAGCGTAAATCTTCTTATCAAAACCACCCACATATACTGTGCTTCCATCAGGGGAAAGAGCCGGTGATGAGTATACCTTGTTCCCTACTGTCGCATTCCAAAGCAGTGTGCCATATTCACTGTCCAAGCAGTATAAGTTGCCATCTAAAGAACCCACAAAAAGGCGTCCGGCAGTATCAATTATTGCCGATGAGTATATCTGATTGTTGGTTTCATATGTCCAGATCGTATCCCCTGATGTTCGATTAAAACAAAAAAACCGACCACTTTTTGAGCCTACAAAAAGTCGATCCAGGGTAGAAACCAGCGGTGCTGCGGTTACACCCCCATCGGTATCGTAGCTCCAGATGAGTGTTCCATCCAAATTTAATGCATAAACAAAACCATCTTCAGAACCAAAATAAATTAAGCCGCGATCATCCACAACAGGTGGTGAGTTCACCCCAGCTTCTGTTTCATACTGCCAAAACAAGGAATCAAGGCTGGCGCCAAACGCCGTGGTTTTTCCACTATTAAAGAGATCTTTATGAAATTTCCCCCAGTATGCATCCATATCTGTGGTTGGTACCGGTAGTGTTTCGCCCGTCAAAACATTGGATATGTTTGACCTGTTCCCGGCATCGTCCGTGGACATGATAGCAATATAGTATTGTGTCTCTGGCTCCAACCCAGTCAGGACGAGTTCCTGCACTGTCCCTGATGTGTCTGGGACCGGAATATCATCCTTCACAGAATCAGCATATACAAAATTGTCTGTTGTGATCAGGTCTTTGGAGTAACGGATATCATAGCCTACGGCAATTCCATCTGACACGTCATCTCCAGGCGCTGACCACTGCAGGCTGAAGGACCTAGAAACAGCGGTTACAAGGGATAGGTCAGACACTGGGGCAGGTGCAATTATATCCCCAACATAAATCTGAAATTCTCTGGGAACGCCCCCATTTATACTAAAGACCAAATCCACACCGTCCTCTAATTCCCAGCTATCGGCACTAATCACATCCACCAGTTTTACCGGCAGACCAGGATAGTCGTAAAAAGTAAAGTTCAGGCTCACATCTTCAGACACGTTTCTGGCAACTGACAAATCCCAAACCTGAACCGTGTCGCCTAGATCAATGATCGGTCGAATATCCTGGTCAAAGGAATATTCTCCGCCGCTGGTCCAACCCGGACGGCTAAAATAGACAGAGATGCTGTCTTCCTGGTCGGATAAAAATTCAATTGCGCTGTCATAACTATCTGTGGCATTCACAGCTGCCCCAATAAAGTTGTCGCTATTTTCTAACTCGCCGCTGGTGGCAGAAATCCCAATTGACCATTGGACAAACGAAATATTAAATGTATCAGCGGTTGTGAATTCCTCATCAGAAGCTGTAACTATTAACTCTTCTATGCCGCCATTATCATCTAACAAAACCACAGAAAGAACCTTGTTCTGTAATGTTGGGGTCACACCAGCCCCATCTATTGAAACAGTATATTGCAAAAGGTCATTTTCTATATCTCGGAAGACACTACCCATGTCCGGTACCAATACATAGACTCCTGAATTACGGTAAATCACTGTGTCAGGAATAGACGTCACAAGGACTGGGGCGTCATTTATTGGGTTGATGACTACCATAAATGTATCGCTTCCTGATGCCAGGCTATCATCCATCGCTCCAACCATTACTGTGAAGCTGCCTGTGGAGTCAGTCGGTGAGGAAAACGTAAGGTGGTGCGTGCTGTCATCAACACTCAGAATTAGATTCCCCGTGGTATCATCCAGCACGGTTGCAGTGAAATCATGTTCCGTGGAATCGTTATCTACATCATTTGTATAGGAATTAAGGTTGAGCACATAGATACTATCTTCATTAAAGGTCACATCCGGAATTGCGGCTACAACAGGAGCATCGTTTACCGGCTCAACGGTGACCAGCAACGTGTCGTATGCATGGAAATAACCATCGTAGCCAGCAATATAAATTTCTGTGGTTCCAAACCAGTTCTCCGCCGGCGTTACTTTCCAGCCGGTGGAACCAGTTGTTTGTACCACCACAGCATTGGTGTCGCTGCTTAGCGCTACAAAACTCAAAGGGTCTAAGGCATGAATAAAATAATCATTGAAGTTGACCGAAAACAAATTGGGCCCACTGTCTTCCTGGATCGTTACATCCGACATTTCTCCGATACGGACTGGCATGATCGACTCAGACTCCGCTGTTACTTGGACAACGGTAAATGGCATTGCACCAAAGTTGCCGGTACCGGCCAGTGGGATATGGCTGGCGGTATAAACAGCAGCTTCTCCATCTCGTCGAGCAAAATAGCGGAAACTCATAGGGTCTCCCGATGAAAAACCAGCAAGGTCTTTATCTGGGTCCGCTTCCCAGGCAATGCCGTTGATACTGTGTTTTTGAGTTGTGGTTGCATAGTTAGGAACAACATCCGTACTCCATTCAGCACCATAAATTGTTCCATCATTGCTATTTCCGCTTAAATCATAAACTACATTGCCGTCTCCCTCGTTGAAATTCCAGAAACCTTCCAGATCAGACGATGATACATAATCTCCTTTGTTTTGTAATAAATCAAAGCTTGATCCTGAATTATAAATAGAATTTATTTCGGCAGCGCTCAAAACTTTATTCCAGATAGCAACTTCATCGATAGTGCCATTAAACCACTGAGGGTCACCAGAATTGTGACGCCCAAAACGGACTCTTGATCCGTCAAGTGTGCCCTGGCCAAAGGTTTTGTTGCCAATTAATATTCCATCAACATATAGGGAAACAGAGCCGCTCTCATAGGTTGCGGTTACATTATACCAGGTATCTTCTTCATACTCAAAAGGAGAATTATACGAGCCATTATGATACTGAACATCAATGGTATTGTCGCCATTGCCATAACCTAATATGATAGAATTTCCATAACGGCCTCCAACATCTGTGTCAACAACGGAATGCTCTCCCGAAGTCCCATTAGCTTTAAATCTACATGTAATGGTATAAGGCAGGGTGTTGATATAAAGATCTGTCTGTACATAATCATTTATTCCATCAAATTGTAGTGACTGTGAGTTTTGAGAAGAAAAGGCTTCTCCAATAATCGCTACCCCTACTGGAGTACTACCATCAAAGATACCGATCTCATCTCCTGCTTGTACGGAATCGGCCGGACCTATCAGACTGTCTACCACAACCGTATAGGGAAGGCCTGTTGGCTCCACCACATGGAAAAATCCTTCAAAATTAAAACCTGAAGCGTGCATAGTCTGGGATGGTCGGTTAACAGAATTATTATTCACTTTCACCGTTGTGTTGTAGGTACCCACTTCACTATCAAGGCTCGGCACATAGAAAAGTGGCATACTAACGGTTTGCCCCGGATCAATAGTGAAACTATTCCAAGAAGTAAAAAATGACGAATCGCTTACATCCACAGAGCTTACTGTGATCTGTCCAGATCCAGAGTTAAATAGAGAAAAGCTCACGGTTGATGTATCACCGTGTGCTGTTGCCGGGAATTGCAATGATGAATTTAGCGCCTGGATCTCTCCAAACACTTCCGGTAAACCCTGCCCTTCCACAGACACGGTCAGCACAGGGCGGTCTTGATCGTTGGAGTTTATGGATAGTGTCTCTGTATAAGGAAGCGCAGAAATAGGCCCAAATGAAAACACAACATCTTGAGTGTCACCAGGAGCAATGGAAAAATATCCTGGTGATGCGCTAAAGGAATAATCGCTGGATGATATACTATTTACCACCAGGTTTGTTAGTCCATTGTTAAACACATAAATATTCTGGCTGGAAGACAAACCTACCCGGGTCGCGGGAAAGTCTAGGCTGTTTACGTCTATTGCTATCACCGGGTCCAGATTGCTTTCTGCATTAAGGCTAACCACAGAAAACTCACCAGAACCAAACGCGCCGTCCCCTTCAATCCAAACCACTTGAGGGGTCATTTCTATCGTGCTATCAAAACTTGTTCCCCACAGTTTGAACACAATGTTATTGCCGTCCGTAAAACCAGCAAGGCCTTGAGAGCTTACAGACTCCCAAACCACAACCTGCAGGGGAAAAGTTTCGTTGCCCTGGTAATAATAAGATCCCACACAAAAATAATCCAAGGTGGTTTGGTTTTGTTCAAAGACACCAATTTCATCACCAGCGGACAAGCCGTGGCCATCAACATTGATTTCATTTATAATAATAGAATAGGGAACACCTGTTGACTCCACTGGATCATAGTGGCCACCATAACCAGAACCTGAGAGACTGATGGTTGATGTTGTTAATGTGTTTCCCGCATCGCTGGTGAGGATTAACGCATCTTCAAATGATCCGCTGGAAGCAGGAGTAAAATCTATATTAAGACCATAAGCTCCGCCAGGAGAAACAACAAACGGATCTAATTGTGCTGTAAACGTTGTGGTTTCACCTCCATCATACCAATCGGCGTTATAGATCGTTCCGTCATTTTGATTTACGCTAGCATCACTGGCGGTCGTGCCGCTACCAAATTCCAAACCCCAATAGCCAACAAGTCCTTCTTCATTTGCTAATGGGGCCTCGTACATGTTATCCCCAATTTCTTCAGCCGTTAAAACAACATCATAAAGTCGCACATCGCTCATTCTTCCATTAAATCGATTATGATAGAAATTGTAGGCAGAATCCGTTTTTTTACCCAGCCTCAAATTATAACCAGAATTATAAGTAATTGTTGTTGCGGCTATTTGCTCTGTATGAATAAGGAGACCATTGATATACATCTTAATCTCTGTGGCGTTTTTTGTAACCGCAATGTGTTGCCATTGATTTAGGGTTATTAGTGCTGGCGAAGATGCGGTCATAGAATTGTTAGCATTATATGAGCGATCGTGAGATGCCCAAACTAGTTCTCTATCACTTGTTTCTGATCCTGACCAACTATCCCAGCCAATAGCAACTACCCAACCATATTCTTCTCCTTGGTGTCTAAATCCTTGCATAGCAATCACACCACTACCGTTTCGAGGGTAAATCCATGCAGAAAAAGTTGCCGTTGTGTCTATTCCTAAATCTGGTGAGCCCACATCCACATAGTCATCGCTTCCATCAAAATCCAGGGAATAACCTGTTCTATCGGTAAGAGAAACACTAGATACGTTTAAGACTTCAGAGCCACTGTTAAACAATTGCAGTTGCTCGGTCGCTGTTTCCCCTACGCTTACGGCACCGAAATCTAGGTTGGTGGTAGATAGGCTCAGTTTTGCCTGGGGTATTTGCAGACCTTGTCCCAGGAGACTTATTTCAAACAGCGGGGTATCTGGATCGTCGGAATAGATCCGCAGGGAGCCTATTGCAGGAGCAGCATCATTGGACAGATACGTAACCCTAATGGTGTCGCTTTCACCCGCACCCAGGTATCCTGTTGCACCATCATGTGAAAACTGGTAGTCGGTGGTATTAATAGTTGTGATATTCAAAAAAGCCTGACCTGTGTTGCTGATAACAACAGAGTCCTGGCCAGATGCGCCCAATAGTAGAGCACCAAAATCCAAGGATGCGGCGCTTGCGGTGATATTAGGTAGGACATCATCAGTAACAGACAACTTCAGCACTGTATAGGATCCGGTACCAAAGTTACCATCGCCAGTAGCAACAGTTATCGCCGGCCGATAAAGGCCCCAAGTATTATAGGTTTTTGTCCGCACTAGGATCTCTATGGAATCTCCGGAAACGAACCCTTCCACACCAAGGGAGTCATTTCCTTCCCATGTAATAATAGCGCCTGATGGGTCATAGCTACCGGCGCCTACACAGGTGCTCCCTTTAAAAACACCTATCTCTGTTCCCGATGACGGGTTCTCACCGTTCACGGTCAGGCCGGAAACAATGACATGGTAAGGCAAGCCCGTGGGGTCAACAACCATAAAAGGATATAGGCCGCCCAGGCCTGTGGACATGTGCGAATCCGCGCTCCAGGTGGCGCCGCTGATAGTGCCATCGTTGCCATTTGATGTCTGATCTGTAAGTGTGGTACCGGAACCTTCATTGAAGTTCCAATAACCGACCAAGCCAGTTTCACTTCCCGAAGGAGATGTAGTTATGTAGGATTGGATTTCTTCTTGAGTTAAAGCAGTGTTCCATATAGTTATTTCATCAATTTCACCAGGGAAAGGGAGCGCTAAGTCCTGTCTTGCCCCTATAAAAAAACTGCTGTTTCCGACTGGGTCAATTATTTCGCCTGAAACATTAGAATTTTCCCCATCTAATTCACCATTGACATAGAGCTTCAAGCTTGACCCATCATATGAAAAGGCAAAATGGTACCATGTATTGAGTTCAACACCTGTATTACCCCAAACTGTAGACCAGCCTGATTGTAAATCAATAATTCCTGAAAATTCATTTTCATTGGTAACTTGTAATACATATCCATCACCTGACATTTGTGCATTGGTTAAAATATTTCTATTTGTACCACTTCCACCTGTTACTTTTACCCATGCAGTGCTTGTAAATGCATGTTCAAAAACACTGGTTGCAGAACTTTGGTTAGTTATTTCAACATAATCATCCACCCCATCAAAACTGAGGGAATAATCTGCTACCATAAAATCGGTGTGGTATCTTGGGAGAATTTGATAATTATCATTATACTGGTTGGCTATGCCCAATAGACCAAAGGGCGCTGACGGTTGAGGGCTGCCATCAATTTCTGTATCACTATCTATTCTCATTGTAAAGCTGGAAGAGCCTCCATCATCGCTGATAGTCAAATTGACACTTTCACCTTGTTCTGGCCAATTTCCATCAATAATTGATACTCCATTAATTCGAATTAATTCATGCTCATAGCTTTCTGGGTCTATTAGCAACTGACTAATGGTTAGAAGCTGTGCTTCTGGCAAAGCATTATATGAAGAAATAAGTGTGTAGTCTGATTCACTTGTAATAATAATTTCCATAAAATTTGCATATGTAGCGGTTTCACCAGTTACTTCAATTGAATCACCAAGGCTTAGAGATAATGGTGGGCTAATATTACCGTTACTCGCATACAAATTAATCCCTGCGGTTGCATCCTGAAGATAGTAACTGGTGTAATTTGACGCATAGTTAGGGGATGTAACTACAGCCCTGATGGTTACGGTAGACCCTAAGTCAAGGGTTTTTGCTTCAGCAATTGTTGATATTTGAGAATAACCTATCTCAACTAAAACCAAGAAGAGTGTTATCAGTCTTATCATTTCAGCAAAATCATTTTCCGGGTCTTAACAAAATCCCCGCTTTTCATTTGCACAAAATATGTTCCGCTGGACAGATGGCCGGCATGCCAGGTGACTTGATGTTCCCCGGAAGCGTGCGACCCATCAATAAGTGTTTTCACCAATCTTCCGTTTAAATCAAAAATTCGCATATGTGTATCGCTATGGGTCTTTTTACTAAATCGAATGCTGGTAGCTGGATTAAACGGATTGGGATAATTCCCGGATAGGGAAAACTCTGCATATGTTTCATTCTTATCAACACCAAGCATTATGGATGTTCGGCTATAGGAAAAACCACCTCCAGTATTCCCTCCACTGTAAGAAAGAAAGGTCACATCATAGTAAAGCCCGTCCTGGGGAAGGTAAAGCGATACTGTATCGCCAATTAGTGACTGCGGTCCACCGCCGTGCATGGCAACAAAATTGGTGTAGCTGGCAGGATCTGCCGCTGTCGTAACGGTATCTGACCACTGGGTTCCCACAGGAGATCCGTTGGAGTGGGAATAACCATCTTCCTGGGCAATATTAAACAGGCTCTGGATATCTTTCCGTGTGATCCAAACGTTGCTGGTAATACGATCCTGGTTTTCCGGAAGCGTCCAGTCCGAAGAATCGGGCTTGATAAACACCACCGTATCGGCAGACACCATGCATGCACCAACGGTAATACCAGCGCATAAGAGTCTGACCATATTGACTACTGCTGTTTTCATAACAATAATCTTCATTTCAATAATGCCATTTTCCGAGTCTTAACAAAATTCTCGCTTTTCATTTGCACAAGATATGTTCCGCTGGGCAGATGGCCGGCATGCCAGACAATCTCATGTTTTCCGGAAGCGCGGGGCCCATCAATAAGTGTTTCCACCAGCCTGCCGGTTATATCAAAAACACGTAGAGATGCGTTGGCTTGTGTCTTAAGGGTAAAGCGAATAATTGTGACTGGATTAAACGGATTGGGGCTGTTATGGTGCAGGGCAAACGCCAGGGGAACCGTCTTTCCATCAGTATGAAGAATGGCGCCCTGGACATCCACAACCAGCACCGCGGGACCGTTGCTTGAGACGGTGCTATACTCTCCGTCATAGGCAGCAACATTCCATTGCAGCTCCGCCATTAAAAGCTCCTGGTCCGCTATTAACTCTACCAGCTGGCTATAGGAAACCCGCAGATGGGTTGCTGTTAAGACAGTGTCGAGATCAAACAGCAAGGCACCACCATTATTTTCCAACGCTCGTAATTCTGCCGTGAAATGATAGCTTAGCAAATCTCCTTCCACATCTATGGCGGTGTCCCAATATAAATCTAAATTGCCCGTTTCAACATCATCCAAACCAATAAAAACAGTATCCAAAATCGTCAGAGTAAATGGTTCTGGAGCATCATTCACCGGCAGGATGGTTACATCTACTGTATCGTTCACGGCTTCCCGCTGTTCTGGATTATAGGCGGTAAAAACAACAAATGTAGTACCAAAAGTGTTTTCCCGGCAGTGCAAGGTTGCAGATGCCCCATCCAATGTAACGGTCAACAACTGCTCATTTCCTGTGCCAACACTGTAGATCAGCTCCTGATCAATGTCCTGGAAAACCGTATTCAAGTCCGCGATAACCGTGTCTGGTGTGTCTTCATCCAAAGCCAGGTCCATTACTGGATTAATCACCATTGGCAGATCATCCACACTTTGCACGTGAAGCATAAATTCAATACTGTTTTCCAAGTTGCCATCGCTAGCTGTGATAAAAATTTCCGCATCACCAAACCAGTTAACCGCAGGAACAGCTTCCAGTTCTGTGCCGATTATAGTTACCGCAACTTCAGGAAATGCAGACTCCACGCTCAGGGTAACCGTGTCTCCTTCTACATCAGCGACATCAATTGTATAGTATAGAGTGTCATCTTCCAGCATATTCTGATCCGGTACACTGGTAATTACCGGAGCATCATTAACGCCCTGGATTGTAACCAGCACCGTATCAGAAACAGTGTAGTAGCCATCCGTTGCCCCCACATAAATATCTATCGTGCCAAACCAGTTGGGCTGAGGGTCCAAAACCAAAGCATCCACGCCCAGTATCTGGACCTGTACAGCGTTAGTATCATTGCTAAAAGCAAAGAATGATAGGGCGCTGTAGGGGTGGGTAAAATAATCATTTAATGCTATCACGGTTGTGTCTGGACCGCTGTCTTCAACAGCGGCTATGTCCGGTATATCTTGAGTCTGTACCGGATGTGTGGAAACCGATAAGCCAAGAACCGAATAGGAGCCAGACCCAAACGAACCAGACCCAACTTCAAAATCAAGCTGTGCATCCAGGGTCAGCATCGTGTTATAAATGTCAATATAAACCTTAGCACTGATGGAGCTTCCTGCTGCAAAACCCGGTAGATAAGGATTGCTGCTTCCTTCCCATGTTACTATATCTATATTTTCATTTTCCCCCGAAAAGACGCCCGTTCCCACACAAAGCGTATCGTCAAAGATGCCTATCTCTGTTCCATTAGTGGCTGGAACGTCATTAACCAAGACAGATGACACAATAACGTGGTAGGGTAGTCCTGTGGGCTCTACTGGCACAAATTGCGCTGTTGCTCCGCTCGATAAAAGGGACACAATCAAAAAACAACGATGTGATTTGGGAACCTGTTTCATTTTCTCATTTTTTTAACCGGTAACTCTTGGATGGGCCTACTTCAGCAGAACCATCTTTTTCGTTTTGGCAAACCCAGTGCTGTACATGTGGATCAGGTAAACACCCGCGCTAACATTTTCACCTTTTTGGTTTGTTGCCTGCCAAACAAGATTGTACTTCCCGGGAGCATGTATCTTATTATCAAGCAGTCGCACAACTTCCTGACCCATAAGATTGTAGATCACCATGGTCACCGGGGCATCTTCCGCTACATGATATCCAATATTGGTTACCGGATTAAACGGATTGGGATAGTTCTGTTCCAAAGCAAACTGCTGCGGAATCAGACCAGGGGAACCACGTAGGGACACCCGGGAGTATGAAGACCCATCAAACACACGATGGGCTTCATCAGTAAAGCTAGCATTTACGAGAACTGTTTCTTTAAACCGGGTCTTATAAACCTGGAAAGACATGGTATTCCCCGCCCGGTATCCAGGCAGCTCCAGATCTTTATCGCCCCGCCAAGCTGTTAAAACATTAGTATCATTTGAGCTCCAAACCACTGCCCCCACGCAAATATCCCCATCATACACCGCCACCTCATCTCCCGGCTCTAGGATGTGTCCATCTATAACCGCGGACTGGAGTACAATAGTATATGGTGCACCGGTCCTTCGAAACGAAAAATGGACAGGTTGTGGCTTGGCAACGGCCAGCATGCTCCTGGCCGCGGGTGCTTGATAGGGCGCATATGTAAATGATATGGCCGTATCCACAGTGGTAAATACTTGGTATCCCTTACCAGGGATCAGGTTGCCGATTGTTGCCCCAAAGGACGGGATCCAAGCCCCTCCAGCATCATCCTGCACAATCTCTATCAACGTATCAATTGCAGCCATAGCCTGTTCCGCATCCATAGGACCATCATATAGAAAAGCGACAGAGTTAAACTGATTTGGCGCCAGATTAATGGACCAGTCTGCTGGGTCAATAGACAGCCCTTCGATTGTAAGTGTCTGGTTGTCGCCATCAGCAAATAAATGATAGCCTTCAGTCAGGTCTATATCACCAATGGTGTTGATGCCGTACTCAGGAATTAGGGCTGCACCATCGTCTTCATAAACAATATGCAGGTTACTAAGACCTCCAAAAATAGTCGAAGATGATGGGGTCTTGGGGTACAGGTAGTATGAGATAAGATTAAACATGCCGCTCTGAATGGTTATTTCCTGGTTATAATAGATGGTTCCGGTTAGGGTTACTTCTGCAAAACCTCCGTTTATAAAAGTGGTGCTCCCAGTTTCCAAGGTTGCGGTCATAGCAGCGACACGGGACTCACCAAAGTCCCATGCTTTCACGGTAATAGAGTCTCCATTAGAAAACCCTGTGTCATCTGGTGGGTTCTCGCCAAAGGCTCGAACCAAGAAAGGCATGACCCCGTTGTACATCCCAGCACCCACACAAGTTGCGCCGGAGAAAAGAGCCACTTCATCTCCTGTCTCCAAACCATACCCATCGATGCTAGCAGAAGTAATAACATAATAGAACTCTTCCGCGGTGGTATCAACGGGGGTAAAATTGGTTGACGGCAGCGTAGATTGAGGGCCAACAATATTTAATCTATAAACGGTATCTACTAGGCTCTCCGTATCATTCGTTCTTATTTCAAAAAGCCCGGAATATATGCCATTTTCAGAGTTGGAAAGGCTGTCAGAAAGAGTCGCAAACTCGCCTGGAAGAACTGTGCCACTCCCACCATCATAATAAGTAGAGCTAAATCTCGGTAAATGGGTCCTGGTATAAGAAAATGTGGCATTGTTGCTGTAAGCCTGCCAATCATGCCATTCCACATCAAAATAATAATTGTCTTCCACTAGATACAATGACATTATTGGTGTACCACAATTCTCATCACGAAGAGTATAGCGCGGGTTGCCACAACCAGACTGATTAACAGCGGATCTCCAAAATGTATAGGTATTGGTGTTTCCCTCTGTCGGCCCCCAGGCCCATAATGTTCCTTCGGGGCTAGACCAGTCGCCACCCCTTTCATAATTGCTTTCTAATATTGGATTGTAAATACCTCTGGAAGTCGATCGTGTAATTGCGACCGTTTCAGTAATAACATCCCAATCGCTTGGATCGCTAACGTTGGGATACTGTGGATGATTATAGGTTACCACACCCAGATCCGTCTTAAACGTAGCACTGTAAGTTAAATCTTTAGTGCCGTTATTGGTGATGGTATACTCAACTATACTAGTATCCCCTGCTTCTTGTTTTGCAATAAGATAGTTGGTTGAAATCGACATCGACGGAATACCCGGTTTTTCTTTTAGTGCGCTGCTTTTATTGCTTTCTGTAATAAGGTACTGGGCCGACACCGCAAAATCATATGTTGTGTTATTAGTCAGGCCGGTGATTTCAATCGTTTGGTTGCTTGTAGCATAGGTAGGCTCGAATGTCCAATCATCTGTTCCTGAAACCCTGTAGTAAGGATTATATCCGCTTAAACTATCCGTTGCCACGATGGTCCAGGACAGAGAAACAGAACCATCGCCTGTGCTATCAGCCGTCAACCTATAGGGGGCATAGCCGAAATTATAAAAATCGGATCCAATATCCGCAATCGTCCCATCCAGATCAAGCGAATCTACGTCTCCTGCATTAATTGCTGCTGATGTAGGCCCGATCGCGGTAGAACTATCCAGGTCTAGAAAAACAGGGCTTGCTGTGATATTAGAATAAATATCTGACGGATCAGCATTGTAGTTTACCGTTGCTGTTACGCCCGCCTGGTCCGGAAGCCCATCGCCCGTCATTGCTGTAGAGGCAACAATCAAGTTGTATTTCAAAACATAGGTAGCGCTTTGAGCATTAATACCCGTACCAAAGTTGTAAACAATGTTTGAGTTGATTTGGGGGCTGGCGCTGCCATATATAGAAATTCCGGTGCCCGTGGTAGAGCTTTTTTGTGAAGCAATTGTATTCCCGAAAACATTGGAAACATTGCTGTCATAAAAACGCATCCCATAATCTATATCCGAGCCCATGCCCCTTAAGGTAATCGAGTTCTTTTGCACAACCGTGTTGGTACCACTGTATATCGAAAACCCCTGGTTTCGGTATAATCTAAAAACATTATTCTTTATAACACAGCTCTCTCCATTTACACCAACACCATAACCGAAATCATAAAACTTGTTGTTAATTACAACCAGGTTTGGTCCATCCGACACCGCCCAATTATACTGAAAAGAGTTTGAAGTCGTTGGCGGGGAATCTTCTGATAAACCCCAGAGGAAATGGTCACTGTCGGCACCATAGAAAACATTATCTTCTAGGTGTGCATAGTCACCAAGAAAAGCCCTGCTGTTGTTTAAGGCATAGACGATGTTCCGTTTTATTGTTGAAGGATTAGCGCTGTTAGCATATGATTCTATCCCGCGGCCTTCCCCATCCGAAATACTATAGATGGTATTGTCAAAGATGCGGCTATAGCTTGAATATATCCCTCGGGCATAATCGATATTACCGACCACTGTTATGGTGTTTGAATCCACCAGGGCGCCTTGGCCTCTCAAACCATATATATTGTCCCTTCCTAGAATATAAATATTATTGTTTCTTATCGTACATTGATTCGCTATCTCTGTGCTTACATCGTCATAACTAATACCATAATTACCTCCTTCATTTCTGTAGTTGCCCTGTTTATTTGTATCTGCGATAGCGTTGTTCATTGCGGCGACTCTATCTGATGAGTACATATTAATCCCTCTATTAAAGAACCCAAGAACTGTGTTGTTCTTTATTTCACAATCATTACAGTGTTCTGCATATAATCCCCACTCTATATAACCGTCTTCAAATGGATATATTTCATTATTTGAAATTGTCGAACCTTGACAACTGTAGCAATTCATCCCGAATTGACTGGATTGTATGGTGTTTTCCTTAATCGAGGACCCATCGCAATCGCTGCATTCGAACCCATAATAACCCTGAAAATCATTACCCACAAACTGCGACCCCCTTGATTCTCTAAGATATAACCCATAGTGAGTTACCGCATCTGTTTTATTATAGGATATGATTAGCGAGTCGTTTCCACTGCTATACTCACTGCCAGAAGCGTAGTCTCGGCAGGTTATAGCGCGGGAGTTTGTAAGCATGTTCTCAAACGTACAGTGTGTTATTTCCGTATGGTGATTGTTGTTTTTTAGAAAAACCCCATCTATGGAATATTTAAACGAACAATATCGCAAAACAGAACTGTCTGCATCATTCAGCGTTAACCGTTTCCAGTCCCCTGATAAAATTTGTGCTTTGCCAGATGTGAAAACGATTGGGGCTTCCGCTGTTCCCAGCGCCTGTATGTTTCCATTAACCACCAATTCATATTCTCCGCGAAACTTCAAAACTGTCCCTGGCTGTATTACTAGTGTGTCTTCTTCTGCAACGGTGATATCGCCATCCACAAAATGAACATTGCTGGATAGAAGGGTTCCAGAAATTTCACCATCAAGCACCAAGCTACCCCCTGGTATTATGGTTGTGGTATCCAAGTCCATATTTCCTTCCGTTCCTGGAAAGGTTTGATTACCGATCATATCTGGCTGGTAACCGTCTTTCGAAAAATGGATATTGTAGATCCCTGTCTGCATAACGCGGCTGTACACGCCGGTCAGATCGGTTACTACGCTATCGCGAATTGCGGGCGTATATCTATTGACCATTAACACCTTAACCCCAGAATGGTCCGTCGCATCAGAGAGCAGTGCCTGCCCGGCAACGCGAACAGTTGTGGCATTATTGCTCATGGTGGCTGTTTCAGCAGACACCAGCGCTTCGGTGGCGCTGTCCAGCGTGCCTGTTAATTTGTAATAATAGGTAACCCCCTCTGCTGTTTCCGTATCTGTGTAAGACGTGACACTGGCAGCAAACTCCTGGTACAAGTTTCCTGCTGTAAGGGCAATATTCGCTGATGTGCCTTTATACAGTTTTAGGCCGGTTAAGGCACCTGTTAGGGGAACGGGCGTACCCCATGCTAACACAATCTCCCCATCGGAGTTTGAAGACCCATTCATATTCGCAAATTGGTTGAAAAGGGAGACAAAAAATGAATATCCGCCTTCTGAAAGATTATAGGGCAGTGTTGATGTGTTGACCCCATCGCTCCCGGAGACATAATACTGGATCGTAGTATTTAGCGCCTGCCCGGGAATATCGGCATAAAAAGTATCGTTGCTGGCTGCGGTCATAGATAGCTCAGTATAGCTTCCGCCATCTATAGCATAGTATACTGACCCTGTAACGGTAGCTCCGGAGGAACTGGAAAGCGTAGCATTAACGCGGTATGGTCCGGCTGTATTGTTCGTATTTCCCAGAGCAGTGTGTCCCATAACCACATAAATATGATGATAATTGGCGCCAATATCTGAAACTGAACCATCTGGATCGGAAAGAGAGGCGGTTCCGGCATTCACTGCCGGGGAACCAGCCTGGAGACTGTAGTTATTTGTGTCGGGGTGGACAAATAAAGGGTCTAAATAAAGATTGTTATAAATGTCGGCGGCTAATCCATTGGGGTTTTCATCAATCATTTGTCCTGCCAGGGGCGGTAGGGCCGTACCACTAAACGTGCTGCCATCGATATCCCAAAGCAGGTTGTTGTTTATATTATAGTTCTGGATCGTATTTTCTACATAAACGCCAGAATTAAATCCTGTAATTATGTTATTATATATCGGTACATTGGTTTGGTTGGTTTGTATAACCCCATAATCGCCGGCATCAGTGGAAACCAGGGTATTATTATAAACCTTCCCGGAGGCTTGGTTGGTCAAGTAAACTCCCCGACCGGAATTGCCCTCAAAGATGTTACCGGTTAGGTACACTTCTGAATGATGTGATTCCAGAAATCTGCCTGAGCCGGAGTTAAAAAATTTGTTGTTGTAAACCTGAACGTAGTTTTGATAGTCCAACCATATATTTGCGCTGCTGCCAGAGATATTTACCGAATTGTCTTTGATAAGGGTGGAATCACCGTTAATCTCAAACAGGTAACGGTTGTATTCTCCGGAAACAGTATTGCTGTCTACAATACAATCGTGTTCTACATAAAAAGCCTGTCTCATAAAATTACAATTAATGGTATTGTTTCTTATTGTTTTGTTGCTGCCAGCGCTTATACCATATGCTCCATCAAATCCCCTATGATTGTTTATAATAGTATTGTTTATAATTGAATTAACATTGGAACCTGGGGCTCTAATGATGGCGTAATTAGTACCTCTATCATCAACATATGTTTCAAGTAAAATATAGTTATTGGAAATGGTTGAGTTGTTCCCATATATCCCATAGTAATAATCGTCCCAGGCATACATTTGAATATAATTGGAATCAATAGTTGAACTTTCTGCAAAGATACCACAAGTATAATCATACGAACCATAGGCCTCGGGTGAAATCAACGTGTCTTTTTTTATTATACTGCCTTCAGAACTGGCAGCGTTGATCATATAGGTCCAACCGCCAGTGCTAAAAGAGCTTGTTCTTGTTATGTTGTTTTTCATCACTGTTGAAGAATCGGAATTTGCAAAATGAATGCCATCCTGATAGAACTGGCCAGTAATTTTGTTTTGATTAATTGTTGCTTTGAACGAATATGGCACATAAATCGCATATGCGCGGGCTACCATAGTATTATTCAACACATCTATATTTGAAGAATTATCAGCACTAATTCCATATGTTGGACCGGTGGTACCATCCGATGAGTTGATGTCGTTCTCATTTATAGAACAATTATCACAGTCATGGGCCCGAATGCCGTATGAAGGTGTTATAATAGTGTTATTGGTAATATTTGAATAATTAGCATTGGAGGCATAAATACCATAATCGCCCTGCACAGAAAAGTAATTATTGGTAATCGTCAGGCTATCACCGGATTGAAAATAAATACCACGGGCTGATGTAGACAGGTTGCCTTGGATTGTAATATGATCAATAGTGGTGTGGTCTACATTACTGCCGGTTATCCCGTCGGTGGCATACTTATAATCAACATAAGTTAAATTATTATCCCGGCCATTCAGGTCAATATTGCTCCAGTCTCCTGGTAGTGGCGTCGGTTCTTTTGACGTGAAAAGAATGTGATTCTCTGCAGTTCCATTTGCCAAAAGGTTTCCATTTACCGTCATTCCTTTCCCATTATAAAACTTAACCCGAACACCGGCATTGATGGTTAGCGTTTCCCCAGATGGAACGGTGATATCATCTGTAACGTAGTAGACATAGCCGGTTGTCCATGTGGTTGTGTTTATTGTGCCAGAAACTTCAGACACTTCTCCCGCGATCATAGTTACTGAATCCAGAACCACGTTGGCAGCTAAAGATAGACCTCCCAGTTCCCAGGGGACATAACCGGTTTTGGTCCACTCCACCAAGTAATACCCAGGTGATATATTAATAGAAAACGCGCCGTTTGTGCTTGTTGTTGTGGAATCTTCAGGGGTCACAGAAGGAAGATTGTAAAATGCTATTTTAATCCCTGAGTGGTCCCCGCTGGACGCTACGCCATCCAATAGCGCTACACCACTCACATTGTAAGACACTTGCGCGGTGGCCATGGACAACAGAAGAGTCATGGCGATAATTGTTTTATCTATTTTTAAGAGTTTCATAATGCTGTCTCCTCTAATTGGATACATAGTTTTCTAATTCTTTTTTTCATTAGTTTACAATAATAGTTGCTTCTCCATAGCCCTTAACTTCTATCGCTTCATCACTGGGGTTTACCACTTCACATTCTGTACCAAACAAAATTTGACTTTCTCCCGTGGTTGTGGCGGTAAAAGTGAGCTGTGCTATGCTTGCGGCGGATATATTAACAAAAGAAGAGTTGTTCCCCAAAAATGATGTGGTAATATTTATCCATCCGCTTTCTGCATTCAGCTCCGAAAAAAAGATTGGGTCTTGGCTCCCATCCTGGAATATTGTGCCTGGTATGACGGAAGATGATTGTACCCGATTCTCATCAAAAGAGACACGTATATTGGCGCCGGCAAGGTTGTCAAACCCCATAGCATACACATCCACGGTGAAAATACCTCCGGCGGTTGCGTTTATCTCTACGGGAAAGAAGGTTAGCGCAGGAAGATCATATTCTACTTCTTCCGCATCAAGGGGGTTGTCAAAAAGATCCTCTGAATTCGGGTCCGGCACATCGCTGGTACACGAAAAGAAAAAAAAAGTGAAAATGATTAAAATTCTTTTCATAAGGAAAAATTAAAGGTTAGCTCCGTGTTTTTTGTTACAGGATTATAGGCCAATTGTAGCGGGCTTATTTTGTATTGAGCCAAATCATTCGGTGCCACCACGGCCGCGTGTATAACGCTTGCGCCCCACACCACGCCCGCCAAAACAGAAAATGTAGCGCTCATGCTATTGGCTTTATTCATACGGGAAATAGCATCATTGGTTGCTGCCTTTTGGACCGCTATTTCATCCACATCTGTTGCAATTTGATAAGCGCCATAGGCTGTGTTATAGTCTGCGCTGGCTGTGTTGTAATTATTCAAACCCATGACAGCCAAGCCAATAAACAGAGCTTCAGAGCCTAGATAGGCCCAGCCTGATTTTCCATGATTGCCGTATATCTGACCAAGTCCTGGGATAAAAACAGATCTCAAAATCGCCCCTCCTTTTGTTTTTGGCAGGGGGGTGTTGGATGCCAGAGCCGACATTCCTTTTCGTTTCTTATTGATCAGGCTCTTTGGCGGATTAAGGCCTAGAATCTGCCAGGCAAGAATCTCGATTTCAATGATCAATCCATCTACTTCACCTTGATAGGTGATGTTTTTCATGTTTTCTGCTGCACCTGTGGAAACCTTGAACATTTTAGCATCGATCGTATAGGTGTTGCCGATCTTACCAATTGCACCACTAATCATCAGGTCAACACCCAAGAGGGCTCCCACCTCAGCGGCACACTCATCGGATGTACATCCCTCAGTTTCATACCCCTGTTCATTCAAAACATCGCTCATCGTGCTTCTTTCCACTAAAATCACTTTTTTTGTTCGAGACAGCTCAGTAATCAGCCTGTCGGTCAACGTCTGGGCTTCACCTAAAGAAATACCTCTTCCCTCAAAATCCATTACCGCCAGAGTAGCTAAGGCTACATCACCTTCGCGCTGTAGTTTTAATCTTGTTGGCGCTTCCATACCAACTATTTCCCAAGCTAAGATTTGGATCTCTACTAGCAACCCATCAATCTCGCCTTCATAGGTAGCGCTAGCGGTCCGCTCTGTTTCACCAGTCTCAACCGAAAACATTTTGATATCCACAGTGTATGATTTTCCAATCCGCCCTATGGATCCGTTAATCATATTCTGCGCCCCTAAAAGCTGCCCCACTTCAGCGGCGCACTCATCAGAAGTACAGCCAGACTGTTGCAAGCCCTGCTCTTCCATTATTTTTTCCAGCGCTTTTCTCTCAATCAAGCGTATAGCACCGGTATTGCCTATCTCGGTACGAAAACGCTCAGAAAAAGTAAGGGTTTCGTTTTCATCTATGCCTTGAGACTCAAAATCAAACACAGCTACTGTTTTTTTAGTGTTGTTTTTTTTGGCCTCATCATTATCCTGTGCCATGGATAAATTTGATATGTATAATATAACAAAAACGATTTTTTTCATCTTCCAACTCCCCTTTTTAAAGATAGTTTTATTCTTTAATAGAATATAAAAATAATCGTGACGTGAAGTATTTTCCCAAATGTACGTTATCTTTGGTCTTATATTCAACTGCAAGCAGAAAAAACAGCTGTTTTTCTTGTTCTTTAATGTGTGGCTTATTCAAAATAATATTTCTGTGGTGATTTTTCTTTTTTTAGGATACAATCTTCAGCGACAAAACAATAAAATAAACCTGTACAGAGAAAAGATGTTTTTATAATGAAGGTGATTAATACATAAACCGGACTTTTTAGGAAACCTTAACTATTACTTTTTTTCAGTAAGTGTCCATACACCACCCCAACCTTCTTCCGGTGGTGAGCTAATCAAATACGAACACCTTTCAACATAAACCTGGGATGGGTTTTTCTTCCTACCGGGGTATGTTTCTTCAATTTTTTCTAAGTTTCTAAACATTGTTTTAGCCTTTTTAAACTTATTATCCCTATAGGTTTTTAACGCTTCTTGAAACTCCGGAATGAGTGTTTTATAGGTTTCAGGCTCTTCGCCGCTTAAGGCTATAAGTTCATAGGTTTTTACCGGTAAACTTTTACCAACTACCCGAACATGATCCAGCTCCCGTGCAACCACCCTTTCTTTCACTGCGGTATACGTGTCTTCCGATATTTGGGTATACACTCCATACTGTTTCGCAGACGCTTCTAGCCTGGAAGCCAGATTTACCGTATCGCCCATCATAGTATAATTCATACGTTGCTCAGAGCCCATATTCCCTGTAACCATTGGGCCTGTATGTAGACCAATTCTAGTGTTCATAAGATGAACTATATCAGGCCACCTTTCACCTTCTTTTTTCCACCTGTTTCGAAGCCGATTTTGTTGTTTTTGCATCGCTAGTGCAGTAATACAGGCCATGTATTCATGGTCTTTTACAGGAATAGGTGCTCCGTAAAATGCAACAATTGCATCACCGATATACTTATCCAGTGTGCCCTGATTTTCAAGGAGGATTGCGGTCATATCAGTAAGGTATTCATTCAGTAATTGAACAAGATCCACGGGTTTCATCTCCTCCGAAATTTTTGTAAAACCTTCTATATCAGAAAAAAAAGCGGTGTGCATTCCTTCTTGCCCTCCAAGCTTTGGCTCCGTTTTTTCTGCAATCATTTTATCAATCAGTTTTGGTGATATATATGTTCCAAATGTTTGTCTTAAAAATCTCTTATCTTTATCTAAAATTAAAAAAGTATATGAAAAAACACTCAGCTGTGTTAGGGCCATAGCAAGCGCTGGTCGAACAATGTCCCAAACAACGAGTTCATTTAAAAACTGACTATAGGTAAAAACAACCCATACCGCAATACATCCAGATAAAACAGCAAACCCCCAGAGTGGCTTTCCTGGAAACCCAGATAAGGCCCCGACAACAATTGCCATAAGCATCATAGCAAGCAGCTTTGCCGAAGACTTTTTCATAGAGATAAATTGATTGTTTAAAATACTGTGGATCACATTAGCGTGAATCTCAACACCAGCAAATGTTTCCTGCACTGGAGTATTCCGCAAATCCATAAGCCCCGGAAGCGATGACCCAACCAATGCTACTTTACCAGTCCAATATGTCGGATCCAACATTTCCGGATCAAAGCAGTACATATAAGGTATATAATAAAATGTTTTATAGGGTCCATAATAATTAACAAACATTCGACCTTGATCATCAATAGGAATTTCACGAACCACTATACCGCTGGTATCTATAAGGCGAAGCAGACCCGCTCCAAAGTCGTAGTCAAAGCCATCGACTGAAATACCTAGTATTTCTTTTACTGCAGACATGGTTAATGAAAGGAACACATCTCCAGACCCTTTAAAATGTATAGCTGTAGGCGCCCGTCGTGTGATCCCATCTTTATCCTGTGGAAAATTAGCAGAGCCCGCACCGGAAGAGTGGCTTAGCAAATCTGTATAGGTGTTGCCAAGGCGCGCTGCTTCTGGCAAGCGATCAGCAACTTCCTGGGTAATATTAATTATATGTTTTGATGCATCATATCCATCGGGAATTTCATCCATAGCGTAGAGAAAGTTGAGAGTGTCTTCTCCTTCAAAAACAAGAGCATGGTGGGTCGTTTGGCTCTTGGAAGTGCTCCACACAAATCGGCCAGGGTCGTGACTTACAAGAAACTGGTCTGCCGCGTTTTTCACATCAGGTAAAGAGTTGGTTTGGTTCCAAGACAAAGACTCTACTAATTTATATGTTCCGTCGTCTTTCTGATCAAAAATAATATCAAAAATAAGCGCTTTAGGCTCTCCCGACGAAACAACATCGATTAGCTGCCCGTGGTATGCGTGAGGCCACTCATGATAATTGCCTAGGTTGGCTATAGAGTTTTGTTCAATGTCAATAACAACAACACTTTCGATAGACGCTTCTTCCACACCATTGGTTTTGGCGCGCATTCGAGCATCGTAAGATTGATATTCATAGCGATCAAGAATGTCACTAAGTGCTGAGCCCTCGCCGTAGGTTCCAAAGTGAACAATAAGAGAAATAAACGCGCCTATGGCCAAACCAAAGATTATGCGTTTTTGTCGATCAGTCATTTATCGGGCTAGCAAATATTAATTATCAGTGTCTCGTTCCTTGTTCCATTTTACGAAATCATCTTTCTCGTCTTTTTCCTGATCAAATTCAAACATATGATATTTACCATCGGAACGGACATTAATTTGCATTCCTTTGGCAAGGGTAACCCATTCTTCCAAAGTGATCTCGTAAGGACCTGAGACCTGTGTTGGTGCAGCAATCTCTTTTACGGGGCCCAGCTTGAATTTAGGTTGTCCATCAGGTCCTTTTGGCGTTAGGCCTTTTCGTCTTTTTCTGCGTTCTTCCATAAACTTATCTACTTGATTTACATCCACACTGCCATCATATACCTGTACCGAACTTTGATCATCTCCGGCTTTTGCTTTAAATACGGTACCTCGTATGGCAGCCACCGCTGTAGGAGTTCGCAGAGCTATGTTTTTCTTCTCCCCAAATGCCGCCTTAGCCGAAACCCAGACGCTACCTTTTTTCAAGTTTGCATTGAAATTTTTAACCATAGGCTTCACATCTGCTTCAATCAATTCTAATTCTGCATTTTCACCAATGCGAACCTTTCCTCCTCCTTTTAGTGTGACCTCACAGCGAGATTTGGCTTGGGTGCGAATACGATTACCTTCGAAAACGGCCTGGTTAGGCTTGGCCCTTGACCAATCTCCACTAGTTTGAACCTGAACTCTTCCCAACGGCAGAGAGATTTTGCCGAAAGGCTTCTGGGCGAACAGAGAGCTTATAAAAAAAACAGTATATAAGGTTCGGATAAACATGTTTGTTTCCTCCTGAAATTTAGACGATGTTAATAATGGCTGAGATCAAAACCTAAATTTCTGATAGGATTAATAGGCTTTATAATTAATGTCAAAAAAACAAAAATTATAAATTAAACTATGTTATTCCCGATGCCCAAATAACGCGGTTCCCAAACGCACAATAGTAGAGCCTTCTTCCACAGCAAGCTTATAATCTCCACTCATACCCATGGACAATTCCTTAAGTCTGTTTTCACCGTATTGTTGGTTTAGATAATGGGAAAGCTCACGTAGTTCTATAAAAGATTGTCTTATTTTTTCTTTATCTCCGGTATTCGGACCAACGGTCATAAGGCCGTTTACTTCTATATTTTTTTCGTTTATACAGGAAAGCATTTCATCAACCATGTCTGGGTTAAAACCGCCTTTCTGTGGTTCTCTGCTGGTATTAACCTCCAAGAGCACAGGTACAGTTTTCCCTAGAGATGCAGCCCTGTTTGATATTTTACGTGCCAGCTTAATGCTGTCTACAGAATCTACCGCATCAAACAGATCTAGACATTTATTGACCTTATTTGACTGTAAGTGGCCTATAAACCGTTTTATAAGTTTCGGCATATCCGAAAAAGGTTGAAATTTTTCTACCGCTTCCTGGATGCGGTTCTCGCCAATGGCGAAAATATGAGCCTTATAACACTCTTTTATATAATTAAATGGTCGGGTTTTAGTAACAGCTACAATCTCAACAGAATGATCAAAGCCGTGTGTCTCTTGTGCAAAGAGAATATTATTGCGGATTTGATATAGTTTTTCCTTAAGGTTCATTCCTTTTCATTTTGGTCATCTTGCATTTCCGTGCCTGTTTGATGTATGTCATCTTCTGGTTCTTTGGCTTCTGCATCTTCGCTGATAACCCTGGTAATAGAAGAAATACTGGCGCCTTCATCTAGCTTGACCAGCTTTACTCCTTGTGTAACGCGACCAATCGTTCTTATATCAGAAACGGGCTGCCGCATAAGAACACCTGAGTCGGTGATTATAATCAAATCATCTGAATCAACTACTTCCATTATATTAACCATGTTCCCTGTTTTTTCTGTACAACGCATCGTCATAACGCCTTTTCCGCCACGCGTCTGGGTTCTATACTGAATAACATCTGTTCGTTTACCCATACCTTTTTCCGTTGCCACCAGGATTGTTCCTTCCCGGCGAACGACCAGCATACCAATAACATGATCGTCAATTGAACCAAGTCTTATACCTTTTACACCCATGGTTTTTCTGCCGCTCGGGCGTATATTGTTTTCCGAGAAACGGATTGATTTCCCTTCGTATGTTCCTAAAAGAATGTCGTGCTCACCGTTTGTAATGCGAGCCTCAATCAATTTATCACCATCGCGAATATCAATGGCAAATATGCCTCCTTTTCTTGGTTTTCCATAGGCAGAAAGAACTGTCTTTTTTACTATTCCGTTTCTTGTGGCCATTACGATAAAGTGATTATTGTCGAACTCTTTTACACTAACAAACGCTTCAACTTTTTCACCTGGTTCACATCCGATAAGATTCACTATGGCGCGCCCTCGGGTAGCTCGGCCTCCTTGGGGAATATCGTAGACTTTAAGCCAGAAACACTTCCCCAAGTCAGTGAAAAAGAGCATGAAATTGTGGGTATTAGCAATAAAGAGATGCTCTACAAAATCTTCATCTTTGCTCATTGCGCCCTGAACACCACGACCGCCTC